>NZ_CAINTR010000009.1 GCF_903853455.1 uncultured Magnetospirillum sp.
CCAGTCGGGGCTCCGCCCCTCCTTACGTCCGGCCCCAGCGGGCAATCATACCGGCCATCATAGTTGTCGCTCAACCGGCCAAGATAATTGTCGGCGGCGATCCAGCGGTAGGACCCGCTGGAATGTCCCATCTTTGCGACGGCGCGGCATGGCTACGATACCGCCGTGCGCTCTGGCGTCCTATCAAGCGCAGGTTTGCGAGGCCGCCCTCTCCCTTTGGGTGCCGGCTTTAGGGGAGTTGGCTCAACACGACCTTGTCCACGGATAAACGCCTCCACGTCCTTCGCCTCGTAGAGACGTTTACGTCCGACCTCGTGGTACCACAAGAGATCGCGAGATAAATGAGCAAGGAAACCAATGCTGAAACCGTATCGGTCACTGACTTGCTGGCGAGACAAAAAACCAGAATCTGGCGACGGATGGAGATAGGCGCGCGTAACGCGCACGTGCCGAGCGGACATAGTTATGGACCCCTTGACCAAATGTCAGAGAGTCCGGCTTGCACCGCCCCGGACGGATAGGAGACCTGGCGTGACTTTGCCCCCGTCCCTATCGCGGCGGCACGTTAACTTCGGAGCCGCTCCACGTACTGTCGAGATATACAGTAATTACCCCGCCTATCCGCACCAAAGCGGGAATACACGCTTGCGGTTAAGGACAATACCGCCATAAGCCCCACTTGGCCCTTACAACATATTTTTGACCGCCCTCGACACCCGCCGCGAGACGGATGCAACGTTAAGTCTAGGCGTCTGACTCTATGTCCCGACCAAGATTCGTTACCGGGACCATCCCACAGCTAGCCTGCGCCGTCAATACGCTTGGGGACAAATCCGGGACAGCAGGCTTGCATTTTGATGCACTCACATGCATCGGCATGCGCTATAACGATATGAATTTAAACGATATTAAGCCAATCACAATGCTGACAACAGGCCCTCCGAAGGCAGAGGCCGCTGGTTCGAATCCAGCCGGTTGCGCCATTTTCCCCATGTCGTGGCGCGCGTTCGCCCCTCCCCCGTCAGTCCGCCGGCTTTGACCAGCGGGAGGCGGGGTAGCGGTGCCGGGGCTTGGCCGCCGCTTCGGAGGGCGGCTCCGCCGCCGCCTTCTTTCGCGAATGGCCAAGGCCGCTGGCTTTCGCCAGGGCCGAGCGGCGCTCGGCGTAATCGGGCGCCACCACGGGATAGCTGGCGGGCAGGGACCACTTGGCCTTGTACTCCTCCACCGACAGCCCATGAGCTGTCTGGAGGTGTCGTTTAAGCATCTTCTGGGCCTTGCCGCAGTCCAGACAGAGGATGGCGGCGGGCGTGATCGATTTCTTCACCGGGACGGCGGGCTGCTGCGACTCGACCGGCTCGGGCGGCGGCGCCGAGATGCCGGCCAGGGCCGTGTATGTGGCCTGGATGAGGCCGGGGAGGTCGTCGGCGGCCACCTCGGCACGTCGCAGATAGGCGGTGACGAGGCGGGCGGTGAGCGCCTTCGTGTTTTCAGCCATTCACCGCGTCCTTCAGGCCTTTGCCGGCGGAGAACTTGGGGGCCTTGCCCGCCGGGATGGCGATGGTCGCGCCGGTGCTGGGATTGCGTCCCTCGCGGGCGGCTCGGGCGGAAACCGAGAAAGACCCGAAGCCGACCACTCGCACGTCGTCGCCGGCCTTGAGCGCGGCGGTGATCGCGGCGAAGGTGGCGTCGACGGCCTTGTCGGAATCGGCCTTGGTCAGGTTGGCGAGTTCGGCCACCTTGGACACGAGATCGGCTTTGTTCATGAAGCACTCCCCTGCTTGGATTTCTCGCCGATAGGGATGGCATGGGCGAAAGCCGGCGTCAATGTTCCGCCGTCATGCTTGGCGGAATAGAAGCTCATGCCGTCGCGGGCGACCGCCATGGGATCAGCGCGGTGCGCGGCGACAGCGACCGGCTCACCCGCTCGATGAAGGGGATCTCGGCGCGGCCGCGCTGGGCCAGCAGGGGATCGGCGGTGCCGCTGGCCAGCAGGCTTTGATTGACGATCCAGGCGAAGGGCGCGATGCCGGCCCGCGCCAGATCCTGTTGCAGCCGTTCCGCCTCGTGGACCGGGGTCGCCTCGGCCAGGGTCACGATCAGCGTCCGGGTGAAGGCCGGGTCGCGCAGGCGGGGCAGCAGGGAGCGGACGGCGTCGGGCAGGTCGGCCTGGGTGCGCGACACCTCGCGATGATAGGCCTCGGCGGCATCCAGCAGCAGGATGGTGTGGCCGGTGGGGGCGGTGTCCAGCACCACGAAGCCGTCCTTGCCGCCGTCGACGGTGCGGGCGAAGGCCCGGAACACCGCGATCTCCTCGGTGCAGGGCGAGCGCAGATCCTCCTCCAGCATGGCGCGGCCGGCGGCGTCGAGGCTGCCGCCCGCCTTGGCCAGAACCTCGTCGCGATAATCGGCGACCTCGCGCTCCGGGTCGATGCGGGTGACGGTCAGGCCCGCCACCTCGCCCGCCACCGCGTCGCGCACATGGGCGGCGGGATCGGTGGTGGACAGGGTCACGGAATGGCCTTGCCGGGTCAGGGCGACGGCGATGGCGGCGGCCAGGGTGGTCTTGCCGACGCCGCCCTTGCCCATGGTCATGATCACCCCGTGGCCGGCGGCGGCGATCTCGGCCACCAGCGCCTCCAGCCCGCCGGGCAGGACCAGGGGCGGCAGCGGGTCCAGGCTGGGCGGAACCGGGATGTCGGCGGCGCTCATGGCCCGCAAGGAAGCGAGGCCGACAGTGCCCTGGGGCAGCAACGGCGTCTCGCTGCGGGGCAGCCGGGCCAGCCCGGCCGGCATGCCGGCCAGGGCGGCGCGGCCTCGCTCGGTCATGGCATCGGCGATGGCGTCGCCCGGCTGGGCGGCGGCGAATGTTCCATTGAGGGCGAGGCGCAGATTGCTGACCCCCAATTCGGCCAGCTCGCCCCTGGTGCGCTCGGCCTCGCGCAGGGCCGAGGGCTCGGGACGGCTGACCAGGACCAGGGTGGTGACCGCCG
Source organism: uncultured Magnetospirillum sp. (assembly GCF_903853455.1). Classification (GTDB taxonomy): domain Bacteria; phylum Pseudomonadota; class Alphaproteobacteria; order Rhodospirillales; family Magnetospirillaceae; genus Phaeospirillum. The sequence continues at coordinate 2,991 of NZ_CAINTR010000009.1, forward strand.
GGTCGGCCAGTTGGGCGACGGTGGCGGCATACAGCGCCTTCTGCTTCTCCAGCCCGGCCAGCGGTCCCAGGCAGGACGCGCCACCGGTGGAGGACGCGATGAACTCGGTCCAGGCCGAGGGCAGGGTCAGCAGGCGGAGCGTATGGCCGGTGGGGGCGGTGTCGAAGATGACGTGGTCGAACGCGGCGGTGGTCCCGGGATCGCCCAGCAGCTTGGCGAATTCGTCGAAGGCGGCGATTTCCACGGTGCAGGCGCCGGAGAACTGCTCCTCCATGCTGGCGATGGCGGCGGCGGGCAGGATGCCGCGATAGGGACCGACCATGCGCTCCTTATAGACGAAGGCGGCGGCTTCCGGGTCGATGTTCAACGCGAACAGGCCGGGAGCGCCGGCGATGGCGGTGGGCGTCGCGGTCAACGCCGTGCCCAGCACCTCGTCCAGGTTGGAGGCGGGATCGGTGCTGACGATCAGCACCTGGCCGCCGGCTTCGGCCAGGGCGAGGCCGGTGGCGCAGGACAGCGAGGTCTTGCCGACGCCGCCCTTGCCGGTGAAGAACAGGATGCGGGTGCCGACCGTGGGCAGGGCCATCAGCAGCAGCCGGATTTGGGCGAGCAGCAGGACCCGCCGGCGGCGACCGCGATGCGGGGCTTGGGCTGGACAAGCCCCAGCTTGGCCGCCAGTTGGTCGCGCGACAGGTAGACGCCGGTGGAAACGATATGGCCGTCCACGGCGATGATGGGCAGGCGGTCCATGCCGGCTTCCATCTCCTTGATCACCGCCGGATTGGCGGCGAATTCCTGCGGCTCGGTGCCCAGGTTGTAGCGCTGCACGGCGATCCCCTGCTCGGCCACCCAGTTCAGGTCGGCGGCGAAGGCGACCAGGGCGGGATCGACCTCGGGACCGCAGATTCCGGTGGAGCAGCACATGGCGGGGTCGTAGACTTCAAGCTTGGTCATGACGGTCTCCCGGATTCGTACCAGCCCTTGCTGGCGTTGACGATTTTCACCACCGACAGCATCACCGGCACCTCGATCAGCACGCCCACCACGGTGGCCAGCGCCGCGCCCGAGTGGAAGCCGAACAGGCTGATGGCGGCGGCCACCGCCAGTTCGAAGAAGTTGCTGGCGCCGATCAGGGCCGAGGGGCCGGCGACGCAATGGGCGACGCCCAGCTTCCTGCTCAGCAGATAGGCGAGGCCAGAGTTGAAGTAGACCTGGATGGTGATGGGCACCGCCAGCATGAGGATGACCAGCGGCTGGGCGATGATCTGCTCGCCCTGGAACCCGAACAGCAGCACCAGGGTGGTCAGCAACGCCACCAGCGACAGGGGCCCCAGCATGGCCAGGGTGGCGGCCAGGGCCTGCGGCCCCCGGCTCAGCAGCAGCTTGCGCCAGACTTGGGCGACGATCACCGGCACCACGATGTAAAGCACCACCGACAGCAGCAGGGTGTCCCACGGCACGGTGATGGAGGACAGGCCCAGCAACAGGCCGACGATGGGAGCGAAGGCGAAGACCATGATCAGGTCGTTGAGCGCCACTTGGCTCAGGGTGAAGTGGGGCTCGCCATGGGTCAGGTTGGACCATACGAACACCATGGCGGTGCAGGGCGCCGCCGCCAGCAGGATCAGGCCGGCCATATAGCTGTCGATCTGGTCGGCCGGCAGATAGGGCTTGAACAGATGGCTGATGAACACCCAGCCCAGCAGCGCCATGGAGAACGGCTTGACGCCCCAGTTGATGAACAGGGTGACGCCGATGCCCTTCCAATGCTCCTTGACCTGATGCAGCGCGCCGAAATCGATCTTCAGCAGCATGGGGATGATCATCAGCCAGATCAGCGCCGCCACCGGCAGATTGACCTTGGCCACCTCCATCCCGCCGATGGCGTGGAACGGCGCCGGGAAGACATGACCCAGCGCCACCCCGGCGACGATGCACAGCCCCACCCACAGCGTCAGATAGCGTTCGAACAGGTTCATCCTAGACCTCGCCCGCCCGGTCGGGGCCGAGTTCGATCAGCTTGCGTATCTTGGCCTCGATCATGGCGTAGACCTTGCGGAATTCGGCCAGCCGCTCGTCATGGGTGCCCTCGGCGGCGGCGGGGTCGGGGAAGCCCAGATGGACCTTGGACGGATGGCCCGGCCAGATGGGGCAGACTTCGCCCGCCGCGTTGTCGCAGACGGTGATCACCAGATCCATCCGAGGCGCATCGGGCAGGGCGAACTCGTCCCACGACTTGGAGCGGAAGCCTTCGGTGGAATGGCCCTTCTCCTTGAGGACTTCGAGGGACAGCGGGTTGACCTTGCCGGTGGGCTGGCTGCCGGCGCTGTAGGCCTTCCACTTGCCGCCGCCGAGATCGTTGATCAGGCATTCGCCCAGCACGCTGCGGGCCGAATTGCCGGTGCACAGGACGAGGACGTTGATGGGCGTGTTGGTCATGACGATGGAGTCCTTGGGTTCAGTGTGCGCTCTTGCCGATCTCGTCGAGGCGCTTTTGCAGGGACAGGCGATCCAGCGAGCGGATCGGCAAGGCGGCGAAAATGTTGATCCGGGTGGCGAGCATGCGCATGACGTCGCCGCAGAAGGCGGCCTTCTCGGCCTCGGATCCTTCGAAGCCGGCCGGATCGGGGACGCCCCAATGGGCGGTCATGGGCTGGCCCGGCCAGATGGGGCAGACCTCGCCGGCGGCGTTGTCGCAGACGGTGAAGACGAAATCCAATTCGGGGGCGCCGGGCCGGGCGAACTCGTCCCACGACTTGGAGCGCAGACCCTCGGTCGGGTAATTGGTCCGCTTCAGCAAGGCCAGGACCGTCGGGTCGATGCTGCCCTTGGGGTGGCTGCCGGCGCTGAACGCCTTGAACTTGCCGGACAGGTCGCGGTTGAGGATGGCCTCGGCCAGCACGCTGCGGGCCGAATTGCCGGTGCACAGGAACAGGACGTTGTAGACTTTCTCGCTCATGGTGGTCCCCCACAGCAGGTGGTTACCGCCGGAGCATTCGGACCGAGTGCGGCGCGCCCCTGGTCGCACAGGACCTGGACCGGCACCGCGTTGACCAGGGCCAGGACCCGGCGGTCCTCGGCGAGGGTCGGATCGTCCGCCAGGGACGCGCCGACCAGGGCGAGGAAGGACAGGGCATAGGGGTTGAGGGTGCGTTCGGCCAAGCGGTAATAGGCCCACTTGCCCTCCCGGCGCTGCTGAAGCAGGCCGGCGGTCTTCAACCCCGCCAGATGCTTGGACACGGTGGCGGGCGCAAGGTCCAACACCGTGGTGATCTGGCAGACGCACAACTCGCCGCCTTCCAGCAGCTTCAGGATACGCACCCGGCTGGGATCGGCGACGGCTTTGGCGACGGTCTCGAATGTCTCAAGCATGGCGGGGACGGTAGCCTCATTTCGCTGTATGGCAAAATGATACATTCGTGACGGTGCCGTTGCAAGCGGGAATGACGACCGTGCTCAGGGAGCCTTGGGCGGCGTCAATCCGTTCAGCACCATGTCGGAATAGGTGGCGATGACCTGTTCCTTGCTCAGGCGGCCATGGGGGCGGAACCAGGTGCAGACGCCGGTCAGCATGGACAGGATGCCATAGGCGGCGACGCTGGCATCGCCGAAGTGGAACCGGCCCTGGCTCTCGCCCTGGTGCAGGATGGCGATCAGGTGGCGTTCGTACTGCCGCCGCAGGGCGACGATTTCCTCGTAGTGATTGGGTTCCAGGCTGCGCAGTTCCGAATAGCCGATGAACACCTCGCGCTTGCGGACGATGTGGTAGGTGACGTGGAAGGTGATGAAGGCCTTCAGGCGCTCCACCGGGTCCTGGGCGTCGGTGTCGGCCCGGATCTGGTCGAACTGGCGGAACAGCTCGTCCATATGGACCTTGATCAGGTCGTAGAGCAGGTCTTCCTTGGTGCTGATGTGATTGTAGAGCGAGCCCACCTGGATACCGACCTCGGAGGCCAGCTGGCGCAGGCTCATGGCTTCGAAGCCGTGCTCGTAGATGAGTTTCAGCCCGGCCTTGCGGATGGCCTCCATGGTCTTGGGGCCGTGCGAGCCGATGGTGCGGGCCATGGGAGGGGGATTCCTGTCAGACGGAGTAACGTCATACCGACGAGCGAATGAATCATACATTCGCTCGGAGTTGCGGCCAAGGGCCGGCGCGCCACAAGGCGCGAAAGCCAAGGGATGCGGCACGCATCCCGCCCGGCGACTGAGGGGCGGGACTAAACTTCGGATTGGGTGCGGGCTTCCACCGGCGCGGCGAAGACATAGCCCACCGAGCGGACCGCCCGGATCGGCAGGTTCTCGCCGGTGGCGACCTGGACCTTGCGGCGCAGGCGGGCCATCACCGCGTCGATGCTGCGGTCGTCGTAGCCGCCCACCGTCTTGCCCAGCGCGGTGGCGATGTCCTCCCGCGCCACCGAGGCGCCCGGCTCGGCGGTCAGGGTTTGCAGCACGCGGTACTCGGCATTGGTCAACGGCACCTGATGGCCGTTGGGGGTCAGCAGCGACCAGTTGGCGGCGTCGAAGCCCCAGGCCCGGTGGCCGTCCTCGCGGATATCCACCTTTTCCTCCGGCATCGTCTCGCGCAGACGGCGGGCCAGACTGTGAATCACCGCCTCCAATTCGCGGAACTGCACCGGCTTGACCAGATAGGCGTCAGCGCCGGCGGTCAGGCCCAGCACCCGGTCGTCAAGCTGGCCGCGCGCCGTCAGCATGACGATGCCGACCTTGGACACCGACCGCAGCCGCGCCGCGATGGAGAAGCCGTCTTCTCCCGGCAGGTTGACGTCAAGCACCAGCAGGTCGGGGGTGAAGGTGGTCAGCAGGGCGTCCAGCTCCTCGCCGCTGCCGGCGCGCTTCACCGTCATTCCGACCAGGGAAAGGTACCGGAGGATCGATCCGCATAGGTCGGGATCGTCCTCGACAACGATGACTTTGATCATACCCGAACACCACGGACGTTAATTGTACGCATCGACCATCATACAGAGACCATGCCGTGCATCAAGGCATTGACCGATCATTTTCGGGGGAACCCACTTTCAGCGGCAGCCAGACGATAAAGGTCGCTCCCGCTCCCGGCCGGCTGTCGACGGCGATGCTGCCGCCGTGGAGGTCGACGATCCGGCGCACGATATAAAGGCCGAGGCCGGCGCCCCGCACCCGGTCGGCCTTGGTCGAGCGAAAGAATTTCTCGAAGATGCGCGGCTGCTCCTCCAGGCTGATGCCGGGGCCGCAATCGGTGACCCTGACCATGGCGCCCTCGCCGTCGCTGGTGACGCTGACGCTCACCGGCGACTTGGGCGGCGAGAATTTCAACGCGTTGTCGATCAGGTTGGAGAAGCCGATCCGCAACAAGGTGAGATCGGCCTCGACGAAGACCGGGCGGTCGCAGGTCACCGTCAGCGGGCGATTGCCGGCGAAGGGCCGCTTGTCCTCGCACAGCTCGGACAGGACGGCGCCCAGCTCGAATTCAGCGATCTTGAGCGCCATCATGTTCGAATCCAGCCGGTCGTCGGCCAGGCACACGTCGATCAGGTCGGACATCCGCCGCACCGCCCGACCAATCTTGGCGACCTCGTCCTCGGCCTCCTCGTCCGACGCGGTATAGATGCCGAGCAACTGCGACGCCGCCTCGATGATGGCCAGCGGCACCCGGAATTCGTGGGAGACCATGGCGAGGAAATTGCGCTGCTCGCGGAGCGCCTGGTTGCCGGCCTCCAGCGCCGCTTCCGACCGGATATTGGTCAGCCGCAGGCTTTCTTCCAGCCGCTTGCGGGTGGAAATGTCGTTGAGGCAGATCAGGACGGCATCCTGGTTGCGATAGGTGAAGCGGACCGCCGACAACAGGACCCAGCGCTGCTCGTCGGGCCGGCGGCGGATATACAGCTCCGCCCCGAGGACGCAGCCCGTCTCCTCCAGCGTTTGCAGGAATTGGCCGCGCTCGCCAGGATTGACGTAGAAGTCCTCGGTGGCGAGCGCTTCCGTCTCCTCGCCGGCGACATTCAGCAGATCGATGGCGGGCCGGTTGAGAAACATGAACCCACCGCTGGGGAAGCCGGCCACCAGCATGGGGAACGGGGCCGCGTCGAGGATGGCGCGGACCTGATGCTCGCTCTCCCGCAGGCGATTCTCGGCGGCGCGACGCACCGCGATCTCGGCCGCCAGGGTGGTGTTGGTGTCGGCCAGTTCAGCGGTGCGCAGCGCCACCCGCCGCTCCAGGTAGCGTTCGGTCCGGCGGGCGGTTTCCAGCCGGTTGGCGTCGATTCCGGCGGTGCGATCCAACAGCCCCAGGCTCAGCAGCAGCATGTGGGGCACCGCCGCCGCCTGGGCGAACATGTTGATCTCCGGCGTGATGTCGAAGAGGCCGAGGATGCGCAGCAGGATCAGTCCCATGGTCATGATGTAGACCAGGATGGCCGCCAGGAAGAACCGGGCGACCCGGTCGCCGCGATAGGACAGGGCGACGGCCACATAGGTCGAAATAAACAGCGACACCAGGAAGACCGAGTGGATGACCGGAGCCACCAGATAGAACCGGTCGAGGAGAACGCTGGCCGCCCACAGGATCATCAGCCGTCCCACCCAGACGTAAATCCGATTGAGGACCGGGTAGTTGCGCGCCAGATCGAGAACCTTGGAAACGAAGAGCAGCCACAGGCCGGCGCTGACGCTGACGACGACCCCGGACAGCGCGGTGGCGAGCATGGGCGAATCCGGGACAACGTATTGCGCGATGTATCCCGTCGCCGTGATGTACAGGACCTCCGAGGCGGATATGTAGGCCACGTAGTAGATATAGATGGGGTCCCGCTTCAGGGCGTACTGAAAGAGGGAGAACAGGATGATGCCGCCCAGGCAACCGTTGACCAGCCCCAGCAGGAACGACTCGCTGGAGGCGTGCTCGGCGAAGGCGGCGTCGGCCCAGATCTTGACGCTGATCGTCAGCGTCTTGTTGGATTGAATCCGGAGATAGGCGGTCTGCGGCTCGCCGGCGGGAAAGTTGGGAGAGAACACGAAGGTGCGGTGGGCCACCGGCCGGGTGGAGAAAGGCGTCCGGCTGCCGGTCTTGACCACGGTGAAGCCGCCGGTCCCGTCGGGGGTGTAGAGGCCCACATGGTCGAGATGGGGCATCTTGACCTCGATGAACCAGCGGTCGGTGGCGGACGGGTCGCGCTGGACCTGGAAGCGCAGCCAGAAGGCGGAGCGGTCGTATCCGGCGGAGAGGTTGCCGGGCAGGCGCTGGAAGCGCGCGGCGACCTCGGGGCGCGCCATGTCGTCGATGGAAAGGGTGCCGGACTCGTCGCGCAACAGATCCATCCGGCCGGCGAAGTCGGCCTGGGTGGTGCTGTCGGTGAGGTGGATCACCTCCGCCCACGCCCCATGAACCGGAGCCGCCAAGGCGACGACCAGCGTAAGCAGGGCAATCCATTTCCCGAGGCAGTGCCGGCTGTCGATCATTCCCGAACCGATATTTCCCCGTCTTTCTTCACCGGTACACCGATCCCACCCCTTGCGCAATCGTCTCGCCGCAGCCCATTTATAGGGCAAGCACCGGTTATGGTGGACGCGGCCGATGGATTTGCATAAGAATCATGCGAATAATCATCGACTCAGGGGGGATGCTGTCCGGATACCCTTATCCGGTGGGATTGTTGGTATGGAAAATAGGGCAAGCGATATGCGGGCGATCCGAGACCGAGCCGACGACAGTGCGTTGCCGCTGATCGGGATCTATGAGATCAGCAAGATTCTGGGGGCCACCCTCGATCTGGACAAGGCGCTCCACGACGTTCTCAACATTCTGTCGTCGTATCTGAACATGCGTCACGGCGCGGTGGTGTTCACCGAAGCGCCCGGCCAGCCGGTTCTGGCCGCCGTCACCGGCATGTCGCTTCAGGCGGCGCGGGCCGGCGGGGTGGCCTATCCCTATGCCGCCGCCGCGCGGGTCATCGCCACCGGCATTCCCATGGTGGTGCCCGACGCCGCCGACGAGCCGCTGCTGGCCGATTTCGTCCTCGGCAACGAGGCGCTGGAGGACGAACGGATCTCGTTCTTCTGCGTGCCGATCAAGACCACGGAAAAACCGTTCGGAGCCCTGTCGGTGGAGCGCGCCTGGGACGGCAGCGCCCTGGTGGTGTTCGAGCATGACCTACGCTTCCTGACCATGGTCGCCACCCTGATCGGCCAGACCGCCAGCCTGCACAAGAAGGTGGTGGCCGACCGCGAGATGCTGATGAGCGATCAGGCGCGGTTGCGTAAGAAGATGGCCGACGTGGCGCCGTCGCTGCCCATTCGCGGCCTCGAGGACGTGGTCGGCACCTCCGAGGCCATGGCCCATGTCTTCGCCCAGGTCCAGCAGGCCGCCCCGACCAAGGCCACCATCCTGCTGCGCGGCGAAAGCGGCACCGGCAAGGAACTGGTGGCCCGCGCCATTCATATCCTGTCGCAGCGCTCGACCAAGCCGTTCATCAAGGTCAACTGCGCCGCCCTGTCGGAAAGCGTGCTGGAATCGGAATTGTTCGGCCACGAGAAGGGGGCCTTCACCGGCGCCGTCTCCGAGCGCAAGGGCCGCTTCGAACTGGCCAGCGGCGGCACCTTGTTCCTGGACGAGATCGGCGAGATCTCGTCGAACTTCCAGGCCAAGCTGCTGCGCGTGCTTCAAGAAGGCGAGTTCGAGCGGGTCGGCGGAGCCAAGACCGTCAAGGTCGATGTCCGCCTCGTCGCCGCCACCAATCGCGACCTGGAAGCGGCGGTGACCGACGGCAGCTTTCGCGCCGACCTGTATTACCGCCTCAACGTGGTGCCGATCTTCCTGCCGCCGCTGCGCGAGCGTTCGGGCGACATCCCGTTGCTGGCCATGTACTTCCTCAAGCAGTTCAACGACGAGAACGGCCGCAGCCTCGGTTTTTCCGAGCAGGCGCTGACGGCGCTGCAATCCTGCTACTTCCCCGGCAATGTCCGCGAGTTGGAAAACTGCGTCTACCGTACCGCCACCATGACCAAGGGCGAAACCATCGACGAGATGAACCTGCTCTGTCGTCACGACACCTGTCTGTCCTCGACCCTGTGGCACAAGCGGACCGGCGCCACGGTGTCGCAGCCGGTCAAGGTTTCGGCCCCCATTCCGGTGCCGACCGGGCCGATGGCGCCCCATTCTCCGCCGCCGTCGGCGTTCGTCCCGCCCGCTGCTCCGCCCGCCGCCGCTCCGCCGATGTCCGAACCCACCGCCGACCAGGACCTGTCCGAACGCGAGCGTCTGGTCCAGGCCATGGAGCATTGCGGCTGGGTCCAGGCCAAGGCCGCCCGCCTGCTGGGGCTCACCCCCCGCCAGATCGGCTACGCCCTGAAGAAGCACGACATCGAGGTTCGCCAGCTTTAGCCGGGACCTCCCCCGCTACCCCTTCGTCACCTTGGCGGTGAAGCGGTAGCCATGGCCGCGGCAGGTCTCGATCAGGTCGTCGGCCAGCTTCTTGCGCAACCGGCTGATCAGGATGTCGATGCTGCGCGGCCCCGCCTCGGTCTCGGCCGAGCCCAGACTCTCCATCAACTGGTCGCGGCTCTGCATGCGGCCGGCCCGCGCCACCAGGATGCTCAGCAGGTCGAACTCCGCCGGGGTCAGCTCCAGGGCGCAGCCCTGCGCGTCCGCCACCACCCGCTCGGCGCTGTCCAGGGTCCAGCCGGCGAAGCTGTGGCGGTGGGGATTGCCGCCGGCGCGGGGGCCGGCGCGGCGGTCGAGCACATTCTTGATGCGGGCCAGCAATTCGCGGGGATAGACCGGCTTGGGCAGGTAGTCGTCGGCGCCGATCTCCAACCCCAGGGCGCGGTCGTCGGGAGCGCCCCGCTCGGTCACCATGATGATGCCCACGTCGTGCTTGGCGCGAGTCTCGCGGGCCAGGGCCATGCCGTCGCCGTCGGGCAGGTTGACGTCCAGCAGGATCAGGTCGATGCCGCCATGGTCCAGCCAGGCGCGCAAGCCGGCGGCGTCCTCGGCCTGGTCGATGCGATAGCCGGCCTTGGCGGCGCAGGCGGTGATGACCGCCCGGACCGCTTCGTCGTCATCGACCACAAGGATATGGGGCTGGAGCGGCATGGCGTCCTGCTTCGGTTGCCTTGGAAAAATACCAGAAACAACGGTCACGTATAGTCCGAGCGGTCAACACCTCGCACGGGAGACTTTCCATGACATCGCTTCGGGCTTTCGGCGCCGGTCTGCTGGCCGCCGCCTTCCTCCTGCCCTTTACCGCGAACGCGGCCGAGGACACCATCAAGATCGGTGTGCTGCATTCCCTGTCCGGCACCATGGCGATTTCCGAGACCACCTTGAAGGACACCGTCCTGATGATGGTCGACGACATCAACAAGAAGGGCGGCCTGCTCGGCAAGAAGGTCGAGGCGGTGGTGGTGGACCCGGCCTCCAACTGGCCGCTGTTCGCCGAGAAGGCGCGCGAGCTGCTGGAGAAGGACAAGGTCGCGGCGGTGTTCGGCTGCTGGACCTCGGTGTCGCGCAAGTCGGTGCTGCCGGTGTTCGAGCAGTTGGACGGCCTGCTGTTCTACCCGGTGCAGTACGAGGGCGAGGAAAGCTCGCGCAACGTCTTCTACACCGGTGCCGCCCCCAACCAGCAGGCCATCCCGGCGGTGGACTACCTGATGAGCAAGGATGGCGGCGAGGTGAAGCGCTGGGTCCTGGCCGGCACCGACTACGTCTATCCCCGCACCACCAACAAGATCCTGGAAGCCTATCTCAAGTCCAAGGGCGTCAAGCCCGAGGACATCATGATCAACTACACCCCGTTCGGTCACAGCGACTGGCAGACCATCGTCGCCGACATCAAGAAGTTCGGCTCGGCCGGCAAGAAGACCGCCGTGGTCTCCACCATCAACGGCGACGCCAATGTGCCGTTCTATAAGGAACTGGCCAATCAGGGCATCAAGGCCGACCAGATCCCCGTCGTCGCCTTCTCGGTGGGCGAGGAAGAGTTGGCCGGCATCGACACCAAGAATCTGGTGGGCCATCTCGCCGCCTGGAACTACTTCGAATCGGTGAAGGCGCCCGAGAACGACGCCTTCATCAAGCAGTGGCAGACCTTCACCAAGAACCCCAAGCGCGTCACCAACGACCCCATGGAAGCCACCTATATCGGCTTCAAGATGTGGACCCAGGCGGTGCAACAGGCCGGCACCACCGACGTGGACGCGGTGCGCCAGGCCATGTACGGCCAGAAGGTCAAGAACCTGACCGGCGGCGTGGCGGTGATGAACACCAACCACCACCTGTCCAAGCCGGTGCTGATCGGCGAGATCCAGGCCAACGGCCAGTTCCAGACCGTGTGGCGGACCAAGGACGTCATCCGCGCCGACGCCTGGAGCCCCTATATCCCGGAAAGCGCCAAGCTGAAGGCCGACTGGACCTATCCTTGGGTCTGCGGCAACTGCGCCGAGCCCAAGTTCAAGATGTAGGACACAGGCCCCCTCCCCGGCCCTCCCCCACCTGCGGCGGGGGAGGGAGATAAAAGCCCCCTCTCCCGCGAAAGCGGGGGAGGGTCGGGGTGGGGGTAGTTCCACCGGGACGCCTAAGGGAGTTCGCCCCTTGAAGATCTTCAAGCTTGCCCTGCTGGCGTTGCTGGCCGTCGCCTCCCCCGCCTTCGCCGACGATTTCGCCGATGCGGTGCGCGGCCTGAACGCCGACGGCTATTCCGACAAGATCGCCGCCGCCGAGGCGCTGGCCACCCTGGGCGACGGCCGCGCCGCCCTGGTGCTGGACGCTCTGGCCGACGGCCGCCTCTATGCCGCTCCCGACGGCGCCCTGCTGATCGAGCAAGCCGGCGCCTTCACCGACGCCGTCACCCGGGCCGCCGCCTCCGGCGCCGAGGCCACCGCCATCACCGTCAACAACCGCCTGCGCGGCGTGGCGCGCGGCGCCGCCGGCCGGCTGGCCCTGTTCAGCCCCGACCCGTCCTTGCGCAAACGCGCGGCGGAAGCGGTGCTGGCCCAGCCCAATCCCGAATCCGCCGAGACCATCCGCACAGCCTTGGCCCGGGAGGCCGACGCCGAGGTCAGGCAGGTCATGACCCTGGCCCTGGCCACCCTGGACCTCGCCGCCGCCGAGCCCGAGCGCCGCAAGGCCGCCATTGTGGCGCTGAAAGGCTCCTCCAATCCTCAGGTGCGCGGTCAGTTGCAACGCCTGCTGGAGATCGAGGCCGAGCCCCAGGTCAAGGCCGCCGCCGAAAAGGCGCTGGCCGACATCAATGTCCGCCTGACCCTGGTGGACATGGGCGCCAACATCTTCCAGGGCCTCAGCCTGGGCAGCGTGCTGCTGCTGGCCGCCATCGGGTTGGCGGTGACCTTCGGCGTCATGGGGGTCATCAACATGGCCCATGGCGAGATGATCATGCTGGGCTCCTATACCGCCTTCGTGGTCCAGGAGGGGTTCCGCGCCTTCCTGCCGCCCGACTATATCGGCCTCTACCTGCCGGTGGCGGTGCCGGTGGCCTTCGTCGTCACCTTCGCCATCGGGGTGGTGCTGGAACGCACCGTCATCCGCTTCCTCTATGGCCGGCCGCTGGAGACCATGCTGGCCACCTGGGGCATCTCGCTGATGCTGCAACAGGCGGTGCGCAGCATCTTCGGCGCCTCCAACCGCGAGGTCGCCAACCCCGCCTGGATGACCGGCGGCATCGACCTGGCCGGCGGCTTCACCCTGACCTACAACCGGGTGGTCATCATCGGCTTCTGCCTGGCGGTGCTGGGCGCCCTGGCCGCCCTGCTGCGCTGGTCCAGCTTTGGCCTGCACATGCGCGCCGTCACCCAGAACCGCCCCATGGCCGCCGCCATGGGCATTCCCACCGACCGCATCGACGCCGCCACCTTCGGCCTGGGCTCGGGGATCGCCGGCATGGCCGGAGTAGCGCTGTCCCAGATCGGCAATGTCAGCCCCAATCTGGGCCAGACCTATATCGTCGACTCGTTCATGGTGGTGGTGTTCGGCGGCGTCGGCAGCCTGTGGGGCACCCTGGTCGGCGCCCTGTCGCTGGGTCTGGTCAACAAGGTGCTGGAACCCTATGCCGGCGCCATGCTGGGCAAGATCCTGGTGCTGGTGGTCGTCATCCTGTTCATCCAGAAACGCCCGCGCGGGCTGTTCGCCCTCAAGGGAAGGTCGGTGGACTCATGAGCCTCTCCACCCGCCTGCTGGCCACCCATGACCGCCGCCTGTGGCTGGGCCTGGGCGCCTTGGCCCTGCTGCTGCTGGGGGTGGTGCCGGCGCTGAATCTGGCGGTGCCGCCGGACTCCGCCCTCCACGTTCCCAATTACGTCGTCACCCTGCTGGGCAAGTATCTATGCTACGCCACCCTGGCCCTGGCCATGGATTTGGTCTGGGGCTATTGCGGGGTCCTGTCGCTGGGGCACGGCGCCTTCTTCGCCCTGGGCGGCTATGCCATGGGCATGTTCATGATGCGCTCCATCGGGACGCGCGGCGTCTATGGCAACGCCGACCTGCCCGACTTCATGGTGTTCCTCAACTGGAAGGAGCTGCCGTGGTACTGGCTGGGCTTCGACCATTTCTGGTTCGCCGCCCTGATGGCGCTGGCGGTGCCGGGCGCGCTGGCCCTGGTGTTCGGCTGGCTGGCCTTCCGCTCGCGCATCACCGGCGTCTATCTGTCCATCATCACCCAGGCCATGACCTACGCCCTGATGCTGGCCTTCTTCCGCAACGAGATGGGCTTCGGCGGCAATAACGGCCTGACCGACTTCAAGGACATCCTGGGCTTCCCGCTGTCGCAGCCCTCCACCAAGCTGGGACTGTACCTGCTGTCGGCCCTGGTGCTGGGGCTGGCCTTCCTGCTGGTGCGCTTCGTGGTCACCTCCAAGCTGGGCCGGGTGATGATGGCGGTGCGCGACGCCGAAAGCCGGGTGCGCTTCCTGGGCTATTCTCCCACCGCGGTCAAGCTGTTCGCCTTCACCCTGTCGGCCATGCTGGCGGGGCTGGCCGGGGCGCTTTACGTGCCGCAGGTGGGGATCATCAATCCCGGCGAGTTCTCGCCGGCCAATTCCATCGAGATCGCCATCTGGGTGGCGGTGGGCGGGCGCGGCACCCTGGTGGGCGCGGTGCTGGGCGCCTTCGCGGTCAACGGCGCCAAGACCTGGCTGACCGGGGCCGCGCCGGAGCTGTGGCTGTTCCTGCTGGGAGCCCTGTTCATCGCCGTCACCCTGGGCCTGCCCAAGGGGCTGTTGGGGCTGTTGAGGACGAACAAGCATGGCTGACGAGTCCAATCCCCAGGACGACCCCCACGGCCCCGGCGTTCCCGCCGCCGGCTCCATCCTCTATCTGGACGGCGTCACCGTCAGCTTCGACGGGTTCAAGGCGCTGAACAACCTGTCGCTGGTGCTGGAGCCGGGCGAGCTGCGCACCATCGTCGGCCCCAACGGCGCCGGCAAGACCACCATGATGGACGTCATCACCGGCAAGACCCGCCCCGACAGCGGCGACGTGCTGTTCGATCAGCAGGTGGACCTGACCCGGCTGGAGGAATCGGCCATCGCCAATCTGGGCATCGGCCGCAAGTTCCAGAAGCCGACGGTGTTCGAGCATCTCAGCGTGTTCGACAATCTGGAGCTGGCGCTGAAAGCCGAGCGGGGCGCCTTCGCCACCTTGATGTTCCTGCTGAAGGGGGAGCAGCGCGACCGCATCCAGGCGACGCTCGGCCGCATCGGTCTGGCCGACAAGTCGGGCCAGTTGGCCGGCGCCCTGTCGCACGGCCAGAAGCAGTGGCTGGAAATCGGCATGCTGCTGATGCAGGACCAGCGGCTGCTGCTGCTGGACGAGCCGGTGGCCGGCATGACCGATGCCGAGACCGAGGCCACCGCCGCGCTGATCCTGGATCTGGCCCGGGACGGCACCCGCTCGCTGGTGGTGGTGGAGCACGACATGGAATTCGTCCGTGCCCTGGGGGCCAAGGTCACGGTGCTGCACGAGGGCTCGGTGCTGGCCGAGGGCTCGCTGGAAACCATCCAGGCCGACGCCAAGGTCGTTGAAGTCTATCTGGGGCGCTGAATCATGCTGAACGTGGACGGCATCAACCTCTATTACGGCGCCAGCCACGCGCTGCGGCGGGTCTCGCTGGAGGCGGGCGCGGGCAAGGTCACCTGCGTGCTGGGCCGCAACGGCGTCGGCAAGACCAGCCTGATGCGCGCCATCATGGGGCTCCAGCCCGTGAAGGACGGCCGCATCGCCTGGGAGGGCCGCGACATCACCGGCTTGTCGGCGCATCAGCGGGCGCGGGCCGGCATCGGCTTCGTGCCCCAGGGCCGCGAGATCTTCGCCCGCCTGACGGTGCGCGAGAACCTGGAGACCGGCTTCGCGCCACTGCCGCGCGGCCGGCGCACCATCCCCGACGCGGTCTTCGAGCTGTTCCCGGTGCTGAAGACTATGCTGGGCCGGCGCGGCGGCGACCTGTCGGGCGGCCAGCAGCAGCAACTGGCCATCGCGCGGGCCCTGGTCACAAGGCCGCGCCTGCTGATCCTGGACGAGCCCACCGAGGGTATCCAGCCCTCCATCATCAAGGATATCGGCCGGGTCATCCGCCTGCTGGCCGAGGCCCGCCTGCCGGATTGGGGACCCATGGCGGTGCTGCTGGTCGAGCAATATTTTGACTTCGCCAAGGAACTGGCCGACGATTTCGCCGTCATGGACCGGGGCGAAGTGGTGCTGTCCGGTCAGGCCGCCAGCATGGTGGAGGACGATGTTCGACGCTATCTCACCGTCTGACCTCACCCGCATGCACGGCAGGGCGGCGATCACCTTCCGCCGCGCCGAGGGGGTGGACCGGCTGGCCCATCTGTTCCAGCAGGCGCCGTTGCGGGTGCTGTTCCCCGATCCGCCGGCAGGCGAACCGCCCCAGGCTGCCTTGGTCACCACCTCGGGTGGCCTGGCCGGCGGCGACCGGCTGGAGCTGTCGGTGGAAGTCGGGAGCGAGTCCGCCGGTCTGGTGGTGGCCAGCGCCGCCGAGAAAGTCTACCGCTCCACCGGCCCCGACACCACGGTGGACATTTCGCTGCGGGTGGAGGCCGGCGGCTGGCTGGAGGTCCTGCCGCAGGAGACCATCCTGTTCGAGGGTGCCCGCCTGCGCCGCCTCACGCGCCTGGAACTGGCGCCCGACGCCCGCGCCCTGGTGGGAGAGATGCTGGTGTTCGGCCGCACCGCCAAGGGCGAACGCCTCGCCACCGGCCTCGTCCGCGACGCCTGGGAGATCCGCAGGACCGGGCGCCTGATCTGGGCCGACGCCCTCCACCTGGACGGCGATCTGGCGGCGCGACTGGCGGCCCCGGCCGGGTTCGGCGGCGCCGTCGCCGGCGCCACCCTGGTGCTGGCGGCGCCCGATCCGGGCCTGCACCGCGACCGGGTGCGCGCACTGCTGGACGGTTCTGGCGGCCGGGCCGGCGCCACGGTGGTGAACGGTCTGCTGGTGGCGCGCTGGCTGGATGGCGACGCCGCCCGCCTGCGCCGAAGTTTCGGGAAAGTGTGGGCGGCTCTGCGTCACGCGGCGGCGGGGCTGCCGGAGCGGTTGCCTCGGATCTGGGAGATTTAAGCATGAACTTGAGTCCACGGGAGAAGGACAAGCTGCTGGTGGCCATGGCCGCCATGGTGGCGCGGCGGCGGCTGGATCGCGGCGTCAAGCTCAACTACCCCGAGGCGGTGGCGTTGATCACCGATTTCGTGGTGGAGGGCGCGCGTGACGGCCACAGCGTCGCCGAACTGATGTCGGCGGGGGCCGAGATCCTAACCCGCGCTCAGGTCATGGACGGCATCGCCGAGATGATCCACGAGATCCAGGTGGAAGCCACCTTCCCCGACGGCACCAAGCTGGTGACCGTCCACAACCCGATCCGCTGAAGGGGACCGCCATGATTCCGGGGGAAATCATCACCGCGCCGGGCGAGATCGTGCTGAACGACGGCCGCCCTACGGTCACCGTCACGGTGGCCAACACCGGCGACCGGCCGATCCAGGTGGGCAGCCACTACCACTTCTTCGAGACCAATGCCGCCCTGGCCTTCGACCGGGCCAAGGCGCGGGGCTTCCGCCTCGACATCCCCGCCGGGACGGCGGTGCGGTTCGAGCCCGGCCAAAGCCGCGACGTCACCCTGGTCGCCTATGCCGGCTCCGGCGAGGTCTGGGGCTTCAACGGTCTGGTCAACGGCAAGCTGGGGGGCTGATCCATGGCATTTCGCATCGAACGCAAGGCCTATGCCGCCATGTTCGGCCCCACCACCGGCGACAAGGTCCGCCTGGGCGACACCAATCTGGTGATCGAGGTGGAGAAGGATTTCACCACCTATGGCGAGGAGGTGAAGTTCGGCGGCGGCAAGGTCATCCGCGACGGCCAGGGCCAGTCGCAGCGGTCGCGGTCCGAGGGCGCGGTGGACACCGTCATCACCAACGCCCTGATCCTCGACCACTGGGGGGTGGTCAAGGCCGATATCGGGCTGAAGGACGGCCGCATCGCCGCCATCGGCAAGGCCGGTAATCCCGACATCCAGTCGGGCATCGACATCGTCATCGGCCCCGGCACCGAAATCATCGCCGGCGAAGGCCGCATCGTCACCGCCGGCGGCATCGATTCCCACATCCATTTCATCTGCCCGCAGCAGGTCGAGGACGCGCTGTATTCCGGCGTGACCACCCTGCTGGGCGGCGGCACCGGTCCGGCCGAGGGCACCAACGCCACCACCTGCACCCCGGGGCCGTGGCATCTGGGGCGCATGCTGCAAGCCGCCGAGGGCCTGCCGGTCAATCTCGGCTTCTTCGGCAAGGGCAACGCCACAAGGCCGGAAGGGCTGGAGGAGATGATCCGGGGCGGCGCCTGCGGTCTCAAGTTGCACGAGGATTGGGGCACCACCCCGGCCGCCATCGATGCCTGCCTGTCGGTGGCCGAGCGCTTCGACGTCCAGGTCGCCATCCACACCGACACCTTGAACGAATCCGGCTTCGTCGAGAACACCGTCGCCGCCTTCAAGGGCCGCACCATCCACGCCTTCCACACCGAAGGCGCCGGCGGCGGCCATGCCCCCGACATCATCAAGCTGTGCGGCATCGCCAACGTCCTGCCGTCATCGACCAACCCGACCCGGCCCTTCACGGTCAACACGGTGGACGAGCATCTGGACATGCTGATGGTCTGCCACCACCTGGATCCGCGCATCCCGGAAGACGTCGCCTTCGCCGAAAGCCGCATCCGGCGGGAAACCATCGCCGCCGAGGATATCCTGCACGACCTGGGGGCCATGAGCATGATGAGCTCGGACAGCCAGGCCATGGGCCGCATCGGCGAGGTCATCACCCGGACCTGGCAGACCGCCCATAAGATGAAGGCCCAGCGGGGTAATCTGCCCGGCGAGGCCGGCAACGACAATGCCCGCGCCAAGCGCTATATCGCCAAATACACCATCAACCCCGCCGTCACCCATGGCATTTCCACCCATGTGGGCTCGGTGGCGGTGGGCAAGCTGGCCGATCTGGTGATCTGGAAGCCGGCCTTCTTCGGGGTGAAGCCCGATCTGGTGCTGAAATGCGGCAGCATCGCCGCCGCCCTGATGGGCGATCCCAACGCCTCGATCCCGACGCCGCAGCCGGTGCATTACCGGCCCATGTTCGGAGCCTTCGGCCGCGCGCTTCAGGCCAGCGCGGTGACCTTCGTCTCCCAGGCCGGCATCGAGGCCGACCTGACCCGCAAGCTCGACCTCAAACGCCCGCTGCTGGCGGTGGCGGGCACCCGCGGCCTGACCAAGGCCGACATGGTCCACAACGACGCCCTGCCCCACCTGGAGGTGGACCCGGAAACCTACGAGGTGCGCGCCGACGGCCAGTTGCTGACCTGCGAGCCGGCGGCGGAGCTGCCGCTGGCCCAGCGCTACTTCCTGTTCTAGCCATGCGTAGGGCCATCGCAATCTGTCCCCTCGATCCGCTCCGGCAGGTGGGAACCGTCACCCTCGCCGCCCATGACCGCCACCGGCGGCGCATCCGCATGACCGACGATGACGGCGAGGACTTCCTCCTCGACCTGCCGTCGGCCACCTATTTACGCGATGGCGACGGGTTGGCGCTGGACGACGGCGGCATCGTCGCCGTGCGCGCCGCCCTGGAGGAGGTGGCCGATATCCACGCCGCCTCGCCCGAGCAGGCGGCGCGTCTGGCCTGGCATGTGGGCAACCGTCATGTGCCGGTGCAGGTGCTGCCCGGCGGGGGGCTGCGGCTGGCCGCCGACCCGGTGCTGCTGGCCCTGGCCGAGTGCCTGGGGGCCGAGGTGACCCGCCACCGCGCCGCCTTTCAGCCCGAGCCGGGAGCCTACGACCCCCACGGCCTGCTGGCCGCCCCCGATCCGTTGGTGAGGTGGGGATGAGCGTCTCCTCCTCCCTGCTACGGCTGATGGCGTGGCTGTCGCCGGCCTTCCCGGTGGGGGCGTTCAGCTATTCCCACGGGCTGGAATACGCGGTGGAGGCCGGGCTGGTGGGCGACCTCGCCGCCACGGTGGACTGGGTGAAGACCTTGCTTCTCCACGGCAGCGGCCGGATCGACGCCGACCTGTTCCTCGCCGCCTATGCCGCCGAGACGGAGGAGGCGCTGGACCGGGTGGTGGATCTGGCCGAGGCGTGGCGCGGCAGCCAGGAACTGGCGCTGGAATCCGCCGCGCAGGGAACCGCCTTCGTCATCGCCGTCGCCGCCGCCTGGCCCGATCCGTGGTGGGATCGCTGGCGCGCCCGCCTGAAGGCGATGGAGCGGTCCCCGGCCTACGCGGTGGCGGTGGCGGTGGCGGCGCGCCGCGCCGGCATTGCCGCGCCGGACGCCCTGGCCGCTTTCCTGCATGCCTTCGCCGCCAATCTGGTGTCGGCGGCGGTGCGGCTGGTCCCGCTGGGCCAGAGCGACGGCCAGCGGGCTGTCGCCGCCCTGGAGGCGGTGGTGCTGGAGGTGGTGGCGGCGGCGCGGACCCGCCCGCCGGAGGATCGCGGCGCCGCCACCCCCATGCTGGACTGGTGCAGCATGAACCACGAAACCCAATATACGAGGCTGTTCCGATCATGACTGCTTTTCGCGTGGGGATCGGCGGCCCGGTGGGCTCCGGCAAGACCGCCCTGATGGACGCGCTGTGCAAGCGGCTGCGCGAGCGCTACGACATCGCCGCCATCACCAACGACATCTATACCCGCGAGGACGCCGAGTTCCTGACCCGCTCGGGGGCGCTGGCGCCGGAGCGCATCCTGGGGGTGGAAACCGGAGGCTGCCCCCATACCGCCATCCGCGAGGACGCCTCGGCCAATCTGGCGGCGGTGGAGGAGTTGCTGACCCGCTTCCCCGCCCTCCAGATCATCCTGGTGGAATCCGGCGGCGACAATTTGTCGGCCACCTTCTCGCCGGAACTGGTGGACATCGCCCTTTATGTCATCGACGTGGCGGCGGGCGACAAGATCCCCCGCAAGGGCGGCCCCGGCATCACCCGCTCGGACCTGCTGGTCATCAACAAGATCGACCTCGCCCCCATGGTGGGGGCCAGCCTGGAGGTGATGGCCCGCGACGCCGCCCGCATGCGGGGCTCGCGCCCGTTCCTGTTCTCCAACCTGAAGACCGGCCAGGGGCTGGACGACATCGCCGCCTTCATCCTGCGATCGGGGGGATTGGAGTAGAAACCAAAACGCGGCCGCCGGGATGGCGGCCGCGTCGTGATCCTGTCGTTTGCCTAGGCCTGGGCCAGCAGCAGACGGTCGTTCTGGTTGGCCGGCGGCTGCACCACCGAGACATTGGCCGAGCCCGAACCGAGGCCGGTGCTGTCGGCCAGGGCCAGCGACGGAGCGGTCCCGGCCAGCGGCGACACGCCGGCGAAGTAGTTGGTGCTGTCGCCAACCGCGCCCTGGGTCGGCTTGAGAGCCTCGCCGCTGTAGATCGCCTGGGTGGTGCCGCCCGAGGCCACCGTCGGCAGGGTGCCGGTCTTGCCCACCGTCAGGTCGTAGTTGGTGTCGCCCAGATAGTCGTCGATCCGGATGGTGTAGCTGCCGGTGGACAGGGTGCCGGTCAGCTTGCAGGCCAGATTGTTGTATTGGTAGCCATAGGCCGATCCCACCAGGGCGCCGGTGTTGGTGTTGTAGACCCACAGGTCGACCTGCCCGGTCATGTTGGACAGTTGGACATCGACCGAGGCCGACGGCCCCGCCACCGAGAAGGTGAACCAATCGTACTTGTCGGTGGAGCCGACCCATTCGGTGGCCTTGGTGGCGTAGCTGGCCTTGTCCACGGCGCCGAAATTGCGGAAGGTCTTCTCGTCGTTCTGGTTGGTCTGGTCGTACAGGCTGACGATGCGGCCGGTATCGGCAACGCCCCAGGTCTTGCCGTCGAACGCCTTGACCTCGATGGCCTCGGACGACGATCCGGACGAAGACGCGGTATAGGTCAACTGCGACAGCTGGGCGGCGGTAATGGTGGTCCATTGCCCCACCGCCTGCTTGGCGCCGTTCAGCGAGATGTAACCGCCATTGGAGCCGTCGTCGCGCACCATGTACTGGGTGATGGCGTCGTTGTCGGCGTCGGTGCTGCGAAACAAGGTGGACAGCGCCACCGACTTGCCGACCCCCAGATCGGTGATCGGGGTGAACAAGGTGGTCGGCGCGATGTTGGCCGCCGACGAGGCGGTGCCGCTGTCGCGGAACACCACCACCGTGCTCTGGTTGATGTAGGGGGTGTAGTCGGTGATCTTGCGCTCGACCACATAGAGATCGGTGGGATCGCCGCCAGCCTTGTTCAGGTAGGCGCCGGAATTGTCCACCAGATAGGCGGTGCCGTTGACCACCCGGTCGATGGTGAAGATGTGGCCGTAATTGGCGCCGGTCCAGCCCAGTTCGACGATGTCGCCGGCCTGCAGCGTGCTTGCCCAGTTGGCCTTGACGCCGTTATAGGCGTCGTAGGCGACGTTCCATTGGCCGTTGCTCGTGGCCGCCGCCGCGCTGATCCAGCCGGAATTGATCGGCAGCGCCGCCCCGGCGGTGGCCGAGATGTCGCAAGCCAGGTTCCAGCAGCCGCTGGCATCCCAGACCTGACCGATCATCGACTGGGCGACGCTGGCGATCTCGGCGGCGGTGGCGAGGCCAGGGGTCTTGTCGACGGTGGTGGCGTGGGTCACCACCTCGACGTTGCGGCTGGTCAGCACCGTGCCCTTGGCGTCATAGGCGTACATGGAAAAATTCTCGACCCGGTTTTCCTGGGTCGAGGCGGCGAAGGTGAAGTCCGACAGGGTCTCGCCGTTGGCGGTCACGTACTGGCCGTTGACCAGGGCGAAATTCAAGGTGAAGCCGCCGGCCTTGTAGGTGGCGCCGTTGGTGGCGGTCAGGGTGCCGTAATTATAGCTCTCCTTGCCGGCATAGGCGTCGCGGTCGTAGAGGCTGACCGAGATATAGGCCGGGGCGGTGGCGCCCACCGAGCTGACCGAGAACATGCTGCCCAGGTTGTAGAGTGCGCTGGGCTTGGCCACATAGGCCTGCCGCGCCGCGCTGATCAGGTAGGCATTGGCGGCGCTGCCGACCTGGCCGTTGTAGGTGCCGATACCCGGCTGCGGCGTCAGGGCGGCGGCGGCGCCGGCTTCGCCCGGAGCCATGGTGTCGTCGGAGACGGCGACACTCGCGGTCGCGACCGTGTCCTTGCTGGAAGCGGCGGCGACGGCGAATTGAGCGTCCCCGAAACCCGTGCCACTGAAAAGGGAGGCGAATTCATCGCCCAGATCCAAGCCCGCCAAGCGTGCGTTTCTACTGCTGGCCATGATGTGGTTTCCCCGTTTCGAACCCCGCATGAAGGTGCGGTTCCCTACCCTGAACCGACACTACCCCCGTTTCTGGGAAGGATCTGTGGAGCGGTTCACATTCCATATATAATTCGAATTGGGTTGCGGAGTCATTAACGACAATTCGATAAGCGTTTGAAAACTAACGCCTTTTCCATCAGGTGAACACCCGAGATCAGGGTTCCCTGAAACTTTCATCCAGCGCCCGGAAGATGGGATAGACGAAGTAGCTGATCACCCGGCGCGAGCCGATCTTGATCTCGGCGCTGACCGTCATGCCGGGAATCAGGCGGAAGTCGGCGGGAATATTGCGCAGGTCGCGGCCGGTGATGGACAGCCGGGCGCGATAGACCGAAACCTGCTGCCCGGACGGGCCGCTCTTGTCGGCCTTGAGCACGTCGCCGCTGAGCACGTCCAGCCGCCCGGTCATGGCGCCATGGCGTTGATAGGGCAAGGCCTCCAGCTTGATCCGGGCGGTGTCGCCGGCCCGCAGCAGGGCGACGTCCTGCGGCTGGACCTCCACCTCGGCCTCCAGCGGCGCGTCCAGCGGCACCATGGTCACCATCTGCTCGGCCTGGCTGATGACCGAGCCCACCGAACGCGGCGCCACCTCCAGGACCACCGCATCGACCGGCGCGGTCATCTGGATCAGGCTGGAGCGGCGTTCGTGCTTCTTCAGCTCCTCGGCGACCTTGTCGCGTTCGCGCCGGACGGTTTGCAGCTCCTGGGCCACCTTGGACTGCTGCTCGCCCAGATAGGCCAGCCGCTTCTCGCGGGCGGAATTGAGCTTCTGCTGAAGCTGCTTGGCGGTGTTGGTCATGCGGTTGAGGTCGCGCTCGGCGGTGGCGCGCTGGCCCTGGGCCTCCAGCAGATGCAGCTTGGAGCCGGTCTCGGAATCGTAGAGACGCTGGCGCATCTGCTCGACCTCGCGGGTGATGGCGGCGGTCTTCTCGGCGTCGCGCTGTTCGCGGCGATTGGTCTCCACCTCGGCGGTCAGGGCGGCGATCTCGGCATCCAGCGAGGCCAGGCTGCCCTGGGTCTCGGCGTCGTGCCGCTTCAGCATCTCGGCCTGCAGCGCGTTCTCGCGCGGATTGTCGGAAAAGCGGGCGGGATGGCTTTCGACCATTTCCGCTTCCAGCCGGACCAGCTGGGCGTCCAGGCTGGACAGGGATTCGCGGCTGGTGGCGGTGTCGGCCTCGGTGAAGGTGGCGTCCAGGGTCGCCAGAATGTCGCCCTTCCGCACCGGCTGGCCGACCCGCACATTGATGGAGCGGATGATGCCGGTCTCCAGCGGCTGCACCACGATCTTGTTGGAGGTGGTGACGAGACGGCCCTCGGCGGTCACCACCCGATCAATCTCGGCCAGCGAGGCCCAGGTGACGGTGAAGACGATCAGTCCGACGATGGTCATCAGCGTCCATTCGGCGGCGCGCGGCGTCGGGCGCTCCTCGATGGCGACGATGTCGGGCTGGAACTCCAGCAGGTCGTCGCGCCGCGCCGGCGCCCCGCTCCGCAGGCGCGACAGCATGCCCTGAGCAGCCGCGATCACCACCGACTGGCTGGCCGGCAGCGCCGGAGCGAGGCCTCGGCGGATCAGCCGGACCGTGCCCATGGCGGTGGCGGTGGTTTCCCACGCCCCCATGCCGTCGTCGCCGAGATCGGTGCCGGCGCGCAGCACCGCCAGCACCACCCCGGACTTGGTCAGGCGCACCTCGCCGGCACTCACCGTCCAGGGGCCGCTGCGGGGCTCGCCCTCGCGGAACATGACGTCGCCGTCCTTGAACTCCATGCTGTCGCTCATGGTGGCGGCGCCATGAAACGGGTCTGCTGGCCCCACAGATGCTGGTACAGCTCGGAGCGGCGCAGCAGCTCGTGGTGGTTGCCGGCATCGACGATGCGGCCCTGGTCGAACACCAAGATGACGTCCGACGCGGTCAGGCTGGACAGCCGGTGCGACACGATCACCAGGGTGCGGCCCTTGGCGATATGGCTGAGATTGTCCTGGACGATGGCCTCGCTCTCGGGGTCGAGCGCGCTGGTGGCCTCGTCGAAGATCATGATCAGCGGCTGCGGCAGCAGGGCGCGGGCGATGGACAGGCGCTGTTTCTGGCCGCCCGACAGGTTGGAGGCGTTTTCTTCCAGCAAGGTGTCGTAGCCCTGGGGCAGCCGGCTGATGAACTCCTCGGCGCCGGCCGACTTGGCCGCCTGGGCGATCTCGGCGAAGCTGGAGCCCGGCTTGGAGACCGCGATGTTTTCCCGCACGCTGGCGCGGAACAGGAAGCTTTCCTGCACCACCACCCCGATGGAGCGGCGCAGATGGGGCAGGTCGATCTCGCGGATGTCGTGGCCGTCGAAGCGGATCATGCCGTTCTGCGGCAGGTAGAGGCCTTGCAGCAGGCGGGTGAAGGTGGTCTTGCCGGACCCGGAACGGCCGACCACGCCCACCACCGAGCCTTGGGCGATCTTGACCGAGACATGGTCCAGCGCCGGCACCGCGCTGCCGGGATAGTAGAAGGAGACGTCCTCCAACTCGATATGGCCGGTGAGACGCGGCCGCAGATTGGCCACCGAGGATTCCTTCTCCGGCTTGCGGTTCATCACCTCGCCCAGCATGCGGATGGACAGCGAGGTCTGCTGGAACTCGTTGATCACCGAGACCAGTTGCACCAACGGTCCGCTGACCCGGCCGGCCAGCATCTGGATGGCCACCAGTTCGCCCACCGTCAGCTTGCCCTGGAACACGAACAGGGCGCCGAAGAACACCACCGCCACCGAGGACAGCTTGTCCAGCCCGTGCACCACCGCGTTGGTGCCGACCGAGATGCGCCCGACCGCGAAATGGCGGCCAATGGCCTGGGCGGTGCGGTCGTTCCACAGCTTGCGCCGCTCCGGCTCGATGGCCAGGGCCTTGACCGTGCGCATGCCGTGGATGGTCTCCACCAGCATGGCCTGACGGTCGCCCTCGGCCTTGTACAACTGCTCCAGGTTGCGGCGGAACACCGGCAGCACCAGGAAGATGGTCCCCGCCACCAGCCCGGCCAGCAACAGCACGATCGCCGCCATGGGCACGCTGTAGAACAGCAGGATGGGGATGAAGAACAGCAGCGCGGTGGAATCCAGCACGGTCATGAACAGCTTGCCGGTCATGAATTCGCGGATGGTCTCGGTCTGCTGCATGTGCTTGACCAGCACGCCGGCCGAGCTTTGCTCGAAGAAGTGCATGGGCAGCCGCATCAGATGCTCGAAGGTACGCGACGCCAGCCGCGCGTCGATCTTGTTGGTCGCCCACAGCAGCATGTAATTGCGCAGGAAGCTCAGCGCGGTATCGAAGCCCAACGCCACCACCACGCCCACGCTCAGCACATAAAGCGTGGACAGGCTGTTATGGACCAGCACCTTGTCGATGACGATCTGGAAGAAGAACGGCGTCGACAGCCCGATCAGGTGGAGGAACACCGCCGCCAGGGCCACATGGCCGAAGGTGCGCGACTGCTTCAGGATCTCGGGCACGAACCAGCGCAGCCCGAACGGCTGGTTGGGGTCGCGCAGGTCGTGATGACGCTTGAGCAGCAAAATGGTGCCGGCCCATACCTCGGCCAGCTTCTCGCGGGTGACGAAGATGAAGCCGGGCCGGTCGGCCAGGGGGTCGATGATGGCCAGTTCCAGCACGCCGTTCTCCTCGCGCATGCCGGAAAAGATGACGCCGTTGCCGTTGGCCAGCAGTCCCAGCACCGGAAAAGCACCGCCCAGCACCGCCAACTCGTCCCAGCTCACCGTGGTGACCTTGGCCTTCAGGCCGTTGTCCTGGGCCATGCGCGCCAACAGGTGATGGGGAATCGCCCCACCATCGAGGGCGAAGTCGTGGACCAGCCGCTCCGGCGTCAGGTCGACGCCGTGATGCCGCGCCAGCAGCGTCAGGCACTCGATGACGGTGGCGGGATTGTGGGCGGGATCGTGAGCGGGGTCGGACATTCAGCGGAAATTCGGCGATTGCGGCGGGCGCGCTTCGGCGGCGACGGGGCTCTCGGGCCGGGGCGCGGGCGGGCGGGTGGCGGTCAGCGTCTCGGCCAGTTCGGTCATGGTGACCATGGCGGCGAGGAAACCCTGGATCGGCATGATCACCCGCTGGCATGTCTCGGCGCGCCCGTTGGGCTCGCCCGTGACCGCTTGCCGCGACGTCAGGTCGATCCGCACCAAGCCGGCGCTGATGCCGACCCCCCCGATGACGTCGACGTAAATTTCGTCAGTCATGCGATCCTTCCCGTTGCGCACCGCCCTCCCAGACTCCCCCGAGGCAGCGGCAGCCGATGGTGTCTCACTCCTTCTCGCCGGTCAACCGCCCCGATGGCGACACCGTCGCCGTCATCGTATAAAGAGTCCGAGAGATCAACCTTGGGACCGTCCGGAGTATGTCAGCGTGAAGATCGGCTTCATTCAATCGGTCGGGCTTGGCGACATCATCATCGCCCTGCCCATCGCCAAGCATTTCGCCGCGCAGGGACACGAGGTCATCTGGCCGATCTCGAACCGCTACATTTCCAATTTCGCCACGGCGACCCCCTATGTGGACTTCGTCCCCATGGAGGAAAACGACGATCTGAGGTGGTATTTCGAGCAGCCGCTGGAGATCCTGCGATCCCGCGGCTGCCAGGGCATCCTGCCGCTCTACAGCGCGCTGAAGGTCCCCGACTACCCGGCCAACCGCGCCCTGGCGTCGATCCTGAAATTCGACGAGTACAAATACGCCGTCGCCCAGGTGCCGTTCCGCGAGAAGTGGAATCTGGACATCGTGCGCGACCGCCGGCGCGAGGAGGCCCTGTTCCAATCGCTGGTGACGTCGAAGCGCTATGCCGTCTGCCATCTCCAGGGCAGCTCGGCGCGGGCCGATCTCGCCATGGACGCCATCGCCGCCGGCTACGATCAGGTGATCGAGATCACCGACCGCACCGACTGCCTGTTCGACTGGCTGACGGTCATCGAGAAGGCGTCGCTGCTGATCATGATCGACAGTTGCTTCGCCAATCTGGTCGACCAGTTGGGCATCCCGGTCGAGAAATGCTTCGTCCGACGCTCGGAAATGTCGCGGACGCCGGTTCTCGCCAGCGGCTGGAAGATCCTAGGCTGAAACAGCCCCGCGCCGCAGGGCGAGCATCTTCTCGCGGGTGTCGTCGGGGATGCCCCATTGGTTGACGTGGAGACCGGGCGGCAGGTCGTCGCCCAGATGCTCGTTCACCAGATTGTGGATCAGGTCGAGTTCGCCCTCGGCGATGCAGTGATTGATGTGCAGGAAGATCTGCAGCCTCTGGCGCAGATAGTCCAGACCGTCATGGGCCTCCAGATAATGGTAGACCCTCTCGAAGCGCGCGAAATCCGACGGAACCCAGCAATTCACCCGCTTGTCGCAGCTTTGGCAGATCTGCATGTCCACCTCCCCACTCTAGGCGGAAAGTATTACATCGTCCGGCTGGGATTGCCACTCCCATCGCCCGTGGGCGACGAATGGCTGGGCTGCGCTTTTTAAATCCCCTCCCCCCGTTCGAGCCCTGGCCGGACCAGCGATTTCGCGGCCGCAAAATCCCTTTGCGAAGCCGGGATGTTGGCGCTATAAGAAGCGCCTCGCAGGCGACCGGAGTGTAGCTCAGCCTGGTAGAGCACTGTCTTCGGGAGGCAGGGGCCGGAGGTTCGAATCCTCTCACTCCGACCAATAAAGGCCAGTCAATCCATCGGGTTGACTGGCCTTTACCTTTTCGGGGGACAGTTCCCTACGGTGCATTTGAACCCGCCGCCCTACCATTTCAACGCCTCGCTGGCCTTGCGGAGGTGGGTGGGGCTATACCGGGCATAGACCCGCTCGGTGATAGCCGTGTTGCTGTGGCCGAGGTACTGGGCGACCTCGGACATGGGGATGCCGTCCTCGACCATCCAGACAGCCGCCGTGTGCCGCAGCACATGCGGGGTCACATCAGGCCCCAAGCCCGCCTTGGTGGCGGCGCTGGTGAAGCCCCGCTTCACGTTCTTGATGGCCTTACCCGCCCATTCGACGACATGATCCGACATGGCAGCCTTCTTGGCCTTCACCAATTCGGTCCGGGCCTGATCGTTCATGGGGATGGTCGCCCGTCCCTTCACCCGTCTGGTGCCGTCTCCGAGCCGGATGATGCCCCGCTCGAAGTCCACCCGGTCCCAGGTCAGTTGCAGGATGGCTTCCTTCCTGCCCCCGGTGGTCAAGGCCAGGATGATGAACAACCGGATATGGTTGCCCACGTCCTCAACAGCATCGGCCCTCTGGTTCCCATTGGACGCCTCCAGCAGCAGCCGGAACTCTGCATGGGTCAGATGTCGATCCCGAGGGGGCGGCGCTGGTGGAAGCTCGATAGCCTCGAACAGGTGGTCCGCGCCTTTCGGTCGCGCCCATCGCAGCCCAGCCCGCAGGCAGGACAGCTCCTTGCGGACGGTGCCGTCCTGAATGCCCTTTGCCCGCCGTGCCGCCATGTACGCGCGGCACTTCTCCCGGTCGATGTGCTCGGGCAGCAGATGGCCGAAATGGGGCTCCAACGGCTTCCAGGCGTATCGGAGCCGGGCGGGGGTAATGGCGGTGGCATCCTTATCAGTGAAGTAGGTCTCCATCAGGTCGCCGACCGTCTTCCCGGCCTGTGTCTTGACGCCTTTTCGGTATTCCTCCAGCGCCCTCAGGGCATCGCCACGACCAACGGTGCAGGCGAGCCGGAGCGACCGGCGCTGGGTGCCTTGCTCGGGGTCGCGCCATTGGGCGACCCAGTATCCTCGGTATTGCCCGAGGCGGATTTCATCAGGTTGCATTCGTGTTCCTCCACAATGTGATACGGGATGCGAATAAGGTTTCCGACCCTGAAATGGTGAAGATCACCAAGTTCAATCAGGTGCCGAATATGCCGTTCGCTGCATCCCCAGCGAGCGGACAAGGTCTTTGGGGTGAATGGGGTTGCCATTGCTGTTGTCACCTTGGCTATAGCCGATGACGGACTATGCCATGGTGAGAGCTGTTCTGTTGCTCATGGTCCTAGGACCGATTTTCCCTAGGCCACCAACTGATCCACGGTCAAGTCCATGACAGTGGCGACCCGTTCCAAGACGGAAAGCCCCACATCCAGGGTGCCGCGTTCCAGTTGGATGGCCTTCCCCCGGCTGAGGCCGACGACCTCCCCGGCCTCGGTCCAATCCAAGTCGTTGGTGACGGCCCGCCAGACCCCGAAACGGCGACCGATCCGCAATGCGGTCTGGCTGACAATGACCTCGTCAACCGCAGGCGGCGGGCCGGGCCTTGACCGCTGGAGCGGAACCCCGGCCTTCTTGGCTATTTTGTAGATCCGCGAGAGGCCAACCCCCTCCCGCCGGGCGACTGTCGATGCGCTCTCCCCGCCGACCAGGGCGGCGATGACACGGGCCGCGCGAGGTGAGGGTTCAGCGGGAGCGGCCCGAAACACACCCAGCCCGGCCTCCCCGCCAACTTGGCGGACCCAATGGGCTGTAACACCCTCCCGATCAGCGGTGGCGCTGGTGGACTCTCCGGACTCCACGGGGGCGAGTATTCAGGCTTTGCGTGGCATGGGGGTAGCTCTCCAATGAAAAGGCCCCTGGTGGACTCGCCAGGGGCCTTGGTGGGGGTCGTCCAGAATTGGATGCCCTGGGGTCGATCTTGTCGGCGCAGACGGCTAGTGCTGCAAATTTTTCAATTCCTCAGCCACGGCATCATGGTGCGCCAACAAAACCCCAGCCGATCCAGCAAGTTGCCGAGCCGATACCGTATAATCGCTATTGGTCATAACCATACCCAACGTGGCTTCATAATAGGCCTTTGCTGCAATAACCTCCTGTACGGCGGCATTACCGATTGGCTTTCCGTAGTGCTTGCACTGCACAACCATCACACATCCATTGCGCTTGGCGATAATATCAGCCCCCTGATCACCGGTAACCTTCGTCCTGCTTGTCTGCCAGCCCGCTTGTTTAATCAGATTCTCACAGTAAGCCTCATATTCTATTCCACTAAAATCAGGCCTGTATTCATTAATATGGGGCGTATTGCAATCATGTGCAGAAACATACATGTTGATTACTGAAAACATGAACTCTTTCACATCGCCATCTACTTTTCCGAATGTATTTCTCATAAATGATTCAATTTCATTGTACCAAGCAACGCTAATTGTGTTCCCGTAATCATCAACATACATTAGCTGCTTGCGCTTCCTGAGAAACGTATCGATGTGCTTTGACGCAATACCAATCATTGCCTCGTACATTGAGCTATACGGACCTCCGTTATATTTTATCACTCCGCAAGAGCCGCCATCATCAATCGCCACATCTTTATCACCTATCTTCAATGTACCATCTTGATATCTACTGACGGCACCATCAATCCTCCTGTATATTGATTCGCGCACCTTATTGTCTTCTGTATTAATCATTAATATTGTGTTCGCAAAATGATCGACATCAATCTTCCAAAATGAGCTATTGTAATTTCCGGACATGTCCCTGAATACTAAGCGAGACTTAATTTTAGATAGAGTTTCGATATGTGAAGATATAAGCCTGTGCGTCCTCTTCTCTTTTTCAGAAGAAATAACTGTGAACAACGCGCCAACTCCAACAAACCCAAATAAAAATAATTGCGTGCCAGTGTCCATTACGCACCTCCATTTAAATGAAAACACAGCCTAGTGATGGCATGGCTGCTGTTGCAATATCAATCCGGAAGCATTCCCATGCAGCATCATTCCATTGCGGCTGCACGCCCCAAAAGCTCAGATATCCTTTCCTACCAGAGCTAGCATCTGGGGAATTTCATTGGCGCCACCACTGAAGATGGTTCTTGTCACGCATGTATTCGAATAGCTTGCGATGTCGTCGCACTAGTCAATGCTTCATACCTCAGATGCGCGTCTATGGACAACTAATACGAACAGGCCTTTTCGGCGCAGCTGTAATTATTTATCAGTGACCCGCTGCTGATAGACCCTAAGGTCGGTCTCGGTCAGCATCCCAACCGGTAGCGGTTCCGCCCCCAGGTCCACGCCGCTGATCTCTTGAAGGATGGCGCGGCCAAATCCCTCTCCGAGATAGACCCCGTCGAGCTTGCCGCCGCCGCGCAGGTGGCGAATGGCATTCAACAGGGCGACGTGCCGGGCGGGGTCACCAATGCGGGGGATGATCTGGCTCATTTGAAGTTCCTCAGGCAATGGTCGGGAAGCGGGTCCAGGGCGAGGTTTAGGTCTTCCTGGGTTACACTACCGAAGCGGAGTTGAAGGTGCCGCAGGAGACCGGTCATGGTGCCGGTTCCACCCTTGGCGGCGATATGGGCGACCTCGTCAGTGATCTGCTGAAGCCACCGCTCACGGCGGCGATTGCCGCCGGAGCTGGGGCCGAAGTGCTGAACGTTGGCGGCGAGGCCGGTCACGACTCCAGCCCCGCCGCCGTGCTGCACACCGGGGACTGTCGAGGACCCGGTGGAGCAATCTGTCTGATACATCATCGTTTGAACCTGAAGGCAAAGTTGTTGGACGAGGCCTTGGGCGTGTTGAGCTTGAAAGCCTCGGTGCTGGACAGGGTGCGCTCATCCGAGGCAGTCAGGCCGAATGCCCGCTGAACATGGTCTGGCGCTGCCCGGAGAGCCATGAGGGTCTCGCCCTCATCGGTGCCGAGGAACCCGACCAGCTTGGAAATGGTTGGGTGTTTGGCACCTTGGGCAACAAGCTGGATGGCCTGGGAGATGATATAGGGGGCGTTCATGCTGCGGTCTCCATCATGGCCGCGATTGTCCGACCGAGGTCACCCCCGTGAGCGCGGGCGGCATCGCGCAGGGCTTCGAGGACCTGGGGCGGCATATGGATGTCCCTGACCTCGGCGGCGGTGGGGCGGACCACCAAGCGGTGCTTGCGGAAGTCCAGGGCGCTGCCCTTGGTGATGCCGGTGGTGGTCGTCGCGGTGGCACGGTTCCAGACCCCATCGGTACCGGCCAGCAGATCGGCGAGGCGGCGGTTGTCGCTTCGGCGGACGATATCAGCGCCATCGGCACGCCAGTCGGCGGCGTCGAACATGGCGACGACGGTGGCGTCCATGACGATGGTCTCTTGGGCGATCTGGCGAACGGCGACAACCACGTCTCTGGTCTCGGACAGGCGGCGGCGGATTACGCTGGGCAGGGTGCAGATGGCGTGAACGTCCACCTCCGGGCTGGAACCATCGCCCCGGAGGGCAACACCGACACGGCGGTGGACCACCTGACCGGAGATGGCCTTGAAGCTCGCCCGGATGACCCAGGCGGATTGGTCGGCGTCGGGCAATCCGGTCAGGGACTCGGGGATAATGCCCGCGCCCAGTTCATTGCGGCAGGCGTCAAAGGCAGCCAGGGCGAGCCGGAGAGCTTCCCAGGTCGGGCCGTCGTCCAGGTTGTCGAGGTGGTTGTGGGCCTGGGCGATGAAGTTCGCCAGCTCGAAGTTATCGACGGCGACCACGAGGTGATCAGCCAGCCGGACGATATTCGGATCAGTATGCCCGACGCTGGCCGGGGCGTCCGGAGACCTGACGGCGTAGAGGCCGGTCAGGGATCGGTCGGAACGGGTGGCGGTCCAGGTGCTGGTCATCGCGGAAGCCTCCGGCTGCGACCGTTCGCGGTCTTGATCCGGGCGCGGGCGAGAGGGGAGTCCCCGGCGAGTTCCGAGAACATGCTCCAAACCGCCGTCGGCGATTGCTTGCCGTGGACGGTGGCCCATTGCTCGTTGATCAGGTGGCAGAAGTAACCGCTCTGGCTCAAGCCATGCTGAATTGCGAGGATTTCGAGTTGATCTTTCTCGATCTGGGTCATGCTCGCCTGAAAAGGCATTCGCTTTGCCATCTATTTTCACCAATGCTGTACGACTATTTCATCAATAATGAGTCGCAAAACCCGCATGGTCAACGAATTATTTTGGTGGTTACTATATGATGCTCCCATTGATACTAGTAACTTACTGTCTGCGCATGCCCAAACCCCCCGATAAATCGACCACTTCCTGCCCCGATCCAGGATTGGACCGGGGCAAAAATAAATGACGGGCTCGGGCGAGTTCGTCGCTTTCCCCGTCGCCGCCATCGGTGCCGTGTTGCCCTCCGAGCGGTCCCCAGCTTCAACGCGATCCGGCGTCACGGCCCTGGGTGGCCTCGGTGATGGCGCTGTGCGGGTGGCGCTAGATGGGAGTGGCGTCCAGGCGGATCAGCAAGCGACGGACGGCACCAACCGACCAATCAGGATTGCCCTGAGCGGTCGGCACACCGGCCATGCTGAGGTATTCGCCAATAGCCCTGATCGAAGTGTCGCCGCAGGCGCGAGCGTCGATGACGATCTGCCGTAAATCTTCATCCGCCGACGCCCTAGCCCTGGCCCTGGCGGACGTCGCGGCCCTGGTATCGGAATTCCGACACTCGGACAGGCGCGGATTGCCCAGAACCTTTCCTCGCGCCTTGGCTTGGGCCAGGGCCGCGATGGTGCGGGCTGAGATCATCTCGCGTTCGTGTTCAGCCATGGCGCTCAGGATATGGATCGTCAGCTTATTCGCTGTTGGATTGTCGCAGGCGACGAAATCCACCCCGGCCTCCATCAGGCGGCTGACGAAGGCGACGTTTCGTGCCAATCGATCAAGCCGCCCGACGATCAGGGTTGCGCGATGGCGGCGACAAGCGGCCAGGGCGGCGAGCAACTGGGGACGGTCGGACTTTTTGCCGGACTCGGTCTCGACGTATTCACCGATCAGGGTCCAGTTCCCACCGTTCAGGTGTCGGGTGATTGCGGCCCGTTGAGCGTCGATGCCCAAGCCGCTGTCGGCCTGCTGCTGGGTGCTGACCCGCAGATATGAAATGAACTGACCCAACGCCATAGCAACCCCCTGATCTGGTCGTCGCCCTGGCAGGTTCCCCCTCGGCATATGAGCGTATAGCGGAGAGGAACAGCA
Organism: uncultured Magnetospirillum sp.; assembly: GCF_903853455.1. Classification (GTDB taxonomy): domain Bacteria; phylum Pseudomonadota; class Alphaproteobacteria; order Rhodospirillales; family Magnetospirillaceae; genus Phaeospirillum. The sequence continues at coordinate 37,777 of NZ_CAINTR010000009.1, forward strand.
GCAAGAGCGACGAAACAGGAGAAGCATGACGGGTAGGTGCGAGTCCTACCAGCTGATAGTGTTCGTAGTACAAATATGGAATTTGATGGCTGCAGCGTGTCAAGTTATAAGTACAGGAAGAAGTACTCATTGACTTGGCAGAAGGGGTATACCTTTTTCGTGGCCTAGGATTTACTTGCTACGGCCACGACTGACCTGTAACTCCAGTTAAATTTCTCATTTTTTGAATGCAATTACAACAGTTAACTTGATGTCGATCCCATGAGGTCAATCCAAGTCTTCAAGAACCGCCGGGTAAACGGGTCCGGGTTAGCGGCGGCGCTGTATCCATATAGACGCCCTTCCTCTTCAGGGGTGATCTTGATCTCCTTGCCACCGTGGTGTTGCTCCAGCTCCGATTGAATATGGTCGAGCTGCCAGATACTAGCGCCGGGTCTGATCGCCGCCTTGGTCTTAGATCCGCTCTGGCCGGTGATCTTGTACTCCAGGCTAAGGGGGTCAAACCGACTAAGAGTACCCTTGTAGTCGGTTTGACCTCCTTGTGAACCAGTCCAACCACCCGAGCGGAGATCAGACCCGGCGCGCTTTGCCGTCTTCTCGGACCGGCAGTACTGGGGGAATTTCGCCATCAACCAGGGGGCCGCCGTCGGCATCACCGGGCTTCCATGCTCCTCCCACATCCGTTCAGTCCGCCCCCACCGGGCCAGATCATCCAGCGGAACCAGTTCGTCCACGTCGAGGTCCAACGGCACCTTGGACAAGATCACGATATCCTTCGTGATCTCAGCCCGAACACCACGGACACGAGCAAGGGCCTGCTCGGTTTCAGCTTCCAGACGGAGGCGATCCACAGCAGCAAGGATTGGATCGGAGAACGCTTGAACCATGACCCCAGACCGACCATCACGGAGCCGGTAACCGCACTCGGCATAATCTCGCTTCTGAAACTCGATCTCTAGCGGGAGGCCATGACAGAGAGCGGCGGCAAAGTTGTGAACCGCGTAGTCCGGCACCATGTACCTGCCGATCACCACGACGCAGGTGGCTTCCTGGTAGCTATTGGTCCCTCGGAGCTTGCCCCCGAAGTGGGCAATGGACCAGCCCGGCGGAACCTGGAACAGCCCACCCTCTTCGGCAGCCTTATAGGTGACGATCAGACCCAGCTCATGGCCTTCGGCCTTCTGGTCAATGACCCGTTGGAGCTTGGCAATCAGGTTCTCTTTCCGCGTCCCGGTCAGAAGCCCGCCCTTCCCGACGGTGGTGCTGCTGATCTGGGTGGCCCTGATGTTCTGCCGAACGTCCAGCCGGTGGAACCTGATATCAGGCCACCTGATCTGGAACAGGCGTTCCTCGGCGGTCGCGTCCAAGAACAGGGTGGGGGCCGTCAGGTTGTTATCACCACGCCAGCGGCGGATCACAACCATACCAGCGTGGTACACCACGCTACGGAGAGATGTACCTGAGTCCCACTCGGCGAGAAGAGCTTCGAGAACATCAATCATCCGATCTGGCTTCGTCGCCGTCTTGACCATCGTCGGGTTTACGATCAGCCTTCTGATATAAGCGGCCCGCATGTCCCTCATATCTTTGAGGTTGCTTGCCAGAGCGGTTCTATCAAACCCGAGCCGTCCAAGGTGGTCGCGCAGATCACCCTGGGGATTGCGAAGCCACTCCAGCAATACCCCACTGCCCACACCGGTCAGGTCCGCCGCTGGGAACGGCTCTACCACCTGGGCCAGCTCTCCCAGGCAATCCTCATCGACCATGATCAGGTCAGGCTTGGGGATGTTGTCGTCCAGTTCCAGCGTCAGATATGCCTTTGGGAAAATCCAGATCTGGGCCTCTTGCTGGAACTGGGCCAGATAGGCACAGCCCTGACGATCCGGGCAGGCGGTGCAGCAGACGGCCTTGACCGAGACGCCAGCGGCGACAGCGTCCTTAACGGCCTCGTCGTGGCCACATCCGGCTTTGTCGCGCCCTTCGACGACGACAGCGGAACCGTGCTTCGACCACCGTTCCAGCGTCTCCTCGGCAAGCTGATGATCAGGGACGAAGATGTGCAAGACCCGGCCATCGAGGACAAGACCGATGACCGATGCGGCCAGATAGGACTTACCAGCCCCAGCGGTCACCCGGATCAGGGTATCCTCAGGCTGGGCGGCGAATTCTCCGATGATCTGGGTCAGCTCCTCCTGGGCTTCCTCCAAGGTCAGCAGATCACGAGCGGGATAGGTCGGCTCGATACCCGGCAGCAGGCCCGGCTTGTACTTCCCAGCAAGGCGGCGGTGGTCACCGGGACAATCCCGTTCCCAACCCTCCCAGGTATAGCTATTGCCGCTGGTGGCCGTCGGCCCTAGCTCCACCGCCTCGGAGAACTCCAGCCAAGACCGCTTGGTGAATTCTTTCAGCTCTGGAACCTGCCCGGTCTCGTCCATCATCTCCTGATATACCCGGTGCCGGATGTCGCGCTTATACCCCTCCCGGCCATCGATGATCTTGCCGGTGGTCGGGTCTCTAGCAACGGCTTGACCGACGCCACCACCACTACCATGGCTGCGGCCTTTCCCTGGCTTCCCAAGTGCCTCCAACCATGTGGCCGGGATATCCGCAACCGGCATCACCTCGGGACCACAACCATCGTGCCAGCGATAGGAACCGCCGCTCTTATGGTTGGAACCAGCGGCGATGATATAACCACCGTCGCCACGAACATCGACACCCGCGCCGAGGCTGCTGGCGCTGTTGGCGACCCGGACGCCAGGGTGGGCCATCAGGATATGCTCACCGCCGCCGCCAGTGACGACCCGGACGGTAATGGGGAGGGGGCCAGGGCTGTTCAGTTCTCCTGGTGTGGTCATAACGCGCACGGAATGCGAGTCTATGAGGCCGAGTTCGGCGTGAAAACGAGTCTACCTTTGGACGAGGAGATGTGAATCTATGGAGGGCACCTTGAGGGAGGGTGCC
>NZ_CAINTR010000010.1 GCF_903853455.1 uncultured Magnetospirillum sp.
ACCGGCCATCATAGTTGTCGCTCAACCGGCCAAGATAATTGTCGGCGGCGAAGCGGGTGATTGAATCGTGAATAGGCCACGCCGGACTCCATCGAGTTCCGAGCATGGAGCGGCAAAGTGCCGCTATGGCTGGACAGGTGTACGAAGAGAAGGCGGCAAGGCCCACGCGCACGGTGTCCCGCGCTCATTCAAGCGCGTTACCATGCCCATGCCGTTGGGCGTCCCATGCCGGGGGATGTAGTGGGGGTTTGGCGTGTGTGCCCGAAGGCACTCATCAGGTTTAACGAGGCTCGACCCCCACCGTTGATGAGACGGTAGCCTCGATTGGCACCATACAGATGCTGGCCGGTAAAGTCAAGGTGATTTGCAATTACGGCGTCATTAATCCCCCATGTTCACACGCCATATGCGGGTCAAGCCTTCGGGGTTGGGCGGCGAATGCCTCACGTGGCGCCAGTCATCACGCGAGGCTATTTCCGATATCAGCTGCTGGAGTCGCCCTGTCCTTGCAATATCTTGGTTAGGCGCTCGTACTCATCATCAGACAGGGAAAGCAGAGACAAATCGCCTTGCTCCTCAGCATCAAGAACCTTGGCGCTTACCAAGGAGCGCCTCTCTTTCATTGATATTGAGTCAAAGAGGCTGCCATGCAAGTCCATGACATCATCCCTGGACTGGTAGTCATAAGGCATGTCAAACGAATCATATTTTAGGAAGAGGCGCCAAAGCTTATCTTCGTTGTCGCGCAGCGTTTCTATTTTTTCTTTCCATCGCCCCACGCGCTCTGGACTCTCTGTGACAAAGTTTCTTGAGACGAGCCTGCTGGCGATAGCTTCCTCCTCGATGGCAATCCTTGAGAGAGCGTCAGGTTGTGTGGCAACGCGGAATCTCTCCAAGAATCCCTTGAATTCCTCGTCCCTTTCCACAACCTCCCCGACGACGCTCCAGACCGTCCTGGGGCACCACCGCCCAAGAAGCGTATCCACCGTATATTGCTTGGCAAAGGCCGGAGGAAGCGCGCGTGCCGACGAGAAATCGACCGTCTCTCTGAGCGGATTTCGGTTCATGGAGGCCGTATCGACGTCAAATCCCAGCCGACGAAGTTCTTCGTCCACCGAAATCGCCTTCCTGCCCTCGGGTGTCAGCATATAGCTGATGCCGACATGGGATCGTAAGGTGGCCTGCCAGTCGTGAAGGAATATGCCGCTCGCCAAGAGCGCATAGGAAAAGGCGTAGTCGTCTTCTCGGCGAGAGGCATCCTCCAGGCTTCTCGAACTGCCCATGAGGTGATCCCAAGCGGAACGGAAGCCGCTGACATCCTCCTCATCGGAGGATATGCAGGCCAATTCAACATTCGCTCGCGCGCCGTTAGCGGCAATCCCTAAGCCGGGTAAAGTGGCGTTTCCCGAACCGATGCAGACCACGCCTTGCGCCTCGTCCCCATTGACGACCTGGATAACCGCATAGCCTTTTGCATGCATGAGAGCCCCGGCCCGCAACGGTGACCACTGAAAATCAATGTCCTGTTTCTTGCACTGTAGCCGCACCCTCTCAAGGTGAGCCTCAGTCTCATTTGGCAGGCGAGAGCGAAACGCCTCCATGAATTCAAACGCAAGATGGACTTCCGAGAGCGGCAATTTCTCGCGAACTGATCTGATCAGTCTCTCAATTGCATCAAAATCGATATAGCAGGACAAAATCAGCAATTTGTGCCGCCGCTGATTTTTATACTTCAGGACGTCCAGAGCATCGATAAAGGCTGACCGCAAGCTATTCGATCTCGATGTTTGCAGATGGATGGACATTGCCGATGAATCCCCCTGATCCGAAATGTTGGCGGCCCACAAAGTTGCTGGCGCTGCGTGTGGCCCTCCACCCGCCATCAACGTAACGTATAGGACCATAACCCTGAAGTTTCGCGCCATCAACGCGAAAACACCGCGCTTCACTCGGTAGCCGAGACATGGCTACCGAGGAAGACTCAGGGGATGGAAAGCAATGAATTGAAGCGCCTGTTCGGCTTGCGCGTCCAAAGTTTGCGGCGCCGGGTCGGCTTGACCCAAGAGCAGTTGGCCGAGGCCATCGGCAAGAGCCTGGACACCGTCTCGAACGTCGAGCGGGGCGTCAGCAGCACCCGCATCGAGACCATGGACAAGATCGCGACGGTCCTCGGCGTCAGTCTGGCCGAACTGTTCGAACTGGATGTGCCGGTCAGCCGCGACAAGGAAACGCGGAAGGCTGTCGAACGGCTGGTCCGTGTGGTCGAGGGGGAAAGCGCCGAAACCATCGAGACGTTAACCAAGATGGCGGAATTGGCGCTGAGCCTGCCATCGAGAAGGGGAGGTGGTAGCGCATGAATGCGATCAATGATTCCTCGTCTAAAGACAGAGAGCCAGATTGGGAAATACTCTTCGGCCCGATTGCCAATTATAAGAATCTGCCGGAACTAATCGTCCTTTGGGGTTTTCTATATTTTCCAGATGACCTTAATAAAAGATTGGCGTTCCAACACTTGCTTCGGTCATCAATAGCGGCAGACTTACTACGCCTCCATGACAATGTTGCAATGGAGATGCGCAATCGTGATCAGGGCTACAGACCGGAATTGGGGGGGAACCGCCCGGCATCGATGTCGGCCTCAGCCTGACGCGCCCATGCCTCGGCACGAGCCTTGGTCTCGAAGGTCGCGCTCGCGCCTTGGCCCCGGCGGCGAACCTTCGCCTGCCACTGGCGTTCACCTCGTTTTGTAACCGTAGCCATCCGTGTCCCAACCTCGCTTGTCGTCGGGGCTGAGTGTCCCAGATTTGTCCCGGAACTGCAAGGTGGGGTGGCTTTGTGCCGCTAAGTGCTTGATTTTGTTGGAGCGGGTGAAGGGAATCGAACCCTCGTCGTAAGCTTGGGAAGCTTCTGCTCTACCATTGAGCTACACCCGCGCAACGGCGCAGAATATAAGGGGTTGGCGAGAGGCTTGGCAAGGCCCCAACGCCGATGCTGCCCAAAATTGCCCAAAGGCCTCATCAGGCAATCCCCCGCGATGAGAGATCTTGACGGTGCCACCGCCGTCGGGTTCGCTCTCTGCACCCTTTTGCGCGCTGTTCAGGAAAAATGGCGTCCTAGATGTCGCCACTCCCACCAATTGGACGGAACCACCTCCGACGTCTGCCCACTGGAGCCGCTTTCTTTTTCGATATCTTTCAGCGCGTTGAGCATTAATTGCTCAACGATCTTGGAAAATCCCTCTGCCGGGGTCGTTGGTGTCAGGCCGGGAGGACCGCTAGCGTTTCCAATCGTCGAATACAGCGCATGCCGATACCCGGTTTTCCTGATCACCTTGTCGCCATCGGTCAGGGCGACCTCCATCTCATAGAAATCGGTGACGAGGCTTCCCGCCAGTCCGAACGTTAAGCCCGTGCCAAAGCCTTTGGCCCTGGCCTCGCCCAGATCCGCGATGTTGTTGACGATAACCTTCAGCTTCGGCGCGGAGGCATCCGTAGAGGGCGTCGCCATTCCACTCGCCCTGACAACAAGCTCAACCTTTCCAAGCAAGCTTTCATCAACTTTGGCGAAATGTGTGCCGTTCCTCTGGAACTCGGCAGTGATCTGCCACTGATAGGGCGTGACGCGCCGCGTAAGATTTTCGTATCCGACCTTGCCATAGCTCGGATCAACATACGAAGTCGACCTCACGCAGCCTGTGATCGACAGCGCCATCCCGACCACAAGCAAAAAGCACTTTATGCTGAGAATTCGTTTCATTTGCCCCCCCGGCATCAGTCCCCATGAACTCATTCGATTCATATCCGAATGATAGCCCACCTCGGATTGGGCGCAACCTTTTGCAGCGCATTGGGGCACCACCGCTCGGCAAGCGGCTTGGGCACGCCGGGAGTGTTGAAAGGGCGCCGACCGCCGAATTCAGTAAACAGGTACTGAATTACTTCAATTGATGTCGCGTGCAAACCGGCCATCCAGGCCGACGGACAGGCCGCCGACTTGGTGGTTGTCGCGGATAGTCTGCGACATCGTCTTTGATAAAAGTGACACTATTTTCATGGGTATTGCCGCTGTATTCCAGGGCTGCCGCCGTGTTGGGCCTGACGTAAGTGATACAGAAAACTTGACATATTAACGGCATATGTAATATAAAAAGAAAAATGAGGGCGGGCAAAAGGCCCCGCTCCGCGTCATACCGGGAGGATCGTTTATGAAGAGTTCGCTCGTCGCAGGGCTGACCCATACCCGTCGCTGGCAGATCGACGCCGGCCGTACCATCGACTTCATGGGCGAGGACGGCCGCGTCTACGCCACCCCCGAACTGGTCCGCGACATCGAAGTCACCTGCCGCGACTTCCTGCTGGAGCATCTCGATGCCGGCGAGGACTCGGTGGGCACCCGCGTCGCCATCGACCACATGGCCCCGACCCTGATGGGCATGTGGGTGGACATCACCATCACCATCGCCGAGTTGAACGGCCCCGCCGTGACCTTCGCCATCGAGGCCAGGGACAATCTCGACCCCGTCTGCAAGGGCAGCCACAACCGCTTCATCGTCGGCGTCGAGAAGACCAAGGCCCGCCTGCTGGCCAAGGCGGCCAAGGTCAAGGCGGCATCATGAGCAAGGCCCCGGCCAGGGCTGTGGGCGAGGTCAAGAAAGTTCCGACCTATTGCTATCAGTGCGTGGCCGGGCCTGACCTGATGACCGTCAAGGTGGTCGACGGCGTCGCCACCGAGGTCGAACCCAACTTCGCCGCGGCGGGATTCCATCCCGCCGAGGGCAAGGTCTGCGTCAAGGCGTTCGGGCTGATCCAGAAGGCCTATTCGCCCCACCGCATCCTGACCCCCATGAAGCGGACCAACCCCAAGAAGGGCCGCCACGAGGACCCTGGCTTCGTCCCCATCAGTTGGGACGAAGCCATGGCCACCATCGCCGAGCGCCTGAACACCATCCGCGCCGAGGGACTGGTGGACGAGGCCGGCTACCCCAAGCTCGCCGCCTCGTTCGGCGGCGCCGGCACCCCCACCCAGTATATGGGCTCGCTGCCCGCCTTCCTGTCCGCCTGGGGCCCCATCGATTTCGGCTTCGGCTCGGGCCAGGGCGTCAAGTGCTACCACTCGGAGCATCTTTACGGCGAGTTCTGGCATCGCGGCTATGTCATCACCCCCGACACGCCCAGGGCCAACTACATCATTTCCTGCGGCGCCAACACCGAGGCCTCGGCCGGCGTCTGCGGCGTCTACCGCCATGCCCAGGCCCGCGCCAGGGGCGCCAAGCGGGTGCAGGTCGAGCCGCATCTGTCGGTGACCGGCGCCTGCTCGGCCGAGTGGCTGCCCATCAAGCCCAAGACCGACGCCGCCTTCCTGTTCGCCCTGCTCAACGTCATGATCCACGAGGCCAAGCGCGAGCGCCTCGACATCCCCTTCCTGCGCGACCTCACCTCCAGCCCCTATCTGGTGGGACCCGAGGGCTATTACCTGCGTGATCCCGCGACGGGCAAGCCGCTGATCTGGGACGAGGCGACGGCCAAGCCGGTCGCCCATGACACCGCCGGCGCGGTCCCCGCCCTGGAGGGCCGCTTCACCGTCGCCGCCTGCATGGAGTTGGGCCCCGACGAGGATCGCTGGGACCACGCCGAGGCAACCGGCACCACCGCCTTCACCCTGTTCGCCGAACATATCAAGGGCTACACCCCGGAATGGGCCGGCGGGATCTGCGACGTTCCGGTGGACCGCATCCGCCGCATCGCCAACGAATACCTGGATGCCGCCTGCGTCGGCCAGACCATCGAGATCGAGGGCAAGACCCTGCCGTTCCGGCCGGTGGCGGTGGCGCTGGGCAAGACCGTCAACAATGGCTGGGGCGGGGCCGAGTGTTGCTGGGCCCGCACCATGCTGGCGGTGGTGGTGGGCGCGCTGGAAGTGCCCGGCGGCACCATCGGCACCACCATCCGCATCAACCGCCCGGTGGCCGACCGGCTGGAAAGCGTCCAGCCCGGCCCCGACGGCTTCATGCACTACCCGTTCAATCCCACCGACAAGAAGGACTGGCAGAGCCAGCCCCACATCCGCAACGCCTACAAGATGCTGGTGCCGCTGGTGGGCAATTCGTCATGGAGCCCGGCGCTGGGGCCGACCCAGTTCTCCTACATGTTCCTGGACGACCCGCAGGAGCATATGCCGCGCGCCACCTTCCCGGAATTCATCCTGGTCTACCGCACCAATCCGGTGATCTCGTTCTGGGACACCGACCGGGTGGGCAAGGCGTTCGAGCGCATGCCGTTCATGGTGTGCTTCGCCATCACGCTGGACGAGACCAACCACTACGCCGACATCCTGCTGCCCGACCGCACCGACCTGGAAGGCTTGCAGATGATCCGCATCGGCGGCACCAAGTTCCAGGAGCAGTACTGGGACTGCCAGGGCTTCGCGCTCCGTCAGCCCAGCGTGGCCCAGCGCGGCGAGACCCGCGACTTCACCGATATCGCCACCGACCTGTCCCGCCGCACCGGCTTGCTGGAGAAATACAACATCGCGGTCAATCGTGGCGCCCATGGCGTGCCGCTGAAGGGGCCGAACTGGGACTTCTCCCTGGCGGTGGACCAGCCCCATACCGCCGAGGAGATCTGGGACGCGTCGTGCAAATCCGCCTCGGCGGAACTGACCGACGGCGCCGAGACCCACGGGCTGGAGTGGTGGAGCAAGAACGGCTTCCGCACCCGGCCGTTCTCGGTGCTCAACTGGTTCCTCACCCCCACCATGGCGGAGAAGGGGCTGCGCTACGAACTGCCCTATCAGGAGCGCCTGACCCGCATCGGCCGCCAACTCGGCCGCCGCCTGAAAGAGGCCGGCATCACCTGGTGGGATCACCAGTTGGAGGAATACCGGCCGCTGCCCGGCTGGCACGACTTCCCCAAATACTGGGAAGACCACGTGGTCGAGTGCGGCGGCAAGCTGGCCGACTTCCCGTTCTGGGTGGTCACCGCCCGCAGCATGCAATACGCCTGGGGCAGCAACATGCACATTCCGCTGATGCGGGAAGTCTCGGGCAACATCAAGGGCCATGACGGCGTGGTGATGAACCCCGCCGCCGCCGCCAAGCTGGGCGTCCGCGAAGGCGACCGCATCGAGGTCGGCTCGCCCATCGGCACCAGCGTTCAGGGCCGCGTGGTCCTCAGCGAGGGCATCCGCCCCGACACCATCTTGATGATGAGTCAGTTCGACCACTGGGCGACCCCGGTCGCCAAGGATTTCGACGTGCCCAGCATGAACCGGTTGACCGCCATGTCCATGTCGCTGACCGACGCCACCGGCTCGGCCGCCGACCTCACCCGCGTCTCCATACGCAAGGTTGAGGGGAAGCGGAAATGACCAAATGGGCCATGACCGCCGATCTGGGGCGCTGCGTCGGGTGCCAGACCTGCACCACCGCCTGCCGCCATGCCAACAACACCCCCCCCGGGGTGCAGTACCGCAAGGTGCTGGACATGGAGGTGGGAGTCTTCCCCGATGTGCGCCGGGTGTTCGTACCGGTGGGCTGCATGCATTGCGACGAGCCGCCGTGCCGCGACGTCTGCCCCACCACCGCCACCACCAAGCGGGCCGACGGCATGGTGATGATCGACTACGACATCTGCATCGGCTGCGGCTATTGCATCATCGCCTGCCCTTATCAGGCGCGCTACAAGGTCACCAAGCCGACCTTCGCCTTCAAGGGCGAGGCCACCGACAACGAGACCCAGCGATTCGATGAGCGCTTGCTTGGCGTGGCGCAGAAGTGCACCTTCTGCGTCGACCGTATCGATACCGGGCTGGCCAAGGGGCTGACCCCCGGCATCGATCCCGAGGCCACGCCCGCTTGCGTCAATTCCTGCCTGTCCAACGCGCTGCAATTCGGCGACCTGGACAACCCCGACAGCAACATCAGCAAACTGCTGAAGAAGAACAAGTCGTTTCGCATGCACGAGGAACTCGGAACCGGTCCCAATATTCACTATCTGTGGGAGACCGAGGAATCATGAGCAAGGCCGAGAAGAGGTTCCCGGGACGGATGCGATTTCCCCTTTCCGTCATCACCGGGCTTGACCCGGTGATCCACGTGGTGCCGCAGGTCTCGGCGGTTATGGCGCGGAACGGCGTGGATGCCCGGAACATGTCCGGGCATGACGGTGGGTTTAAAAGCCTTTCTCTCCGGGTGCTTGAGGGGCAAGCATCATGAGCGAGCAAGACGAGCCCGAAGTCGGCATGCGCCATCTCGGCCTGGCGCCGTGGTTGCAAACCGCCTGGGACCTGCGTGCCGCCGGCAATTTCATCGGCGGCGGCTCGGGCACCGGCCTCTTGATCCTGGTGTCGCTGGGGGCGTTTCGCGGCTTCACCAGTCCGATCCTGCTGGTGGTGGGGCTGGGGCTGGTGGGGCTCGGCCTGTTCAGCGTGTTTCTGGAGATCGGGCGGCCGCTGCGTTCCATCAACGTGTTGCGGGGCGGCAAGCGCAGTTGGATGACCCGCGAGGCCATGGTCGCCGGCGTGCTGTTCCCGCTGGGCGCCGCCGCCCTGGTCTTCCCCGATCTGGTCAAGCTGATCTGGATTCCGGCGCTCGCCTATCTCTACTGCCAGTGCCGCATCATGGAAGCGGCCAAGGGCATTCCCACCTGGCGCTCGCCGCTGATCATGCCGTTGATCCTGTCCACCGGCATCGCCGAGGGCGCCGGGATTCTGCTGCTGCTGGCACCGTTGGTGCTGGACGGCGCCGCCCCCGACTGGGTGGCCGGAACCCTGATCGGCGCGGTAGCGGCCCGGCTGTTCGTCTGGATGTTCTATCGCCGCCGCATGGTGGCCGGCGGCGCTCCGGTTCAGGCGGCGGCGGTGCTGGTGGCCTTTTCCGCTCCCTTCACCCTGGGCGGCAATGTCATGCCGGTGATGCTGCTGATGGCGGCTGGCATCATGCCCGATCTGGCGCTGGCGGCGCTGGCGGCGGCGGGATTGACCGCCATGCTGGGCGGCTGGGCGCTGAAGATCACCATCGTCACCAAGGCGGCCCATAACCAGGGCTTCGCCATCGCGCATTCCCCGGCCCGCGGCTCGGGGGAGTCGGGCCCCGGCTTCAAGCCGGGCTGGCGGGAAATTCCGCCGAAATAATACCAAACGCCCGCCAAAGGGCGTCGGAGAGAGTGGGAGGGATCACATGACGGCACAAAACGCCGCACCGTATATGTTCGCGCCCGAATTCGAGCGCCTCGACCGCGCCGGCCTGCGCCGGCTTCAACTGGAGCGGCTGAAGGCCCTGCTGGCCCATGCCTATGCCAATGTGGCGCATTACCGCAAAAGCTTCGACGCCGCCGGGGTGAAGCCCGACGACCTCAAGCATCTGGAAGACCTCGCCCGCTTCCCCTTCATGGTCAAGACCGACCTGCGCGACAATTACCCGTTCGGGCTGTTCGCGGTCCCGCGCGAGCAGGTGGTGCGCCTCCACGCCAGTTCCGGCACCACCGGCAAGCCCACCGTGGTGGGCTATACCGAGGGCGACCTCAACGACTGGGCCAATCTGATGGCCCGCTCGCTGGCGGCGACCGGGGCGCGGCCGGGCGACGTGGTCCACAACGCCTATGGCTACGGGCTGTTCACCGGCGGCCTCGGCTTCCATTACGGCGCCGAGCGGCTGAAATGCTCGGTGGTGCCCATGTCGGGCGGCAACACCGAAAAGCAGGTGGGGCTGATCAGCGATTTCGGCGCCCGCGTCCTGGCGGCGACACCCTCCTACGCGCTCAACATCGCCGAGGTGGCCGAGAGCATGGGCGTCGATCTGGCCGGTTCCGGCCTCCAGATCGGCGTGTTCGGCGCCGAGCCGTGGAGCGAGACCATGCGGGCCGAACTGGACAAGCGCTTGGGGATTCGGGCCTGCGACATGTACGGCCTGTCCGAGATCATGGGGCCGGGCGTCGCCATCGAATGCGAGCATCGCTGCGGCCTGCACGGCTGGGAGGATCACTTCCTGTTCGAGGTGGTCGATCCCGACACGCTGCAACCGCTGCCCATGGGCGCCCAGGGCGAGCTGGTGATCACCACGCTCACCAAGCAGGCGCTGCCCATGGTGCGCTACCGCACCCGCGACATCACCCGGCTGATCGACGAGCCCTGCGCCTGCGGCCGCACCCATGTGCGCATCCTGCGGGTCACCGGCCGCAACGACGACATGATGATCATCCGGGGCGTCAACGTCTATCCCAGCCAGATCGAGGCGGTGCTGGTCGGTTTCCCCGGTGTGGCGCCGCAATACCTGCTGACCCTGTCGCGCCAGGGTTCGCTGGACCATCTGACGGTGGAGACCGAGGCCCTGGCCGACGAGAGCGAGGACAGCCGCACCCACCTCGCCCATCAGCTCCGTCACCACATCAAGTCCATCGTCGGCGTGTCGTGCGAGGTCATCGTGCGGCTGCCGGGCGAATTGCCGCGCTCCATGGGCAAGGCGATCCGGGTCAGGGATCTGCGCAAGCAGGACGGCTGAACGCCGGGACGGGCGGGGAGGATTTTGGACTCCCACCGCTCCTTGCCCATCTCACTGGCTTTCGACTCCCTCTCCCCCCGTGGGGAGAGGGTTTTTCTTGGAACGGCGCCTGATACCGCATCCCGCTGATCGGAACCGACCAGCGGCGCCCTCAATCGGCGGGCGGGCCGCCTACAGCAACGCCTCGTCCAACCCCATCACGCTCGCCGAGCCGCTGATGGCGGTGCGCTCCAGCGCCGCCACGTGGCACAGCACATGCTCGGCGAAGAAGCGGCCGGTCACCAGCTTGGCGGCGTAGAAGCCGTCATGGTCGGCGCCCTCGGTGACGCGGGCCTTGGCGATGCCGGCGGCGCGGGCCAGCATGTGGCCGCCCACCAACTGCCCCATCAGCTCCAGCACCGGCACCGCCGCCGCCGCCGGCAGGCGCGGGTCCTGGGTCTGGGCCTCGACGATCCAGGCCACCACCCGCTCGGCCGAGCCGACCGCCTCGACCATGCGCTGGCCGATCACGGTCAGGCTGGCATCGGCGTCGCCGCTCAGTTCGACGGCGACGGCCTTGATCTCGGCCAGCAGTTTGGCGATGCCCACGCCCTTGTCGCGCAGGATCTTGCGGTTGACCAGATCATTGGCCTGAATGGCGGTGGTGCCTTCGTAGATGGTGGTGATGCGGGCGTCGCGCAGATGCTGGGCGGCGCCGGTTTCCTCGATATAGCCCATGCCGCCATGGACCTGGACCCCCAGCGAGGCGATGGTCTGGCCCACCTCGGTGCACCAGCCCTTGGCGATGGGGGTCAGCAGCTCGACCATCTGCTGCGCCTCGGCACGGCGGTCGGCGTCGGGATGGGAGTGCGCCACGTCGACGGCGGCGGCGGCGGTGTAGTGGATGCCGCGCATGGCCTCGATCTGGCACTTCATGGTCATCAGCAGCCGGCGCACATCGGGATGGTGGACGATGCCGGCTGAACCGCTTGCGGTCCAGCCCACCGGGCGCCCCTGCACCCGTTCGCGGGCGTAGTCGCGGGCCTGCTGATAGGCCCGCTCGGCGATGGCGAGGCCTTGCAGCCCCACCGCCAGCCTTGCGTGGTTCATCATGGCGAACATGTATTCCAGGCCGCGATTGGGCTGGCCGATCAGCTCGCCCACCGCGCCGTCATGGTCGCCGAACGACATGACCGCCGTGGGGCTGCCATGGATGCCCAGCTTGTGCTCCAGCGAGACGCATTTGACGTCGTTGGCGCTGCCGTCGGGATTGACCTTGGGCACCACGAACAGCGAGATGCCCTTGACCCCGGCGGGCGCGTCGGGCAGCCGGCCGAGGACGAGATGGACGATGTTGCCGGCCAGGTCGTGGTCGCCATAGGTGATGAAGATCTTCTGGCCGGACAGGCGGAAGTGGTCGCCGTCGGGCACCGCCTTGGTGCGCACCGCCGACAGGTCGGAGCCGGCCTGGGGCTCGGTCAGGTTCATGGTGCCGGTCCACTCGCCGCTCACCATCTTGGGCAGGTAGAACGCCTTCTGGGCGTCGGAGCCGTAGAGGCGGATGGCGTTGACCGCGCCCTGGGTCAGCATGGGACACAGGGTGAAGGCCATGTTGGCCGCCTGCCACATCTCGTGCACGGCGGTGTTCAGCAGGTTGGGCAGGCCCATGCCGCCCCATTCGGCGGCGAAGGGCAGGCCGTTCCAGCCGCCCTCGACCAGGGCATTCCAGGCGGCGCCCCAGCCCTCGGCGGTGCGGACCACCCCGTTCTCCATGACCGCGCCGACCTCGTCGCCGACCCGGTTGAGCGGCGCCAGGATGCCCTCGGCCATGTGTCCGGCCTCTTCCAGGATGCTGTCGGCCAGTTCCGACGTCGCCTCCTCGAAGCCCGGCAGGGCGGTGACCTGCTCCAGCCCGACCAGCTCTTCCAGGGTGAACTTGATGTCGCGCAGCGGCGGAATGTAAGCGGTCATAACTTGGCTCCCAACGCGGCGGACAATTCAGGCAACACCTTGAACAGGTCGGCCACCAGGCCGTAGTCGGCCACCTGGAAGATGGGGGCCTCCTCGTCCTTGTTGATGGCGACGATGACCTTGGAATCCTTCATGCCGGCCAGGTGCTGGATGGCGCCCGAGATGCCGACCGCGATGTAGAGGTCGGGGGCGACGATCTTGCCGGTCTGGCCGACCTGGAAGTCGTTGGGCACGAAGCCGGCGTCCACCGCGGCGCGGCTGGCGCCCACGGCGGCGTTAAGCTTG
>NZ_CAINTR010000011.1 GCF_903853455.1 uncultured Magnetospirillum sp.
CGAAGGCATCAATAGCCTCGTTCAAGCGGCCAAGGCCAAAGCCAGGGGCTACCGATCAACCCGCAACCTCAAGGCGATTATCTACCTGATCGCTGGCCGACTCGAACTCAAGCTACCCACTTGAAACAGCGAGGAGCCGAATAAAATCGTTCGCAATCACCTCGGCGCCAAAAGTCCGTTCATGGTCGGTATATGTCCCAAACGTCAAGGAGCCGGTTACGTCATTAACCTTTGCACCGGCTATATTTGACTGAGCCATTCCTACAGCTTCGCTTGGCGACATTCCCAGGTGAATCGCCGTTATCTCCCATGTGGAGGCGCTCTGTGCGGAGACTGGGGGGGCGCAGGCCACGGCAAGGAGAGTGCTAATGGTGGCGACAACGCGAAGCTGCATGACTGTTGCTCCTTCCAAACGGTTTAGTCCGGTCCCATCCCCGTGATGGCACTCTGCCATTTTTGAATAAGGTATTTCTATCAGTACAGGGGGTTGTGCCGTCGAATGAAATGTCATAGTAGGGGCTGCGGTCGGCCAGCCATCGTGATTTTACAGTTCCACTGGTTCGGGTGGTAGGTCCTCAATGACAGGGAAACCCTCGTCAAGCGGCTCAAGGCTCGCCAGTACCGCCAGCAGTGACTTTTTCGGCATCGGCTCAATGATCAGCCGGTTGTCGTCCTTGCGCATGACGGCGTCATGACCCGGCAGTTCGAATTCGCGCGGAATGCGGACCGCTTGGTTGCGGCCGAGGCGGAACAGGCGGACATGTCGTTCGGAGTTCATCACCATGGCCAGACTCCTCGGTCGCAGCATAGGCTCTGGCATCTGTATGCCTCGGAGGTCGGCAGATCAAGAAACGCGACGGATGCTCAGTCGGATTTACCCCAAGGCGGCCGCATGGTAGAATGCCTCCTCATCAGGGTAGACAGGTGTCATCGTGAGTCTGAACATCAAGAACGACGAGGCTCATCGGTTGGCGCAGGAGCTTGCGGGGCTGACCGGGGAAAGCATGGCGGCGGCGGTGACGGTGGCGGTCCGCGAGCGTCTTGACCGAATGCGCCGCGAACGGGAGTCCCCCCTGTCCGAGCGCCTGCTGTCCATCGGCAAGGACTGTGCGTCCCGCCTGAAGGAGCCGTTCCGCTCGGCCGATCATGGCGACCTGCTGTATGATGACGACGGATTGCCGCGATGATCGTTGATACCTCGGCCCTGATCGCCATTCTACGCGATGAACCGGAGGCGGCGTTTTGCGCCATGGCGATCGAGCGGGCTTCGCTTCGACGGATCTCCGCCGCCAACTTCCTTGAGGCCGCTGTCGTCATCGACGGCAGCCGCGATCCGGTCGCGAGCCGGCGCTTCGACGAGTTGGTCAAGGCGGCGGGCCTCACCATCGAGCCGGTTACCGAAGCCCAGGCGCGGATCGCGCGGGACGCCTACCGTGATTTCGGCAAGGGAAGCGGTCACCCCGCCCGTCTCAATTTCGGCGATTGCTTCGCCTATGCCCTGGCCAAGGATACGGGCGAACCGCTGCTGTTCAAGGGAGGCGACTTCACGCACACGGATGTGGCGCCGGTGCGCGGGTGAACCCGCGTCGGTCCTGCGGGGCGTGGTCAAGAAAAGTACATGACTCCCCTTGCCAAGCCCCCAGAGTCTCTGTATAAACCGCGCTTCTGCTTCGGCTGTTTCCGTAAGAGCCGGTCCCGACCATCGCTACGGTGAGGGGCCAGCTGACTGCGGGAGGTTCTTTGAACCTAACGAATTCACACAGACCGGCGCCCCATTTTTTGTGGGGCGCCGGTCCGATTTGACGGATGACTTGAACATGGAAAGCCAGAACATCCGCATCCGCCTCAAGGCGTTCGATCACCGTGTGCTCGACCAGAGCACCCGCGAGATCGTGAACACCGCCAAGAGGACCGGGGCGCAGGTGCGCGGACCGATCCCGCTTCCGAGCCGGATCGAGAAGTTCACCGTCAACCGTAGCCCGCATATCGACAAGAAGTCGCGCGAGCAGTTCGAAATTCGCACGCATAAGCGTTTGCTGGACATCGTCGATCCGACGCCCCAGACCGTTGATGCGCTGATGAAGCTCGACCTGGCCGCCGGCGTCGACGTCGAGATCAAGCTCTAAGGAAGAAAACGATGCGATCCGGTCTCATCGCCCAGAAGGTCGGCATGACGAGGATCTTCACCGCGGACGGCACCCATGTGCCCGTCACCGTGCTGAAGGTCGACACCTGTCAGGTGGTCTCGACCCGCTCTGTGGAAACCGACGGCTATCTGGCCGTCCAGCTTGGCGCAGGCAAGGCCAAGGTGAAGAATGTGAGCAAGCCTGCTCGCGCCAACTTCGCCAAGGCCAAGGTCGAGCCCAAGAAGAAGGTTGTCGAGTTCCGTGTGTCCGCCGAGAACATTCTCGAGGTTGGCGCCGAGCTCTCCGCCGCCCATTTCATCCCCGGCCAGTTCGTGGATGTCACCGGCACCACCATCGGCAAGGGATTTGCCGGCGCCATGAAGCGCTGGAACTTCCGTGGCCTTGAAGCGACCCACGGCGTTTCCGTGTCTCACCGGTCCCATGGTTCGACCGGTCAGCGCCAGGACCCCGGCAAGGTGTTCAAGGGCAAGAAGATGGCCGGTCACATGGGGGCCACGCAAGTGACCACCCAGAACCTCACGGTGGTCTCCACCGATGTGGATCGCGGCCTGATCCTGGTCAAGGGGTCGGTTCCCGGTCACGAGGGGACCTGGGTGCTCGTCCGCGACGCGGTGAAGCGCAAGTTGCCCGATGGCGTGCCGTTCCCGGCCGGTATCAAGGGTGCTGTCGCCTCCGCCGTTGACGCTCCCGCGGCCGATGCCGGCGAGCAGTAAGGAATAACGGCGATGAAGACGAACGTAATCAGCCTGGACAACCAGACCGTCGGCGAGATCGAACTGGCCGATGCCGTGTTCGGTCTGCCGGTGCGCACGGACATCTTGTTCCGCGCGGTGAACTGGCAGCTGGCCAAGCGCCAGTCCGGCAATCACAAGACCAAGGGGATCAGCGAGATCTCCGGCACCACCAAGAAGCCCTTCAATCAGAAGGGTGGCGGCCGCGCCCGTCAGGGTTCGCTGCGTTCCGCGCAGTTCCGTGGCGGCGCCACCATCTTCGGCCCGGTCGTGCGCTCCCATGCCCACGACCTGCCCAAGAAGGTGCGTAAGCTGGCGCTGAAGACCGCGCTGTCGGCCAAGGTCGCCGACGGCAAGCTGATCGTGCTGGACACCGCCGTGGCGGGCAGCCCGAAGACCAAGGAGCTGGCGGCGCGTCTGTCCAAGCTCGGTTGGACCTCGGTGCTGGTCATCGACGGTGGTGCCGTGGACGGCAACTTCGCGCTGGCCACCCGCAACATCCCCTATGTGGATGTGCTGCCGCAGATGGGCGCCAACGTCTACGACATCCTGCGTCGCGACACCTTGGTCCTGACCAAGGACGCGGTGCAAGCCCTGGAGGCTCGCCTGAAATGAGCAAGCTCGTCATCAGCAAGGAGCGGATGTACGACGTCGTCCGCGCCCCCGTGATCACCGAAAAGGCGACCATGGGTTCCGAGTTCCGCCAGGTGACCTTCAAGGTTCCGCTGGATGCGACCAAGCCGGAGATCAAAGCCGCTGTCGAAGGGATTTTCGGGGTGAAGGTCACCGCCGTGAATACCCTGATCCAGAAGGGCAAGGTCAAGCGGTTCCGCGGTCGTATCGGCGTGCGCAACGACGTCAAGAAGGCGGTCGTTACCCTGGCCGAGGGCCACTCCATCGACGTGACCACGGGAGTCTGACGCCATGGCACTGAAGACATTCAAGCCGACGACGCCGGGCCGCCGCCAATTGGTCCAGGTCGATCGTTCGGAACTCTGGAAGGGCAAGCCCGAGAAGGCGCTGACCGAAGGTCTGCGTTCCAAGGGCGGCCGCAACAACACCGGTCGTATCACCATGCGCTGGCGTGGCGGCGGGCATAAGCGCCGCTACCGCCTGATCGACTTCAAGCGGACCAAGTTCGACATGCCGGCGACGGTCGAGCGGTTGGAATACGATCCCAACCGTACCGCCTTCATCGCGCTGATCAGCTATGCCGACGGCGAGAAGAACTACATCATCGCGCCGCAGCGCCTCGCGGTCGGTGATCAGGTCATCGCCGGCGAGAAGGTCGATATCAAGCCGGGCAACGCCATGCCGCTGAAGAACGTTCCCGTCGGCACCATCGTGCACAACGTGGAGCTCAAGGTGGGCAAGGGGGCTCAGTTGGCCCGCTCCGCCGGCACCTATGTCCAGCTGGTCGGCAAGGATCAGGGCTATGCCCAGCTCCGGCTGTCCTCGGGCGAGCTTCGCATGGTCCGCGGCGAGTGCATGGCCACCATCGGCGCCGTGTCCAACCCCGACCAGCAGAACGTCTCGCTGGGCAAGGCTGGCCGTTCCGTGTGGTTGGGTCGTCGCCCCAGCGTTCGTGGTGTCGCCATGAACCCGGTCGATCACCCGCATGGCGGTGGTGAAGGCAAGACCTCGGGCGGCCGTCATCCGGTCACGCCCTGGGGCAAGCCGACCAAGGGTAAGAAGACGCGTAGCAACAAGAAGACGGACCGGCTGATTATGCGCCGCCGTCAGACTCAGTAGGAGGGGCTGGAAAATGGCTCGTTCCGTTTGGAAAGGCCCCTTCCTCGACGGCTATATGCTGGGCAAGGCCGACAAGGCCCGTGCCAGTGGCCGCAACGAGGTTATCAAGATCTGGTCGCGTCGTTCGACCATCCTGCCGCAGTTCGTCGGCTTGACCTTTGGCGTCTATAACGGCCAGAAGTTCATCCCCGTACTGGTGACCGAGAATATGATCGGTCACAAGTTCGGTGAGTTCTCGCCGACCCGGACGTTCTACGGCCACGCCGTCGACAAGAAGGCGAAGAGGAAGTAGCCATGGGCAAGAAATCCACAGAGCGGGTCCTGGCGGATAACGAGGCGAAAGCCTTCGCTGCGACCATCCGTACCGGCCCCCGCAAGCTCAACCTGGTTGCCGAGAGCATTCGTGGTCTCAAGGCCGAGGTGGCGCTGAATGCACTGACCTTCTCCAAGCGGCGTATCGCCGTCGAGGTTCGCAAGGTCTTGCAGTCGGCCATCGCCAACGCCGAGAACAACCATCAGCTCGACGTTGACCGGCTCTACGTGGCCGAAGCCCATGTGGGCAAGGCCATGGTGATGAAGCGGTTCGCCTCCCGGGCCCGTGGCCGTTCGAGCCGGATCGAAAAGCCGTTCAGCAATCTGACCGTCATCGTGCGCGAACGCGCCGAAACGGCGGGGGAGTAACCAGATGGGTCAGAAAGTCAATCCGATCGGCCTTCGTGTCGGGATCAACCGCACGTGGGACTCCCGGTGGTTCGCGGATGAGAACTACGCCAAGCTGCTCCACCAGGATCTGAAGCTCCGCAAGTATCTGCGCGAGAAGCTGGCCCAGGCCGGCGTGTCGCGCGTGGTCATCGAGCGTCCCGCCAAGAAGGCCCGCATCACCATTCATACCGCTCGTCCGGGTGTGGTGATCGGCAAGAAGGGCGCGGATATCGAGGTGCTCCGCAAGGAGCTGTCCAAGATGACCGGCGCCGAGGTTCACCTGAACATCGTCGAGATCCGCAAGCCGGAACTGGACGCTCAGTTGGTGGCCGAGTCCATCGCTCAGCAGCTGGAGCGCCGGGTCGCCTTCCGTCGCGCCATGAAGCGCGCGGTTCAGTCGGCCATGCGTCTCGGCGCCCAGGGCATCCGGATCAACTGCTCCGGTCGTCTGGGCGGCGCCGAAATCGCCCGTATGGAGTGGTATCGCGAAGGCCGCGTGCCGCTGCACACGCTGCGCGCCGACGTCGATTACGGTGTGGGCACCGCCAAGACCACCTATGGCACTTGCGGCGTCAAGGTTTGGGTGTTCAAGGGCGAGATCCTCGCCCATGACCCCATGGCCCAGGACAAGCGCGCGGCGGGTGAGACCACCCCTGCGGGCCGCTGATAGAAGGGTTTGAGAGATGCTTTCGCCCAAGCGTACTAAATACCGCAAGGCCCATAAGGGCCGGATCAAGGGTGTGACCAAGGGTGGTTCGGCCTTGAATTTCGGCGCCTTCGGCCTCAAGGCCCTGGAGCCCGAGCGCATCACCGCCCGCCAGATCGAGGCGGCCCGTCGTGCCCTGACTCGTCACATGAAGCGTCAGGGCCGGGTGTGGATCCGGATTTTCCCGGATCTGCCGGTGTCGTCCAAGCCGGCCGAAGTCCGCATGGGCTCCGGTAAGGGCGCCCCGGAATTCTGGGTCGCTCGCGTCGCTCCCGGCCGTATCCTCTTCGAAGTGGATGGCGTGTCGGAAGAGATCGCGCGTCACGGTTTCGAATTGGCGGCCGCCAAGCTGCCGATCAAGACCAAGTTCGTCTGCCGCATCGGGGAGATCTGAGCCATGGCGACCAAGGCTGCCGATCTGCGCCAAAAGACTCCGGACCAGCTCAAGGAGCGGGTTCTGGAGCTCAAGAAGGAGCAGTTCAACCTTCGCTTCCAGCGGGCTTCCGGCCAGCTGGAGAACACTGCCCGAGTGCGTGCCGTGCGTCGTGAAATCGCGACCATCAAGACGCTGCTCGGCGAGCGCGCCAAAAGCGCGTCCTAAGGAGACCACGCGACATGCCGAAGCGCATTCTTCAAGGGGTCGTGACGAGCGACAAGATGGACAAGACCGTGGTGGTGCGCGTCGAGCGGCGCGTCATGCACCCGATCTACAAGAAGTTCATCCGTCGCTCGAAGAAGTATCACGCCCACGACGAAAACAACGTCTTCAAGGCCGGCGACACTGTCCGCATCTGCGAGTGCCGCCCGCTGTCCAAGACGAAGAGCTGGGAAGTGATCGTCGAGCCGCAGGCTTGACGAGAGCGGATCTGGGATAAGGAAGACACAATATGATCCAGATGCAAACCAACCTGGACGTCGCCGATAATTCGGGTGCCCGCCGGGTGCAGTGCATCAAGGTGTTGGGCGGTTCTCACCGCACCATCGCCACGGTGGGCGACGTCATTGTCGTTTCCATCAAGGAGGCGATCCCGCGCGGTCGTGTGAAGAAGGGTGACGTGCATCGCGCCGTCATCGTTCGCACCGCCAAGGAAATTCGTCGGGCCGATGGCTCGGCGATCCGGTTCGACACCAATGCCGCCGTGCTCATCAACAAGCAGGGCGAACCCATCGGCACCCGTATCTTCGGGCCGGTCACCCGTGAGCTTCGCGGTAAGAAGTTCATGAAGATCATCTCTCTCGCGCCGGAGGTCCTCTAAATGTCCTCCATGAACGTGAAGAAGGGTGATCGGGTCGTCGTGCTCGCCGGTAAGGACAAGGGCAAGAAGGGCGAAGTCATCTCCGCCAGCCCGAAAGAGCAGCGCGTCATCGTCCAGGGTGTCAACCTGGTGAAGCGTCACACTCGTCCGTCCGCCACCGCGCAGGGCGGGATCGTGGAGAAGGAGGCGTCCATCCACGTCTCCAACGTCGCCCACGAAGATCCCAAGGACGGCAAGCCGACCCGCATCGGTCACAAGATCCTCGAAGACGGCCGGAAAGTGCGCATCGCGCGCCGCTCCGGCGAAGTCATCGACCGATAGGGCGAAAGGACAGTCAGATGGCACGCTTGCGTAAGCACTACGAGACGGTCGTTAAGCCGGCCCTGCAGACGGAGTTCAACTATGCGAACCCCATGCAGGTTCCGAAGCTGACGAAGATCGTCATCAACATGGGCGTCGGTGAAGCCGCCCAGGATGCCAAGAAGATCGAGTCGGCGGTCGCCGAGTTGACCCTCATCGCCGGTCAGAAGCCGGTGGTGACCAAGGCCAAGACCTCCATCGCCCAGTTCAAACTGCGCGAAGGCCAGGTGGTGGGCTGCAAGGTCACTCTTCGCGCCGATCGCATGTACGAGTTCCTCGACAGGTTGATCAACATCGCCCTGCCGCGCGTCCGCGATTTCCGCGGCGTCAACGGCAAGAGCTTCGACGGCCGCGGCAACTACTCGCTGGGCCTCAAGGAGCAGCTCATATTCCCCGAAATCGACTACGACAAGGTCGAGACCACTCGGGGCATGGACATCATCTTCGTCACGACAGCCGAGACCAACGAGGAAGCCAAGTCGCTCCTCAAGGGTTTCGACATGCCGTTCGTGGCTTGAGTGGAGTTATAGGCAATGTCTAAGGTCAGCTCCGTCGAGCGCAACCACAAGCGCGAGCGCATGGCAAAGCAGTTTGCCGCTCGCCGCGCCAAGTTGAAGGCGGTCGCCAACGACCGCGAGGCCAGCCCCGAGGAGCGCTTCGAAGCGACCCTCAAGCTGGCTCAGTTGCCCCGCAATTCGGCCAAGGTTCGCGTGCGTCTGCGCTGCGAACTGACCGGCCGGTCGCGCGGCAACTATCGCAAGTTCAAACTGTGCCGGAACAAGCTGCGCGAGCTCGCCTCGCAGGGCCAGATTCCCGGCATGACCAAGTCCAGCTGGTAAGGGAGGGCTTACGTCTATGTCTATGACCGATCCTCTCGCCGACATGATCACCCGCATCCGCAACGGACAGCGGGCGATCAAGGCCACCGTCAAGTCGCCGGCGTCGAATCTGCGCGCCAACGTTCTCGAAGTGTTGAAGCGCGAAGGTTACATTCGCGGTTTCGCCCGCGTCGACGTTCGTCCCGGCATCGCCGAGTTCAACATTGAACTCAAGTATCACGAGGGTCAGCCGGTGATCCGGGAAATCTCGCGCGTGTCCACTCCGGGCCGTCGCGTCTATTCCAAGATCGCCGACCTTCGCCGCGTCGCCAACGGGCTGGGGATCACCATCCTCTCGACCCCGCGCGGCGTCATGTCCGACACTGAGGCTCGTACTCAGAATGTCGGCGGCGAAGTCCTCTGCGAAGTATTCTGAGGAGGGCTCTCACATGTCGCGAGTCGGCAAATATCCCGTCTCGGTGCCGTCGGGGGTTACCGTTCAGATTTCCGGTCCCGATATCACCGTCAAGGGCAAGCTGGGCGAGTCCCAGCTCACCGCCAGGGAAAACGTCGAGGTCACCCTCGACGGCAACCTGATCTGGGTGAAGCCCAAAAACGAAACCAAGGAAGCCCGCATGATGTGGGGCACCACCCGTGCCCTGCTGAACAACATGGTCAAGGGCGTCTCCGACGGCTTCACCGTCAATCTCGAGATCAACGGCGTCGGTTACCGCGCTGCCGTCGAGGGCAAGTTCCTCAAGCTGCAGCTCGGCTATTCGCACGACATCAACTATCCGATTTCGGACGATGTCACCATCAAGTGCGAGAAGCCGACCGCCGTCTCGATCTCCGGCCGCGATCGTCAGCGCGTCGGCCAGATTGCGGCGGAAATCCGCGCCTTCCGTGGTCCCGAGCCCTACAAGGGCAAGGGTATCAAATACGCAACCGAGACCATCCTTCGTAAGGAAGGTAAGAAGAAGTAGAGGGCACCGCCATGATGACGCCGAAAGATCTGTTCGAGCGCCGCAAGCGGCGCGCTCGTCAAAGCCTCAAAGCAAAGAGCCACGGCCGGGTCCGGCTGTCGGTGTTCCGCTCGGGCAAGAACATCTACGTCCAGGTGATCGACGACGCCAACGGCGTCACCCTGGCCGCCGCTTCGACGCTCGACAAGGAGCTGAAGGGCAATTTGAAGACCGGCGCCGACAAGGGGGCTGCGGCCGCCGTCGGCAAGCTGATCGCCGAGCGGGCCAAAGCGGCCGGCATCACCGAGGTGGTGTTCGACCGTGGCGGCTACATCTACCACGGTCGGGTCAAGGCCCTGGCCGACGCGGCCCGCGAAGGCGGCCTGTCTTTCTGAGGATGATGAGCAATGGCACGTACTCCCACCACTAGTGATCGGCCCGAACGGGGCCGCGGCGGCGAGCGTAGTGATCGCGGCCGTGGCCGCGGCGGCGAACAGACCCCCCGCGAGCGCGAGGAATCTGAATTCGTCGATAAGCTGGTGCACATCAATCGCGTCGCCAAGGTGGTGAAGGGTGGCCGTCGGTTCGCCTTCGCCGCCCTGGTCGTGGTCGGTGACGCCAAGGGTCGCGTCGGTTACGGTTCCGGCAAGGCCCGCGAAGTTCCGGAAGCCATCCGCAAGGCCACCGAACAGGCCAAGCGCAACATGGTCAAGATCGCGCTTCGCGAAGGCCGCACGCTGCATCATGACTCGTTCGGCCGCTTCGGCGCCGGTCGCGTCGTGTTGCGGGCCGCTCCGGCCGGTACCGGCATCATCGCCGGCGGCCCCATGCGCGCCGTATTCGAAACCATGGGCGTGCAGGACGTCGTGGCCAAGTGCCTCGGCACCTCCAACCCGCACAACATGATCAAGGCGACCTTCGCCGCTCTGGTCAACCTGGCGTCTCCGCGCTCGGTTGCCGCCAAGCGTGGCAAGAAGGTCGGCGAGATCATCGGCCGCCGTGACGGAGCCGCTGCCGCGGCTGCCGCCGGCGCTTGAGGAGGGCTCGACCAATGGCCGCCAAGAAAGACACTGCCGCCAAAGCCACCGTCAAGGTCACCCAGGTGGGGAGCCCGATCGGCCGTCCGGCCGATCAGCGCGCCACCCTGGTGGGTCTGGGGCTGAACAAGATGCGTCGTAGCAGCGTGCTGGAGGATACTCCGGCGGTGCGTGGTATGATCGCCAAGGTTCGGCACCTGGTGCAGGTGGAAGACTAAGGATATCCGAATGTCCGGGGGCTTCGGCCCCCGGCGTTTTGGTGATGAGGACGAAAAGAAATGAAGCTGAACGAACTTCGCGACAACGAGGGCGCGCGCTACAAGGCAAAGCGCGTCGGCCGCGGCATCGGCTCGGGCAAGGGCAAGACCGCTGGCTCGGGCGTCAAGGGTCAGAGCTCCCGCACCGGCGTGGCCATCAATGGCTTCGAAGGCGGTCAGATGCCCATCTACCGTCGTCTGCCCAAGCGGGGCTTCCACGTCCCGTTCCCCAAGGAATTCTCCGAGATCAACCTCGGTCGCGTCCAGAAGGCCATCGACGAGAAGCGTCTCGACGTGTCGAAGCCGATCACGGCCGTGGTGCTGCAGGCCGCCGGCCTGATCGGCAAGATCTACGACGGCGTCCGTCTGCTGGCGCGTGGTGAACTGACCGCCAAGGTGACCTTCGAGGTTACCGGCGCGTCGGCCGCCGCTATCGCCGCCGTCGAGAAGGCGGGTGGAACGGTCATCGTCATCGCCCCCAAGGCCGTTCCGGTCGTCGAGGGCTGACGATCGCGGCCCTCTCTCGGGGCCGACGGTCGTTTCGCGTAGGGTCAGGGTGATCCGGGTCGGTTGACCCGGATCATTTGACAAATTCAGGATTTGTGGTGCGGTCGCGAGCGCGGATATAGTCGCCCGCGAACCGGACCGGCACCACCAACCCCGGAGTAAGGCATGGCCTCCGCTGCCGAGCAACTCGCCGCGAATTTGAACTTTGGTGTGCTCGCGAAGGCGACCGACCTCAAGAAGAGGATCTGGTTCACCCTCGGGGCTCTCATCGTCTACCGTCTGGGGACCTGGATTCCCCTGCCGGGTGTGGACCCCCATGTGCTCGGCGATCTGTTCAAGCAGAGCGGCGGCGGCATGCTGGGGATGTTCGACATGCTGGCCGGCGGTGCGTTGCACCGTATGACCATCTTCGCCTTGAACATCATGCCCTACATCTCGGCCTCCATCATCCTCCAGCTGATGACCACCGTGGTCCCCTCGCTGGAAGCGGTGAAGAAGGAGGGCGAGGCCGGCCGCAAGAAGATCAACCAGTACACCCGCTACCTCACCGTGGTGATCGCCATATTCCAGTCCTACGGCATCGCCGTCGGGCTCGAGAGCATGTCCGGGTCCCGCGGCGCGGCGGTGATGATCGACAACCACCTGCTGTTCCGCTTCACCGCCGTGGTGACGCTGACCGGCGGCACCTTGTTCCTGATGTGGCTGGGTGAGCAGATCACCGCGCGCGGCATCGGTCAGGGCACCTCGCTGATCATCATGGCCGGCATCGTCGCCGAGCTTCCGGTGGCCATCAAGAACACCCTGGAACTGGGCCGGACCGGCGCCCTGCCGGTGCTGGTGATCATCGGCATCCTGATCATGTCGGTGGTGGTGATCGGCTTCATCGTTTTCATGGAGCGCGCCCAGCGGCGGATCATCGTCCAGTATCCCAAGCGCCAGGTCGGCAACAAGATGTTCGGCGGCGAATCGTCGCATCTGCCGCTCAAGGTCAACACTTCGGGCGTGATTCCGCCGATCTTTGCCAGCTCGATCCTGCTGATGCCGGTGACCATCGCCCAGTTCGCGGCACAGGGGGGCGGCTCGGATTGGCTGACCTCGTTCGCGGCGGTCATGGGCCGGGGCCAGCCGCTCTACATCACCATGTATCTGGCGCTGATCGTGTTCTTCTCGTTCTTCTATACCGCGGTGGTGTTCAATCCCGTGGACACGGCGGAGAATCTGAAGAAGTACGGCGGCTTCATCCCCGGCATCCGGCCGGGCAAGAACACCGCCGACTATCTCGATTACGTGTTGACCCGTCTGACCGTGGTCGGCGCCGCCTATCTGTCGATACTGTCCATCCTGCCGGAACTGCTGATCTCCAAGTGGTCGGTTCCGTTCTACTTCGGCGGCACCAGCCTGCTGATCGTGGTCTCGGTGACCATGGACACGGTGGCGCAGGTTCAGTCGCATCTGTTGGCGCATCAGTACGAGGGACTCATCAAGAAGTCCCGTCTGAGGGGACGGCGCTAGGCACTTAAAAAGACGAAATGGGAGACACCTGATGAATCTCGTTCTGTTGGGGCCGCCCGGTGGCGGCAAGGGAACCCAAGCCAAGCGTTTGCAGGACAAGTATGGCTTGGTCCAACTGTCCACCGGCGACATGCTGCGCGCCGCGGTGGCGTCCGGCTCCGAGGTGGGCAAGCGGGCCAAGGCGGTGATGGATGCCGGTCAACTGGTGTCCGACGATATCGTCATCGCCATCATCGACGAGCGCCTGGATCAGCCGGACGTGGTGAAGGGTGCCATCTTCGACGGCTTTCCCCGCACCGTCGCCCAGGCCGAGGCGCTGGACGCCATGATGGCGCACAAGGGCAAGAAGCTGGATTTCGCCATCGAGATCCGGGTGCCCGACGCCTTCATCGTCGAGCGCATCACCGGCCGCTACACCTGCGGCAAGTGCGGCGCCGGCTACCACGAGAAGTTCCAGCAGCCCAAGACTGCCGGCATCTGCGATTCCTGCGGCGGCACCGAATTCGTCCGCCGCCCCGACGACAATGCCGAGACCGTCAACAAGCGGCTCGACGCCTATCACGCCCAGACCGCGCCGCTGCTGCCCTATTACGACAAGAAGGGCGCGCTGAAGCTGGTGGACGGCACCATGGACATCGCCGACGTGACCCGCGAGCTTGAAGCGATCCTCGATTCGGCGCGGTAACGGCATCGGTGTAAAAAGATGGGGCGAAACGGTTGACTCTCGACCGAATCACCCTATAATCCCGCACCTTCGGTTTCCCCCGTTGTGGGTGAGGCCTGGAGTTGTGTTTTTTCGGTAATGGCTCCGGGCGCATCATGGCGCGGACTTTTTGTGTGAAGGAGTAACCAGCTTTGGCTCGTATCGCTGGCGTCAATATTCCGACCAATAAGCGCGTTCTTATCGCGCTGACCTATATTCACGGCATCGGCCGCGCCAAGGCCCGGGAGATCACCAGCTCGCTGGGCATCCCCACCGACCGGCGCGTCAATCAGCTTTCGGACGACGAAGTGCTGAAGATCCGCGAGTTGATCGACCGCGACTATCAGGTCGAGGGTGATCTGCGCCGCAATGTCGCCATGCATATCAAGCGTCTGATGGATCTGGGCTGCTATCGCGGCCTGCGTCATCGTCGCGGATTGCCGGTGCGTGGCCAGCGGACCCACACCAACGCCCGCACCCGCAAGGGTCCGGCGAAGCCGATTGCCGGCAAAAAGAAAGTTACGAAGTAAGGAATACCTCAGATGGCAAAGCCTGCTGCTGCCGCGCGTCCTCGTCGCCGCGAACGCAAGAACATTACGTCGGGCGTGGCGCACGTAAACGCCACGTTCAACAACACCATGGTCACCATCACCGACGCCCAGGGCAACACCATTGCCTGGTCGTCGGCGGGCATGCAGGGCTTCAAGGGCTCGCGCAAGTCGACTCCTTATGCCGCCCAGATGGCGGCCGAGGATGCCGGCCGCAAGGCTTCGGAGCACGGCATGCGTACCTTGGAGGTCGAGGTGAAAGGCCCCGGCGCCGGTCGCGAATCGGCTCTGCGCGCGTTGCAGGCAGTTGGTTTCCAGATCACCTCGATCCGTGACGTTACGCCGATCCCGCACAACGGGTGCCGGCCGCGCAAGCGTCGTCGCGTCTAGTCGAGTTCCACGGAACTTCGGTCCGCCGCTGGCTTCCCCGGTTCGGGAAAGTCGGCGGCACCGCTGTTCTCCACCGTTCATTCGTTCCTAGCATGAGGTCACACCCGTGATTCAGAAGAATTGGCAGGAACTGATTAAGCCCAATAAGCTCAACGTCGAGCCCGGGGCCGATCCGCTGCGTGTTGCCACCGCCGTTGCCGAGCCGCTGGAGCGTGGCTTCGGCATGACTCTCGGCAATTCTCTTCGCCGTGTGCTGCTGTCCTCGTTGCAGGGGGCTGCCGTCACCGCCATCCAGATCGACGGCGTGCTGCACGAATTCTCGTCGATCCCCGGCGTGCGTGAAGACGTCACCGACATCATCCTCAACATCAAGACCCTCGGCCTGCGCATGCATGGCGAGGGGCCGAAGCGCATGCATCTGCGCGCCGTCGGTCCCGGCGAAGTCACCGCCGGCCTGATCGAGGTCGGTCACGACATCGAGATCATGGACCCGGATCTGGTGCTGTGCACCCTGGACGAGGGCGCCAAGCTCAACATCGAGTTCACGGTCGAGAGCGGCAAGGGCTATGTGCCCGCGTCGCAGAACCGCCCCGAGGACTCACCGATCGGCCTGATCCCGATCGACGCCATCTTCTCGCCGGTGCGCAAGGTCGCGTACAAGGTCGAGAACACCCGCGTCGGCCAGGTCACCGACTACGACAAGCTGTCCATGACCATCGAGACCAACGGCGCCGTGACGCCGGAGGACGCGGTGGCCCTGGCGGCGCGTATCCTGCAGGACCAGTTGCAGCTGTTCATCAACTTCGAGGAGCCGACCGCGGTCGTCGAGGAAGAGAAGAAGGACGAACTGCCCTTCAACAAGAACCTGCTGCGCAAGGTTGACGAGCTCGAGCTGTCGGTCCGGTCGGCCAACTGCCTCAAGAACGACAACATCATCTATATCGGCGATCTGGTCCAGAAGACCGAAGCCGAGATGCTCCGCACCCCCAATTTCGGTCGCAAGTCGCTGAACGAGATCAAGGAAGTGCTGGCGCAGATGGGGCTCCATCTCGGCATGGAAATCCCCAACTGGCCGCCGGAGAACATCGAAGAGCTCACCAAGAAGCTGGAAGAGCCCTACTGAGCGAAAACACCCCCGGATGACCTCCGGGGGTGACGGTTTTAAATAGGGTCATGCCGACCCGCCCGCGCCGTTCTCCGCCCAAGGCGGTGGCTGTCGCGGTAGTGCCATCGGTCTCGCCCGGCGAGGCCAAGCGACGAGGAGAGTTTTCATGCGTCATGGTATGTCCGGCCGCAAGCTTAACCGCGACAAGTCGGCCCGTAAGGCTTTGTTCGTCAGCTTGGCGAATGCGCTGCTGAAGCACGAGCAGATCAAGACCACCCTGCCCAAGGCCAAGGACCTGCGTCCGATCGCCGAGAAGCTGATCACGCTGGGCAAGCGCGGCGACCTGCACGCCCGCCGTCAGGCCTATGCCTTCCTGCGCGACGACAAGGTGGTGGCCAAGCTGTTCGCCGTCATCGGCCCGCGCTACAAGGAGCGCAACGGTGGCTACTCCCGCGTGCTGAAGGCCGGCTTCCGCTACGGCGATTGCGCCCCCATGGCCTTCATCGAGCTGGTTGACCGCGATCCGGCCGCCAAAGGCCTGGACTCCGGTCCGACCGGCGAGAAGGGCGACGATTCCGAGGACTAGTCCTTCGGCTTTCGAGTGACGACAAACCCCGTCGGCGATGCCGGCGGGGTTTGTTTTTTGTGGCCCGGAGCGACGCCAGAAAGCCCCAAACCGCCGGCCGGTTTAAAGCGGACGAGGGTGGGGCTCGCTGGCGCGGGACGATGTCGGAAAGGGGGGGCGGGGCCTACACGAAGTAGGTCTTCAGCGGGGCGAAGCCGTTGAAGTTCACCGCCGAATAGCTGCTGGTATAGGCGCCGGTGGACAGGATGCGAACCTTGTCGCCGACCTTGAGCGACAGCGGCATGCGATAGCCGCACTTCTCATAGAGAATGTCGGCGGAGTCGCAGGTGGGGCCGGCCAGGGTCGCCTATCTGCGCCTGGGGAGGCAGGAGGGGGCGCTGCCATCCACCATTCCCGCCTATGCTCCGTGGCGTCGGTTGCGGGAGGGAACCGGGCCGGTGGTCATCGCCTGTGGCCCGATTGCCCTGGCGCTGCTGCCGGCGGCGAGCGAGCTGCCTGCCGACCCGGAGGTGTGGGGGGTGTCAGAATTACGTTCCGATGCCCTTACGCCCCCTGCGGTGATTCTCGACCGTTTGAGGGGCGGCGCGGCATTGGTGGTCGTCGAGGAGCACGGGGCCCAGGGCGGCGTCGGCAGCCGGTTGGCGCTTGCCTTACTGGCCCGGGGAGTCGCGCCGCGGCGGTTCGGCCATCTGCATGCCCGTGGCTA
>NZ_CAINTR010000012.1 GCF_903853455.1 uncultured Magnetospirillum sp.
CCAGTCGGGGCTCCGCCCCTCCTTACGTCCGGCCCCAGCGGGCAATCATACCGGCCATCATAGTTGTCGCTCAACCGGCCAAGATAATTGTCGGCGGCGACTTTCCCGTCCTGCCGATTTGATCATGGTCGGTGAAGTGGTGCGGGCGATTGATGGACCTCTTGCCCCCATCCCCTGTGTCAGCCAGACCGCTTATGAGCGATGCGGTGACTGCCAGAGTGAAGAGGCTTGCGAGATTCGACGCCTGATGCGCCTTGTTCGAGACGCGACAGCATATATTCTGGATAACACCAGCATCATCGACATGGGGGCCGGCAGAAACCCTCTGGTCGTTATCGATGAGGTCAAAATGGAGTTGTCGCAATTCTCCGGGCGAACGCATTGAAATATAGGCCTTCCCGCTACTCCCCGATGAACAGATCGAGCGCCGTCCCGCTGTCGCCGGCCGCAAGGACGGGCCACCAGCACACTACCGATTGCGCGAGGGGGATGTCTGGGCAGGCTATTTTTTCAAAGAGGTGACGGAACCAACCCAACCGGAATCCCCCCCTGTTGACCGGGGGCAGGACTATCAACGAGGAATGGCTACGGGAGTAGAACGTTTCTGTCGGTCTGGAACGGCCTCATTCCGCTTCACGGCCACATGGGCGCGTCACCGCCACATGACCACGGCCGCCCCCCCAAAAAACGCAGCAAGAAGCAACCAAATTCGCCACGCCGAATTTCGGCGACGCCGGATCGGCGGCGGTGCGGATAGGCCAAAGTGTCGCATATCTCTCCACATCGGGTTGGCTGGCTGGGATGGCTGTCGAAGGCGGCCCAGCCAGCCGTGGGGCCGACCTGGCGAAGCCGCTCTCCCGCGACGACTATATCTTTGGAGTAGGACAATGCAAGCCGGATTGTGCACGCTTCATCGGCGCCCACCCCCGTCTCGGGTGAAGCTATCGCCCCTCAAAGCCACCTCTGCTCACGCCGTAACAGTATCGCGATTGGCCGCGCCGTGCCGAGTTTCGTCCGCACCGCTACCTTCGATTGCCGCCCTTGCCGCATTGACCACCTTGACCAGCATTGGATCGAGGCGGTCGAGCAGGTCTTCCGCCGGATCAAGGTCACCCGCGGTCAGGGCGTGTTCAAGGTCAATGGCCAGGTTGTAGATCTCCCGCGCCTCGATCATCCCCGCCGCACCCTTCAAGGTGTGGGCTTCACGGGACGCACGCTCCATGTCGCCGTTGGCCACGGACTGGCGTATTCTGGCGACGACATCCTCCTGCTGGTCCGCAAAACCTCCGAGCGTCTTGACGTACAAAGCTTTCATTCCCGCGACACGCCGCAATCCGGCCCGGACATCAAGCCCTTCGATGCTGCTGGGAAGGTGGAGGTTGGCCCCTCGCAACGCATCACCGGTCGTGCCGAGCAAAAACGCGTCGCCTAGCCCGGTGACCCATTTATGGATGACCGCGTAAAGCTGAGACGGGTCGAAGGGCTTGCCGATGAAATCACTCATACCAGCCGCGAGGCATTCCTTTTCTTGGCTTGGCATGGCGTTGGCGGTCATGGCGATGATAGGCAGGTCAACCAGTCCATAGCGTTCACGAATCAGCTGGGTCGCCTCGGTGCCGCCCATCCCCGGCATTCGGACATCCATCAAAATGATCTCGTAATCCGCCTTGCCCGCCATTTCGACGGCCATGCCGCCATCAACCGCGACATCCACCACCATCCCGGCCGCCTCCAGCAGTCCGATGGCGACCATCCGGTTGGTGGAGTCGTCATCAGCCAGAAGCACCCGTGTTCCTCGCAGGATGGAAACATCCCCCGCAGTCGTGACGGGGCCATCCTGGACCGGTATATCCTCGGCATTGAGGATTGGCACCCCGTTTCCGCGGGGAAGTCCGACACGCGCGGTGAACCAGAAGGCGCTTCCCTCCCCGAGCGTGCTTTCGACACCCACCTCTCCCCCCATCAGATCGGCTAGTTGCCGGGCGATGGCCAGCCCAAGGCCGGTGCCGCCGAATTTGCGGGTGACCGTGATGTCGGCCTGCTGGAACGGCTCGAACAAGTGGACCTGCTGCTCCGGCGTAAGGCCGGTGCCGGTATCGGTGACGGAAAAGCAGATCATCATCTCGCCATTGCCGGCCTCGGCGGCATCCGCATCGACCGTGATCTTTCCGCGTTCGGTGAATTTGACGGCGTTGTTCAGGTAATTGAGCAGGATCTGGCTGATCCGCAACGGATCGCCGATCAGTTCGTGCGGAAGCACCGGAGCCACATG
The DNA here is from genome assembly GCF_903853455.1 of uncultured Magnetospirillum sp. Classification (GTDB taxonomy): domain Bacteria; phylum Pseudomonadota; class Alphaproteobacteria; order Rhodospirillales; family Magnetospirillaceae; genus Phaeospirillum. The sequence continues at coordinate 2,273 of NZ_CAINTR010000012.1, forward strand.
GGTTACAATTTCCAAACCCTTGGCAGCCGCCGCGACGCCCACCACCGCCACGGCGTCGTGGATCAGGCGCGGCAGATCGAAATCGACATGCTCGACATCCATCTGCCCCGCCTCGATTTTCGACAGGTCCAGGATCTGGTTGATGACGGCAAGCAGGCGGTCCGCCGACTGCCCGATGGCCTCCACATAGTCGCGCTGCTTCGGCGACAACTCGCCGATGAGGGCCAGATGGGTCATGCCGATGATGCCGTTCATCGGCGTGCGGATTTCGTGGCTCATATTGGCGAGGAAATCGCTTTTGGCCCGGCTTGCCGCCTCGGCCTTCAACTCCGCTTGCATGATGCCGGTAAGATCGGTTTTGGCGGAGACAAACCCGATCGTCTCCCCCTTCTTATCCGTGATCGGCGCGGTCTTGACCAGCACCCAGATATCGTTTCCATCCTTCGTACGACGAAGTTTCTTGCCTTCGAAGAAGCCGGTCTCGACGGGGTAGGCCTTTCGCAAACCGGGATCGTCGGGAAGCAGGATCGACAGGTCGCGCCCTTGCAATTCAGCCAAGGAATAGCCGAAGAGCCATTCATAGGCTGGGTTTACATATCGGACGCGCTGCGACGTGTCGGCCACGACAATGGCCGCGCTGCACTGACGAACAGCCTCGCCCAACCACAGCAGCTCGTCATCGGCGTGTTTCCGCTTGGTGACGTCCTCATACAGTCCCAATACGCCAACCGTCTCGTCCCTGCCATTCTTGATCGGAGCTTTGGCCGTTCGAAGCCATATGGTTCTTCCGTCGGGCGTGGTTTGGGGCTCTTCATAGAATGGATGCGAGACGCCTGATTCCATGACTTTCCGGTCATCGGCGCGATACAGATCCGCCTGATCCTTCCAAGGCATCTGGTGATCATTCAGACCGATCACATCCTCCGGCCGAGCCATTCCGGCATCCTCGGCGAAGGCCGGGTTGCAGCCGAGGAAGTGAAGTGTCCGATCCTTCCAGAAAATGCGGATCGGGGCCGTATCGATGATGGTCCGCAGCAAGTTCCGGGATTCGACGATGGCCACTTCCATCTGATGCCGTTCGGAAACGTCGCGTGACGAAGCATAAAGGACCACCCGACCTTCCAATTCCAACGCCGAGCAGAGCACCTCCACGTCAAAGATGCTGCCATCCTTACGCTTGTGACGCGTCTCGATGGTCTGTAGTTCGCGGTATTCGAACAACTCCGCCATTCTCTCGTCGATTTTGGCGGAGGAGTCTTGCGCGTCCCACTCGGCCACGTTCATGCCGATCACTTCCGCTCGGCTGTACCCGAGCATCCGGCAAAACGAATCGCTGGCCTGGATGACGTAGCCCTTGTCATCCAGGATGTGAATTCCGTCGCTGGCGTATCGCAGCAGGAGGCGGCTGCGTTCACTCGCCTTCTCCGCCGCGTGAAACGAGCGCCACAACAACCATGCCAGGGTCGAGGTGAAACACAAAAACAGCGTGGCGAGGGCGACGCCCTTCTTGACGTCGCGTCGCCATGGGGCCAAGTAGTCATCAGTCCCCAGCCCCACCAGCACATGGAATGGGACGGCCGACATGCGGCGATAGGAGACCAACCGCTCGACCCCATCTCCCCCCCGCTCCGTATGATAGGTCGTGGACACCACGCTGGACGCGAGGACCTCGCTCAATTCCTTGGAATAAAGCTTGGTTCCGATTGGCTGATCCGGCAAAGACGGACTTCGGGTGATAAGACCCGTCGTCGAATCCCGCAGCATGGCCACGCCATGGGGACCCAATTCCAGGCCGCCGAGAAGCTGCTCGAAATAGCTGACCGGAACACCGGACGTGACCAAACCGGCAAAGCTGCCGTCAGGGTTGTTGTAACGGCGGGTGAAGGCGATCAGCCAGACCTTGACGGCTCTCCCGAACAGCGGATCGCTGATGATCAATCCGCGATCCTTGTGGTCGCGATGGGAGATGAAATATGGGCGTCCGGCATAGCTGACCTCCGCTCCCGACACCGTAGGCCCGAACCGGACCGTCCCCGCCGAATCCGTTACGTGATATGAGGTGGCAGCCTCGCCCCACCTTATCCGCTCGGTCAGGGCGGCGTTGATCTCTTGGCTGTTGAGGCTTCCGCGCTGGCGCAATTCCCGCTCCAGGTAATCAACGATCTCAAGCAGGGACAGGTCAACGTTATGAACCGCTCCGGCTATGTTGTGATCGAGCAGAAGCGTCATATTTTCCACGGATGTCCGGGCCTCGTTCTCCTGCGCGTCCCTGGTTTCGTTCAGCGCATAGGCGAGCACGCCGATCACGACAAGGTTCACGGTCACGACCGATGCGAACAGGGCGAGGCGGAACGATTTCGTGGCACGGGACATGACTAAAGAACCTCAGCAATCAGCCGATACAAGCGGACTTATCGGCCAGAGAGACGTCTGTCATGCAAACGTATTACTCTGCGTTCGAATTCGCCAGACCGAAAGTCATACATAGAGCGTGCGCGACGGGCCGCGACGAGGCTTGGCGAATAGAGCAGGAATGCGTTGAGACCGTATTCATTCTCGGTCACAATGCCATTGACATAGCCCTCTCGGATAGGGAGAGAGTCAACGTGCAGTCTGCGTGGGTAAGGTGTGGTTCATGGATTTGAATGCGGGAAAGCCAGAGCGGACGGATATGTGGACCAACGATTTGTCGGTCGGTGTCGATATCATCGACGAGGACCACCAGGCGTTTTTCCGGCTGGCGAAACTGTTGCATGATGTCATGGAGAGCTCCGATAAAAATCAGGATGCTCTCATCGAAACTGCCATAAATATTCTCGAGGAATATGTCGCTGGCCATTTCTTGCGTGAAGAGACGGCCATGGCCGCCGCAGGCTATCCATTTCTGACAGAGCATATCGCAGCCCACGACGCCTTCACCGCACGGGCCCATCAGATCGCCCTAGACTACAAGAACGGCCACAAAGAAGTGGCGGCGACGATCAGCGACCTTGTGACCCGGTGGATTGTCGGCCACATCCGGACCATGGACATGCAATACCATGGCATCCTCACCAACGATAACGTCGACGACCGGCCCTTGGCCTACCTAATTGGTGGCGGAGACGATGAGATCGACGAATAGGAACCCTCACCAGCATCAATAGGGCCGCTATTGCGGCATCCGCATCGGTCAAGACGGGAATTCACTGTCCCGAATCGCGGAACCGCCACCTGCTGACAGCCCTTCGGGCCGAGCAATTCGAAGAACGGGCGGATGTCGAGGCACTATTTCTTACCGCTGGCGGAGACGTGTCGGAAGGCCGAGGGTCGCGCGAGCGGGCAAGAGCGTCAATGGCTTCGTCGCCGAGACGCTGGAGCATGTAGCGTAGCCCGTGTCGTCGCGCATCTCGACCTCAATGCCATTCGAACGTTCGGTTTTTGCACGCACTCACCCAACCACTATCGTCCAGTCTGCACGCTTGTGCAGAAACTCGGCGAACGCCCTGTAAACGTTGGAAGGAGATCGTGTCCCAGGGATTGGTGTAAGAGCGGCCTTGCCGTCTTGATCTCCGGCGGGTTTGGCCGGGGTTGTCAGGCTGCCGCGACGGGCAGACTGACGAGGGGATCATCTCCCATCGCGGCGGCGTGCGGTGCAAAATGCCAGAGGTTGTTGAGTTGGCAACACGGCAACCTTTCGGCAAGTAACACTTTTGCAGACCTTTTCAGGTCGTCAGGGGTAGCCCGCAGGGGTATTTTCGGTTCTGGGCTACCCCGGAAGGCGGCCCGAAAGGGTGTCGTGACACCTTGGGCGGTCGTTGGCGGCCGGGACGGAGGACGGAAATAAAGGCAGGATTTCCGCCACCTGATTACCCCACAAACACTAATGAAACCGCCATTTCCACACTACGCTTGACACAGGATCGCACATCGGTATTATGCCGCCTCCGAAGTGCGGTAATACGGGTTTCGGAGGGGTGGCCGAGCGGTTAATGGCAGCAGACTGTAAATCTGCCGACGAAAGTCTACGTAGGTTCAAATCCTGCCCCCTCCACCATTATCCCCCTTTGGGGGGCGGGTGACGGAGAACAGTTTCTTCAGGTAGAGCGCCAGGCGGTGCAGCCGTGCGGGACGAACTGGCGGGTGTAGCTCAATGGTAGAGCAACAGCCTTCCAAGCTGATGACGGGGGTTCGATTCCCCTCACCCGCTCCACTCGCCCGTGATCGCGTCGACCTGAGGCACGGCATTGAACCAATGCGGCAGCCGCCGCGATCAGACGGGTTGAAAAATGGCTAAGGCTAAATTCGAGCGCAACAAGCCGCATTGCAACATCGGCACCATTGGTCACGTTGACCACGGCAAGACCTCGCTGACCGCGGCGATCACCAAGATCCTGGCGGAGACGGGCGGCGCCACCTTCACGGCGTAC
>NZ_CAINTR010000013.1 GCF_903853455.1 uncultured Magnetospirillum sp.
ATCCTCGTGCCAGCGGCGGCTTGCGCTTTATATACGTTTGGGTATAATGAATTCCATGAACAACCTCCCCAAATCCCTTCACTGGGTCGGCTCCTCCAAAAAGGACCTGAAGGCGATGCCGGACGAGGTTCAGGACGTCTTCGGTTACGCCCTGCATATGGCGCAGGCGGGGAAGAAGCATTTGCATGCCAAACCGTTGAAGGGTTTCGGTGGGGCGGGCGTTCTGGAGGTGGTCGAAGACCATGTGGGCGACACATACCGTGCGGTCTACACGGTCAAGGTGGGCGATGCGGTCTATGTGCTGCACTGTTTCCAGAAGAAATCGACGCGCGGGATCGAGACGCCAAAACACGATCTGGAACTGATACGTGATCGTCTGCTGGCGGCGCAGGTACATGCGAAAGGAATGGCGAAATGACTGAGGTCGAAGAAGGCAGCGGCAACGTCTACGCCGACCTGGACTATGACGACGCGGAAGAGATGCAGGTGAAGGCATGTCTGGCGACGAAAATTGGGGAAATTATCAAGCATCGGCATTTGACGCAGAGCCAAGCGGCGATCGTCCTGGCAATGCCTCAGCCCAAGCTCTCCGGCATGCTGCGCGGGCAATTCCGTGGGATCAGCGAAGCCAAGATGCTCGACTGCCTCAATCGGCTGGGCCGGGACGTGCAGATCCTGGTCAGCAAATCCTCCCGCCAGCAGTCCACCGGACGGACCCGCGTGGTGTTCGGCTGACCGTCACACCCCGAACGTCTGCTCAAATGTCGCCGACACGGTGATGATGTCGCCGATCTTGGTGGCATCCGACCATTTCCGGCAGATCACGGCGATCGGCGCCGCCGCGCGCGGCGATGTCCATTGAAACTTCTGCCAGCCGCCCTGGGCGCGAAGAAACGCCAGGATGGCGTCGGCATCGACGGGTGATCGGCATTTGAACTGCAGATCCCAGGTCTCCGGCTGGAAGTTGATGCCGGCGGGGGCGTTCTGCTCGTAGCCGTCGCCGAACTTGGCGCTGTAGACGGAGGGCTTGACTGATCGGACCGCGTCGCTGGCGATCCAGGTGAAGGTGTTGCCGCTCATGCCAGCAGGCCGCCCGGCCGGTGCTCGTTGATCAGGATTTCTCGCACCGAATTGCCGAGCATGGCGCCCAGATTGCGCAACGCCGGCACCCCGCCCGAGGCGTCGCTCTGACCGTTCTGGTTGACGGTGACATTGACATCGCCGTTGTAGGTATTGGCCCCGCTGGAGACGGCGCCGCTGCCGACCGCCTGGCGAAGCTGGTGGTTGGGCACCACGGTGCCGTTGCCGCCCATGGCCAGCAGTTCAGGACCGTGCTCGCCCACCAGATAGAAGCTGCCGGGCAGCACCGAACCGCCCGAGGCCCGGCCGCCGCCGAACAGCCCCGAAAATAGACCGCTCCCGTCCTTCCCCCCAATTCCGAGGGCGCCACCCAGCGCGCCGACCAGACCGCCCATCGCCTGCTGGGCGGCGATCTTCAGCAGGCCCTGGATGATCGATTCGGCGAGGCTCTGGAACGAGACCTTGCCGCCCTCGCAGAACTTGGTGAGCGCGTCGGTGGCGCCGTTGAAGGCGCCGGTCAGGGCGTTCTGCACCTGCTGGCCGGCATTGGTGGCGGAATCGACGAAGCCGTTGAAGGCGTTGTTGGCCCCGGTCATCGGATC
>NZ_CAINTR010000014.1 GCF_903853455.1 uncultured Magnetospirillum sp.
CGAAGGCATCAATAGCCTCGTTCAAGCGGCCAAGGCCAAAGCCAGGGGCTACCGATCAACCCGCAACCTCAAGGCGATTATCTACCTGATCGCTGGCCGACTCGAACTCAAGCTACCCACTTGAAACAGCGAGGAGCCAAAGTAAGTGACTTATTCATCTACCGGGCAACGTGACGGCGGTTCGCCATGAGCCGTCTGGCGCTCGGTAATTGGGAAGGGTGATTTCCGTCTTGGAAGCGTCAGCACGAACCTGAACGCCGTGGATGACCAAGGCCACACCATCCAGGATCAATTCCACATCGGCCAATGCCAACACGCGGCCAGCATGGATGGCCGTGATCTTTTGGACGCTGATGGTAGCCGTGCTGGTTTCCATCTCGGCAGCATAGCATGTGGAATTTGCGGCAGTCAGCCAGCGTGGCGAGAACTTGTCGGGTCTCCCGACAAGTTGGCCGAGGCCAAAAACACGTATGCCCCCAGGGTGCGAGCCTGGGGGCATTTACGTATTTATGACCCTAGTAGTCCATAAGCATCGGCTCCAGTTCGGCATCCTGGCCGAAGTTTATGAACATGTTCTCATAAGTTATTTGCGTCTCATTTAGAGCCTCCCAAATAACTGCAAGTCGAACAATTTCGTGCACACTATCATGTGGTGTATCTGCCGTTGGACGACCTGAAGAGAAAGCCCAACAAAATGTCTCTTCAATTGTGTACTTCGCCCAGTCGAACGGATGCATTTCAGCCAGATCACCAGCATCCCACCTTTCATTAGCATGGTAGTATTCAAATCTGCAATCTGAATCAAAAAGCCATGGGCAAAACGCATCTACGCTCTCGATAAACTCGAGCAAATCGTTGTTTGTGATCTGCTTTTTCAGCCACGACTTATTGTCCGTCCAAATGTTATCTTTATCCATTTTTTCCTCCTATTTTTTGAGATGGTTGTCGGGACTCCCGACAAGTTAACTACGCTGCGATTTGCATCTGCTTTTTGCGAATGCCGAGAACGACCTGCTCAAGAGCGCGAAGCAGTTGACGGATGCTGCTGCTGTGGCGCTTGACCAGTTCCACAACGACTTCGTCGGGCACGGTGACGTTTTCAGCACGAAGGACGCGTTCCGCCAGCGGTAGATAGGTCGTGACGGAGCCGTGGGTGAAATCGAAATCGTCACAGCGGTCGAAGAGGCCGTGGTCAAATTTTGAAACGTCGTTGCTGGTCAGGATGACCATAAGACGTTCGGAATTCTTCTCCAGTGCCCCGCGCAGAACGGTTTTGGCCTCGGTCGACATCGTGTCGGCCTCGTCCAAAATCAGAAACATCCTATCTTTGTCGTTCCAAGCCGTGCCGCACATAACCGCCGTGCGCTTACCGGTTTTCGTGTCGTCGCGCACATGAACGTGGGTTTGCCGAGCAACGCCGACATCGGCTTTACGCTCGACCAATTCGCAGTCGGCCCAGGTCAGCTGCTGGTGTTCTTTCCCAGGCCGTAGACCGGTCTCGAACATGAACCGCATATAGGCGCAGACCATCTGACGGTCATGCTGAACGACAGGCCCATTCGCCCCATGTATGTAGCCGGCCATCGCCGCCGTAACGCGCTTCCATTCGGCCTCCGTAAACGCTGGCCGTCTGTTGTCGCCGCGTTTGTCTTCTTCAATGTCGGGGATCTGCTCGCGCTTGACCCAATGGCGCTTGCGGGCCGAATTGAAGATGGCCTTGAGCACCAGAATTTCGCCCGACCGCTGCGTCTGGGTCTTCTTCGGCCGCTTGGATTTGATCAGCTTGCCATCGCGCATATATTCGCGGGTCGCATCGGCAGCGCCGGGGCCGGCGGTCCAGTAGTTCAGCCGCCACGTCTTGTATGTCTCGATCTGCTCCTGCCGGATCGCGTCGATGGCCTTGCCTCGAAAATAGGGCAGCAGATAGCGGTCGATGACGGCCATATTATCGCGCTTGGTCCGAGCAGTCGTTTTTCCCGACGCGATGTTTGCATCGAGATCGTCCAGATACGCATCGACAGCGCGTTGGAAGGTATGGCTGTGGATGGCTTGACCACGGCGGAAATCGGCGGTCAGTTCGTAGAACTTCTCCCGAGCAACCTCTTTGGCCTCCTCAAGATCGCGCTTGCCCGTGGCGTGGACCACATAGCCTTTCGCGCCCTTGATCTTGTAGCGAGCCGTCCAGGTCAGCGTGCCCATTTTCTCACGCTGGTACAGCGCCACCGCGCCATCGAGAATGCGTTCGATCTTGGCCATTTCGCCTCGCAACGGCCCAAATTCATGCGGTGCAGCATGGCCAAATGACCGCTGGACTGCTTTGGGCCACTGCTAATGTACTGCGAATGCCAAATTCGAGCAACGAGGCCGCTGGGGCTGTTTCGTAACGCACTGTTTTTATTTGGAAATTTTGGTTGGGGGACTAGGATTCGAACCTAGACTGGCGGAGTCAGAGTCCGCTGTCCTACCGTTAGACGATCCCCCACCAGACTTGCTGGTGGCCTGGGTGCCCCGCGAGGGGGGCTGCCACGAGAGGCGCACCTTCTAACACAGAGGTTCGGCCCGATCAATGCCCAAAGCGGTGGTCGGCGATCATGGCGGAAACGGCGCAAACGGTCGCGTTCGGTGCGGTTGGGAGACCAAGCTTCCCACCGCCCGTCAATCCGGGGTAACATCCGCCGCCTTCGATCTAGCGCCTGGCGCCACGACCGGGTTTCGCATTGGCTTTTGGTTTTCATGAACACTGTCCCGCTTTACGCCGCGCTTGATCTCGGCACCAACAATTGCCGCATGCTGGTGGCGCGTCCCACCGCGCGCGGCTTCCGGGTGATCGACGCCTTTTCGCGGGTCACCCGGCTGGGCGAGGGCCTGGGCGCCAGCGGCCGGCTGTCCGAGGCGGCCATGGAGCGCACCCTGGACGCCCTGGAGGCTTGCGTCGCCAAGCTGGAGCGCAACCAGGTCGAACGCGCCCGTCTGGTCGCCACCGAAGCCTGCCGCCGCGCCGTCAACGGGCAGGAGTTCACCGCCCGCATCACCCGGCGCACCGGATTGGTGCCCGACATCATTTCACCGGCCGAGGAGGCGGGGCTGGCCTTGGCCGGCTGCGCCTCGCTGCTGGATCCGCTGGTGCCCTGGGCCTTGGTGTTCGACATCGGCGGCGGGTCCACCGAACTGGTCTGGGTGCGCAATTCCGCCGCCGGCCAGACCGTCATGGGGGTTCAGTCGATCCCGACCGGGGTGGTGACCCTGGCCGAGCAATGGGCGGCGGAATTGTGTTCCACCGCCGGCTACGCCCAGGTGGTCGAGCAGATCGGCGCCGCCTTCCGTCCGTTCGAAAGCCTGCATACCATCGCCTCGCTGCTGACCGGCAACCTGGTGCAGATGCTGGGAACCTCGGGCACGGTGACCACTTTGGGCGCCCTGCATCTGGGGCTGGAGCGCTATGACCGCTCGCAGGTGGACGGGCTGGAGCTGAGCTTCACCGACATCGCCGCCGTCACCCGCCGTCTGGCCGGGATGAGCGCCGACGAGCGCGCCGCCCATCCCTGCATCGGCCCCGAACGGGCCGATCTGGTGCTGGCGGGCTGTGCCATCCTGGAAGCGGTGTGCCGGCTGTGGCCGCTGGGCAAGCTGCGGGTCGCCGATCGCGGCGTGCGCGAGGGCGTGCTGCTCGGCATGATGAAGGACGACGCCCGAATGGGCGGGGCGCGGCAGGCGCCATGAGCGAACGTAGCGCCCGCCCGGCGTTTGAGGGACATGAACGATGAGCGAATTCGGCAAGAAGAAGGGCAGCGGCAGCGGCAGCAGGAAGACCGGATCGGTTCCCGGCACCTCGCGCGAGTTGACCGTCAAGGTCAAGACCGCCAAGCGGCGCAAGCTGTCCTCGACCATATGGCTGCAACGCCAGCTCAACGACCCCTATGTCCACGAGGCCAAGCGCCAGGGCTATCGCTCGCGCGCCGCCTTCAAGCTGATCCAGCTGGACGAGCGCTTCCATGTCCTCAAGCCCGGCCTGCGGGTGGTGGACCTGGGCGCCGCACCCGGCGGCTGGACCCAGGTTGCGGTGCAGAAGGTCGGCGGCGGCGGCAAGAAGGGCGGCGCCGTGGTCGGCATGGACATCCTGGAATGGGACCCGGTTCCCGGCGCCATCACCTTGCAGGGCGACTTTCTCGCCGACGACGCCCCCGACCGGCTGAAAGAGGCCCTGGGCGGTCCCGCCGACGTGGTGCTGTCGGACATGGCGGCCCCCACCACCGGCCATCCCTCCACCGACCACCTGCGCATCATCGGTCTGGTGGAGGTGGCGCTGCACTTCGCGCTGGAAATCCTGACCCCCGGCGGCACCTTCATCGCCAAGGTGTTCCAGGGCGGCACCGAGAAGACCCTGCTGGACCTGCTGAAGAAGAACTTCACCAGCGTGCGCCACGCCAAACCGCCGGCCAGCCGCCAGGGCTCGGCCGAGACCTACGTGGTCGCCATGGGGTTCCGGGGCGAGACGCCGTCCGGGACTAATTGAAGAAATCCCCACCAAACGAAACCAATTCTTCCGTCATGGCCGGGTTTGTCCCACGGCTTCCCGGCCACGTCATCCCGGATGGACACGTATTTTTCACCACAGAGACACCAAGGACACCAAGAGGCCTTCTGGGTGGCGTCGTGTCGCTTTCCGTCCGCGAAGCGGGCCATAAATTGATCAAAGCGTCGATGAAACGTGAAGCGACGCGGCGGCTCCGCTCTCTTCGTGCCTTCGTGTCTTGGTGGTGAATAATCCGTGTCCGGTAGGGATGGCGTGGCCGGAAAACCACGCCATCCCTTTTTAGCCTGACCGGTCAGTCTTCGTCGATATGCGAGTGGGTCTTGGTGTCCTTCATGGTGACGAACAGCACCAGCCCCGCAAAGCAGCAGCCGGTGACGTACCAGTAGAACCACGGCTCGTGGCCGATGCTTTTGAACCACAGGGCGATGTATTCGGCGGTGCCGCCGAACAGCGAGACCCCGATGGCGAAGGGCAGGCCGACGCCGAGGGCGCGGATCTCCACCGGGAACAGTTCGGCCTTCACCACCGCGTTGATGGCGCTGTAGCCGCTGACGATGGTCAGCGCCAGCAGGACCAGGAAGAAGGCGCCCCACTGGCTCTGGACCTCGCCCAGCGCGGTCAGGATCGGCACCGTGCACAGGGTGCTCAGCACCCCGAAGGCGATCAGCACGTTGCGCCGCCCCACCTTGTCCGAGATGGCCCCCACCACCGGCTGCATCAGCATGTAAAGGAAGGTCGCCGCCGCCGAGATCAGGGTGGCGTCGTTCTTGGACAGCCCCACCGTGTTGACCAGATATTTCTGCATATAGGTGGTGAAGGTGTAGAAGGCGACGGTGCCGCCCATGGTCAGGCCGATGACCGTCATCACCGCGCGGGGATGGCGCAGCAGGCCCCGCAGGCTGCTTTCCTCCTTCTTATGGGTCTTGTGGTGCTCGAAGGACTCGGTCTCGGCCATGCTGCGGCGCAGATAGATGGCGATGAGGGCGCACAGCCCGCCGATGACGAAGGGAATGCGCCAGCCCCAGGCTTCCAGCTGGGCGGTGGTGAGGAACACCCGCTGCAAGGCGATCAGCACGCCCAGCGCCAGCAACTGGCCCATGATCAGGGTCACGTACTGGAAGCTGGAATAGAAGCCGCGTTTGTCCTTGGTGGCGATCTCGGCCAGATAGGTGGCGGACGAGCCGTATTCCCCGCCCAGGCTGAGGCCCTGCAACAGGCGGGCGACGATCAGGGCGATGGGGGCGGCGATGCCGACGCTGGCATAGCCGGGCATCACCGCGATGATCAGCGAGCCGCCGCACATCATGCCCACCGACAGCAGCAAGGCGTTCTTGCGGCCCTTGCGGTCGGCGTAGACCCCGAACAGCCAGCCGCCGATGGGGCGCATGAAAAAGCCCAGGGCGAAGATGGCCGAGGTGTTGAGCAACTGCACCGTCGGGTCGTCGCCGGGGAAGAAATACTTGGAGAAATACAGCGAGAACGCCGAGTAGACGTACCAGTCGTAATACTCGACCAGATTGCCGACCGAGCCCTTGAAGACGGCCAGGATGCGGCCCCTGGTGTCCTTGAACTCCAGGTCGTGGCTGCCCTGGCCGGGCGCGATGGTGGTGTCCATGTGACTCAATTCTTGGTCCTCCCGTTCGACCCGCGTGCCGCGGGCGTTTTGACGGAAGGTATCGCAAGGGCCGGGCCAGTCGGGAGTAGACGGCCAACGGCTTGACGGACCAGGACTTTTCCGGAGGGGAGGCCTGCGTGCCCCAGCACAATCGGCGGAAATCCGCCGATGCCGACGGGGTGTTTCGGCGGAATTCAGCCGATATCGGAGTCGGGGGTATAGGTCCGCCGGTCGATGGCGTATTTGGCCATCTTTTCGTTCAGGGTGCGGCGCGGCATGTCGAGGATGGCCATGACCTTGGCCACGTCGCCCCGCGCCTGGGCGAAGGCGGCCTCGATCTGGCTCTTTTCGAACTCGGCCAGCCGGGCGTGCAGGGCCGGCGAGGGGGGCGCCGCCGCCGGTCCTCCCGTCCCCAAGCCGAGGGCGAAGCGTTCGGCGGCGTTGCGCAATTCCCGCACATTGCCGGGCCAGTCCTGGGCCACCAGCCGGCCGAGATCGGCCTCGGCCAGTGGGCGGGGCTCGCGGCCATGGGCCAGGGCGGCGCGGCGCGCCAGGATGTCGAACAGCAGCGGAATGTCCTCGCGACGCTCGCGCAGCGGCGGCAGGCGGATTTCCGCCACATGCAGACGGTAGTACAGGTCCTGGCGGAATTTGCCCTCGGCCACCGCCCGGTTGAGGTCCAGCTTGGCGGCGGTGACGGTGCGGACGTTGACCGGAACCAGCTTGTTGGTGCCCAGCGGCTCGACGCATTGCTCCTGGAGGACGCGCAGCAGCTTGGCCTGCAGCGCCAGCGGCATGCTCTCGATCTCGTCCATGAACAGGGTGCCGCCGTCGGCATGCTCGACCTTGCCGACCCGGCGCTGGAGCGAGCCGGTGAAGGCGCCGGCCTCGTGGCCGAAGAACTCGCTCTCGAACATGGTCTCAGGGATGGCGGCGCAGTTGACGGCGACGAAGTTGCGGCCTGCGCGCGGGCCGAAATCGTGCAGGCAGCGGGCGACCAGATCCTTGCCGCAGCCGGTCTCGCCCAGGATGACCACGTTGAGCGGCGCCGCCGCCAGCTCCAGGATGTCGATGCGCACCTGCTCCATGGCCTTGGAGGTGCCGACCAGCCGCGACGCCATGTCGCGACCGGCGCTGGCCTCGGCCCGCAGGCGGCGGTTCTCCATGACGAGGCGGCGCTTCTCGCAGGCGCGGCCCACCACCTCGGCCAGGCGTTCCGGCACGAACGGCTTTTCGATGAAGTCGTAGGCGCCCTGGCGCATGGCCTGCACCGCCAGCGGAATGTCGCCATGGCCGGTGACCAGGATTACCGGCAGGTCGGGATCGCGCGCCTGACAGCCGGCCAGCAGTTCGAAGCCGTCCTTGCCCGGCATGCGCACATCGGTGACCAGGATGCCGGGAAAGTCCTTGGAGACCTGGGCCAGCACCTTGTCCGAACCGGCATGGACGATGACCTCGAACCCCGCCAGGGTCAGCCACTGGCTGACCGCGATGCGCATGGGTTCTTCGTCGTCGGCGAACAGGACAAGGCCGCTGGAGCTCATGGGCCGATCATAGCGCAGGAGACGGTGGCGCCCAACAGCGGAGGTTTATGGGGGGAGGCGTTGGTATTCTGAAAATGGTCGATATTAATCATCAGGATCAGTCCGATTCTGACGAGCGGCAAATCGCTCCAATTCCAATCGTCGGCCTGTAGCAATCTGGGTAATTTCCGAGGCTGCCTCTTCCAGTCAGTTTGTGAGGAACTGTGCGTTCGCTGGGTCAATAAAGCTAGGCGAACTCTTCACAAGAAGGAAATTTTAATTATGCAAACAGAGACTTCGACGACGACAGGCAATTTGATTGCGGCCGAAAAGGTCAACGGCACCGATGTCTACAATCTGAAGGGAGAAAAGCTTGGCAATGTTGAAGATATCATGATTGACAAGATTTCTGGCCGCGCGATCTATGCCGTGATGTCGTTCGGTGGTTTCCTCGGCATGGGGGAAAAACATCATCCTTTGCCTTGGGCGAAGTTGAGTTATGACACTCATAAAGACGGCTATGTAGTTGATGTTGACAAGAAGAAGCTTGAAGATGCGCCGAATTTCGACAACGGCACCGAGTTCAAGTGGACACCTGACTATGCCCGTAAGGTTGATAGTTACTACGATGTTTCCAGCAACTGGAATTAATGCTTTTCAGCATTAAGATAAGTGCTGATTAGTTGACCAAGTTCACCGGGCCAAGCCGATCACCGGTCCGGTGAACCGTTGCGGAAGGCAATAGCTTGGATCACCGAAAGACCAACGCCCACCGCAACATCAATCGACGGTCTTGGCCACGGATTTCCGTTTGATGCACGCCTGCCAAACGGCGGGCGGGATTCTGGGGCCTTTACTGAAAGAAAGGCTGGCGCTGCAATCCCCAGCATCGCCAAGCGGACTGTTCGTGACCGCAGGCTTTTGCGAAATAATCAATGAAACAAGAGATATCCGAGGATAAGAACAGGAATTGGGACGCCTATAAGCCAGAGAATGCCGTATTTCATTTTAGTACCCTTTATTCAAGTCCAGATTGGCCGGCAAAATAGGCCGGAGATAGTAGCGTCATCAATGTTATATTATTGTGGGATATGTAAAAGCATCGGAAATTACTCAGGCGGCGATTTTAGTTTTTCTAGTTGAAAGCATTCCCTCTGAGGCGTCTGCCGGCGAGTTGAAGGTCGGGTCAGGGTCAGTAGCCGCTGAAGCGCCTTTCCACGGCAGCGCCCGCTTCACATATTCCGCGACCGATAGCCGCCATTCCGCTCCCGGCCCACTCCCTCCTTCCAACCCACCCCACCTCCGGCCTTCCCTTTCCCGCCGTCACCGGGTTGAATGGGAGTCGTCCTCCTTCCAAGGCCGTTTCCCGTGACCGAGTCGCCCCCGCGTCCGCGCCGCCAGAGAGTCCTGCTGCTGCTTGCCGTCGTGGTGGGGGTGGTGGTGGTGGTCGCCACCTATGGCTGGGCCAGGGCCAAGGCGCTGGACGCGGCGGGGGAGGCGGGGCGGCAGCGGCTGGGGCTGTATGCCAGCACCATCCGCAATGCGCTCGACCGCTTTTCCTACCTGCCGGCCACCATCGCCATCGACCGCGACGTGCTGGAGCTGCTGGAGCATCCCGACCCGGCGCGGGTGGACGACATCAACCGCCGGCTGGAGCGCATCAACGTCAAGGCCCGCTCGGCGGCGCTGTATCTCATGGACGCGTCGGGAACCACCCTGGCGGCCAGCAACTGGAACACCCCCACCTCCTATGTGGGGGCGGATTACAGCTTCCGGCCCTATTTCATCCAGGTGATGGGCGGCGGGGCGGGGCATTTCTTCGGCATCGGCGTCACCACCAAGCTGCCGGGCTATTTCCTGGCCTCGGCGGTGCTCGACCGCGAGGACCGGATCGTCGGCGCGGTGGTGGTCAAGATCGACCTGGAGGGCCTGGAGAAGGAATGGGCCGAGGCCAACGAGAAGGTGCTGGTCACCGACGAGAACGCCATCACCATCCTGGCCAGCCGGCCGGAGTGGAAATACACCATCGACGGCCGCCTCGACCCGCCGTTGCAGGCGGTGCTGAACAAGACCCAGCGCTATGGCGAGATGGCGATCCGGCCGCTGAACGTCGGCCGGCGCCAGCCGCTGACCGAGGCGCTGCGCCTGACCGTCATCGACGGCGTGCCCTATGTCGTCCAGTCCGAGCCCTACCCCGAGGAGGGCTGGACCATCCACTACCTGATCGGCTGGGACGAGACCCTGCAACGGGTGCGAGGCACCGCCGCCCTGGCCGGCATCGCCTGGGTGGCCATGGTGTTGTTGCTGCTGTATCTGCGCCAGCGCCGCATCGCCAACCGCGCCCGCCAGGAGGCCAGCGAGGAGCTGGAGCGCACCGTGGCGCTCCGCACCCAGGCCCTCAGCGCCGAGATCGCCGAACGCCAGCGCACCGAGCGCGAGCTGCGCGGCACCCAGGACGAGCTGATCCATGCCGGCAAGATGGCGGCGCTGGGCCAGATGTCGGCGGCCATCGCCCACGAGCTGAACCAGCCGCTGGCGGCGATCCAGACCTTCATCGCCAGTTCGCGCATCTTCCTGGAGCGGGTGGACCTCAAGACCGTCGCCGCCAATCTGGTGATGGTCGAGGATCTGGGCAACCGCATGGCCCAGATCATCCGCCATCTGCGGATCTTCGCCCGCAAGAGCCCGGCCGAGCGGGTGGCGGTGGACCTGTCGGCCTGCGTCGAGCGGGCGCTGCTGCTGCTGGACGCGCCGCTGCGGCTGGGGCAGGTGGTGGTGGAGCGCCGCCTGCTGCCGGGCTGTCTGGTGCGGGGCGACCAGTTGCGGCTGGAGCAGGTCTTCGTCAACCTGATCCGCAACGCCCTGGACTCCCTGGCCGGGGCGGCGACCAAGCGCCTGGAGCTGGAGATGGTCCGCGACGGCGACACCGTGGTGGTGCGGGTGGCCGACAGCGGCGGCGGCATCCCGCCCGAGGCGCTGAGCCGGATGTTCGAGCCGTTCTTCACCACCAAGGATGTGGGGGAGGGATTGGGGCTGGGCCTGTCGCTGTCCTACGCCATCGTCGCCGACATGGGCGGCGCCATCCACGCCGACAACCGCCCCGAGGGCGGAGCGGTGTTCACCATCACGCTGGCGGCGGACGGGGTCATGCCGGGGAACTGAGCCGGCCCTTGCCCGGCCGGCGCCGAAATGGGATAAATGACGCCCCCAGTTCCTGTCGGACGCCTCCCCCATGCTTTCCGCCGCCGCGATCCGCGCCGCCATTCCCGGCGTGCTCACCGAAGCCGCCATTCCCGAATTGCCCAATTACTACCAGGGCAAGGTGCGCGAGAATTACGATCTGCCGGACGGGCGGCGCATCCTGATCTCCACCGACCGCCAGAGCGCCTTCGACCAGGTGCTGTCGGCGGTGCCGTTCAAGGGCCAGGTGCTAACCCAGACCGCCCGCTTCTGGTTCGAGGCCACCGCCGACATCTGCCCCAACCATGTCCTCGAATACCCCGATCCCAACGTGGTGGTCGGGCGCCGTCTCGACATGCTGCCCATCGAGATGGTGGTGCGCGACTATCTCACCGGGTCCACCGACACCTCGATCTGGTCCATGTACCGGGCGGGGCGCCGCCATATGTACGGCCTCGATTTCCCTGACGGGCTGGTCAAGAACGACAAACTGCCCGCCACCATCCTCACCCCCACCACCAAGGCGGCGGTGGGCGGCCACGACGCTCCCATTTCCGCGGCCGAGATCGTGGCCACCGGGCTGCTGACCCAGGCGCAGTGGGACGAACTGGCGCGCCTGTCGCTGGCGCTGTTCGCGCGGGGGCGGGAGATCGCCGCCCGCAACGGCCTGATCCTGGTGGACACCAAGTTCGAGTTCGGCCTGGACGGCGACGGGCGCATCACCCTGGCCGACGAGATCCTGACCCCCGATTCCAGCCGCTACTGGCAGGCCGACAGCTATGCCGGGCGCCACGCCAAGGGGGAGGAACCGGACAGCCTGGACAAGGAATTCCTGCGCCTGTGGATCGCCGCCCGCTGCGATCCCTATACCCAGCCGATCCCGGCGATCCCCGACGACACCCTGGTGGAGTTCAGCCGGAAATACATCGCCCTGTTCGAGGCGGTGACCGGCCGCGCCTTCGACGCCCCGCCCGACGGCGAACCGGTGAAGGCGCGCATCCGGCGGAATCTGGCCCGGTATTTCTAGCCGCGTCAGTCGGGACGGACGGGCTGCTCGCAAACGGCGCAGAGGCGGCAGTTGTCGTCCAGCCAGTCCCAGATGATCCCGAGCATGTACTGGCTGACGCCGCGCTCTCGCATCTCGGCGTAGCATCCCAGCATGTTGGGGGCGTCCATGGTCGTCAGGATCGGGATGACGACGGCCTTGATCTGGTCGGGAGCACGCTCGAAGATTTCGCACATATTCGGCTCCTCTCCCATGGGACGCTGTCATCCGGCGAAGATGTCGCGTTCACAGCATAAGGGATCCACCCGAGAAAGTCGCCCCCCTGGATTCGCGGCTCTCAGTGCGGGGCAATCGGGTGAATGAGACGCCCTCCGGCGGGAGACTTATTTCCGCTTGTGGCCCTTGGTGTGGAAGCGGCGCTTGGACGACGGCGGCTTGGGCAACTGGCTGCGGGCGGCGCGGAACTTTTCCAGCATGCGCTGGAAGGTGGCGTCCAACTCGGTCTCGATCTCGGGGCGGTCCTCCAGCCGGCTGAGCAGCAGGGCGGCGGCCTCGATGGTGGACAGCGCATCGCCGCGCGGCTCGGCGCGGACCCGGCCATAGCGCGACGGATGCTTGGGGCCGAGGATCACCCGCTTGCATTTCAGCACCCAGGGATTGCGCCACCACAGCGCCTTGGCTTGGCTCCAGGTGCCGTCCAGCACGATGACGCCCTCGATGAAGGCCAGCGCCTTGGCCTGGTCGGCGTAGGCCGCTCCCTTGCCATCCAGCGCCACCACCTCCTGATCGGGGGCCAGTTCGGCGGCGTTGGCCGAGCCGAGATACAGGATCGCCCAGCGTTGCGGATCGGCCGGCCGCCCCAGCGCCTTGGCCAGGCTGGGCCAGGACAGCCCGACCGTCAGGACCGCGTCGGTGAAGTGCAACGCCGCCAGCCGGGCGGTGCCCAGGGTCTTGTCCTGCTCCTGCGGGTGCTGAAGGATCAGCAGGGAGAGGCGGTTCTCGATGGGAGTGACCCCGTCGCAGACGCACAGCACCGCCGGCTTGCAACAGGATGGGCATTCGGGAAGCGCTTCCGGCGGCGCCACGGCTTCGGGGGGAGGAGGTGTGTCGGACATGGGTGCTTGTACTCCGCGCGGGCGGGGCGGGGCAACGTCTGATGCGGCGATGGGGTTACACGCCCGCGAACAGCACATAATCGTAGAGCAGCACCACGGACGCCACGACGAGAACCAGGAATGTGGCGATCCCGCCGGTGATGCGCAGACCCATCGCTTCATCCTCCTGCGAGATGCCGTAAGCGTGAATCACGCGTCCGATGACGAGGATGAGGCAGAGAAGGTGGATGAGGTAGATTGAAGTGCGCTGCATTTCCGCGGCAAAGAGCAGCAACAGCGCGAGAGGCACATACTCCGAGAAATTCGCATGTGCCCGGATCGCGCGCTCCAGACGCATGTTGCCGCCGCTGCCGATCGTAATCCGCAGGCTCTGTCGCATGCGGCTGACCCTGATGGCGAGAACAATGTAGATGAGAGCAAGCACGGCCGCGTAGGCCGGGACGATAAACGGAACAGGCATCGAAGCCTCCTTTTCCGAAAGATCAACAATGCTCGCCTTTGCTCGGCGGAGAAAGAAGTCATATGCCCGCGACCAGCGGGGCAACGGGTGACGGGGGATTGAAAGAGGGGCCTCAACGGAAGCGGCAGGCCAACAGCCTCTCACCGAAAACATTGAAGCTCAGTCCCGCCATGACCAGCAGCGCGCCGCCAAACTCGATCAGGCTGAGCGGTTCGGCGAAAATCAGCCATCCGGAGATCATGCCGACGACAGGGATAAGCAGCGCGAACGGCGCGATCTGGCCGGCGGAATAATGCGCCAGGAGCCGGCTCCACAGGCCAAAGCCCAGGAGGGTCGCACCGTAGGCAAGGCCCGCGACGCAAGACACGAGAACCCAACTGGGATGCGAAAGCGCCTGGAGCGCCTGCGGGCCATCGAAGTACAGGGAGAGCGCCAGCAACGGCAATGGTGCGGCAAGGCTCGACCAGATCGTGAAGGCGAACATGTCGATCCGACCTGCCCGCTTGCCCACGATATTGCCGATGCCCCAGCAGAGTGCCGCGGCGACGACCATCAGGAATGGCCCGAGGCTTGCGCCGCCAAGGCGCGCCGAGCCGATGACGACAATGCCCAAGAGGGCGATGCTTGCCGCGGCCACCTGAACCGGACTCGGCCGTTCGCCCAGAGTGACCCAGGCCAGAAACACCGTGATGAAGGCCTGGAGTTGGATGACCAGCGACGCCAGTCCGACCGGCATCCCTTGCCCAATTGCCAAAAAGAGCAGGCCGAACTGTCCGACTCCGATCAGCAGCCCATAGAGCCCGACGAGCCCGACCCGCGCCTTTGGAGGGGGCACGAAAAAGACGGCGGGGACGGCGGCAAAGGCAAAACGCAGTGCGGTCAGCAGCATCGGAGGCGCTTCGCCGACGCCGACTTTGATCGCGATAAACGCGAGTCCCAGCGCGAGAGCCGCGACAAGGGCCGACAGGATGTCACGAGGGCTCATGGCGATTCCGTCCTTCCGTCGATCGTGCCACCGGATGAATTCTAGGCCGCGCAACCGATCTTGAAAAATGGCAAGATATGATGGTTCCGTTCGCTTTTAGAGATAAGGGGCGGGAACCCTTCCTGTTACCCGATGACCATCGGTTCGTTGGAAACAACGACAGCAATACGGCCCGCTTGATTTTCTGGCCGCCATGGCGCACTCACTCCCCATGCCTGTCGTCACCCCCGCCGAACTGATCCCTCTGCTTGCCCGCGACCAGCGGCTGATGGGGCTCGACCTCGGCACCAAGACCATCGGCCTTGCTTTGTCCGATGTCAGCCGCACCATCGCCACCCCGTTCGACACCATCCGCCGCACCAAGTTCACCAAGGACGCCGAAACCCTGCTGGCTATCCTCGACAAGCAGGGCGTCGGCGGTCTGGTGCTGGGGCTGCCGGTGGAGATGGACGGCTACGAGGGGGCGCGCTGCCAGTCGGCGCGGGCCTTCGCCACCAATCTGGCCAAGTTGCGCGACCTGCCCATGGCGTTCTGGGACGAGCGGCTGTCCACCGCCGCCGTCACCCGCACCCTGCTGGAGGCCGACGCCTCGCGCAAGCGCCGGGCCGAGGTGGTGGACAAGATGGCCGCCGCCTACATCTTGCAGGGATTGCTGGACGGCGTCGGGCGCTCGCTGGCCTGAACCGGGGGGCTACTCCCCCGCCTTGGCCGGACGGAACACCCCGGGCGGCAGGCGGGTGGAGGTGTCGCAGACCGATTTTTCGATCTGGCCCGAGGTCAGCCCCTCCACCTTGGACAGGTCGACCTGGCGCAGGTCGGCGCCAATCAGGATGGCGCCCTTGAGGTCGGCTCCCGCCAGCCGGGCGCCGGTCAGGGTCGCTCCCGACAGGTCCGAGCCGCGCAGGACGGCGTTTTCCATGTTGCTGAGGCGCAGCTTGGCGTGGCGCAGTGCTGCCACCCCCAGATTGGCGCCGCCGAGATCGGTGGCCTCCATCTTGGCGTAGCGGAAGTCCGACCCGTCCAGTCGGGCCTCGGCCAGGCAGGCGTCGGACAGATCCACCTCGCGGAAGGTGGCGTTGGCCAGGATGGCGCCGGCCAAATTGGCGCCGGCCAGGTCCAGGCCGGTGAAGGTGGCCCGCTTGCCCGCCGCGCCGTTGCTTTGCAGCCAGGCGCCGTGTTCCGCCACCACGGCGGAGAGATCGAGGCTGGCGACGTCGCCGCCCTTGCGGGGCTTGCGGCCGGACTGGGCCATGGCCTCCTTCCATTGCTGGCGGCGCTTTTCCGCCAGCCGGCGCTTGGCCTCGGCGTCGAGGTCGGGCTTGAGGCCGGCGACCTCGATGCCGGGGGAGGCCTCCTTGGGCTTCGCGGGAGGAGGGGCGAGGTCGTCCAGGTCCAGCTTTCCGCCGCTGGGGCGTTTGGGGGCGACGAGGTCGTCGAGGTCCAGCTTGCCGCCGCTGGGTCGCTTGGGAGCGGCGAGGTCGTCGAGGTCCAGCTTGCCGCCGCTGGGGCGCTTGGGAGCGGCGAGGTCGTCGTGACCCAGCGTGCCGCCGGTGGAGGGGCGCTTGGCTTCGAGCGAACCACTCGCGACCGGGCTGGCGGCCGGGCGGGGGGCGGGGCTTGGACTCGGTGGTGGCGGCGGACTCGGCTGAGGCGGCGGGGGGCTGGGGCGCGGGACAGGCGGCGGCGCCGGCCGGGGGGCCGGAGAGGGGGGAGGCGCCGGAGTCGGAGGGGGCGGAGGGAGGGGCGCCGCTTCGCCGTTCACCGCCAGCGTACTCCAGGGGCCGCCGCGGTCGGCGCGGTCGGGGTTGGCCGGGGCGGCGACCAGGGGCTTGGCCTCGCCCTTGACCGACAGGTCGGGCAGGGGGGCGGGGTCCGTGATGAAATTCCGCTTGGGCGGCGGCACGAACGGGATCGGCAGGCGTTGCGGATTGGCCAGGGTGTCGGCGACCCGATGGGCCAGTTCGTGGCCGGAGATGGGCTTGGGGATGACGCCCTCGATGCCCAGCGCCTTGGCGCGGTCGATCACATCCTTCTGGGAGGACAGCGCCACCACCAGGACCGGCACGCCGTCGAACGGGTTGCCGGTGGGACGGCGCAGGCGCTCGATCACCGCCAAGCCGCTTTCGGCCCCGGCCCCCAGGTCGATCAGGATCAGGTCGGCGCCGCGCGCCATCAGGCCGGGCGTGTCGGCCGGTTCGCTGAACGCCACCACTTCGCGCGCACTCAGTTTGCGAAAGGTCTGCCGGGCCAGGAAGCGAAATTGATCGTCCAGGCCGAAGACCAGAAGCCGAATCGTCTTCCAGTCTGTCTCCTGGCTGCCCACCGAGGGATGACGCATGAAACCTTTCGCCCTTTTTATCCTATTGGCCACGGCGCCCCCGCCATGACCACTCCCGCCTTCCCCACCATAGACATGCCGGCCGGATAGGGCAATTGACGAGACGAGCCATGTTGCAGGAGCGCGTTTGCTGCCTCATGTTAAAGGCATGAGAATTCGCACCCCCTCGACCTTCGACAAGGCGCGCGGCGTCGGTCCCGCCGCCGACTGGGCCACCATCCGCACCCTGCTTCCCTATCTCTGGCCGCCCGGCGAGCCCCGGCTGCGGCTGCGGGTGGTGCTGGCCATGGTGTTCCTGGTGGCGGCCAAGGGCGTCAACGTGGTGGTGCCGCTGCTCTACAAGCGGGCGGTGGACGCGCTGACCGCCAAGCCGGACATGGTGGTCATGGTGCCGGTGGCGATCCTGCTGGCCTATGGCATGGCCCGCATCCTGGGCGGCACCTTCGGCGAGTTGCGCGACATCATCTTCGTCAAGGTGGGGCAGCGGGCCATCCGCTCGGTGGGGCTGGGGGTGTTCCGCCATCTCCACCGGCTGGGCCTGCGCTTCCACCTGGACCGCCAGACCGGCGGCGTGTCGCGCGCCATCGAGCGCGGCACCAAGGGCATGGAATTCCTGCTGCAATTCATGCTGTTCAACATCCTGCCGACCTTCCTGGAGATCGGGCTGGTCACCGCGGTGCTGTGGGGGCTGTACGACGGCAGCTTCGCCCTGATCACCGCCGGCACCATCGCGGTCTATATCGGCTTCACGCTGAGCGTCACCGAGTGGCGGACCAAGTACCGCCGCGCCATGAACGAGACCGATTCCGAGGCCTCGACCAAGGCCATCGACTCGCTGCTCAACTTCGAGACGGTCAAGTATTTCTGCAACGAGGATCACGAGGCGCGGCGCTACGACAAGGCCCTGGCCCGCTACGAGGGCGCCGCCACCAAGAGCAAGGTGACGCTGTCCATGCTCAATATCGGCCAGGGCGCCGTCATCGCCGTCGGCCTGACCCTGGTGATGATCCAGGCGGCGCGCGGCGTCGCCGCCGGTACCATGACGCTGGGCGACTTCGTGCTGGTGAACACCTATCTGGTCCAGCTCTACATGCCGCTCAACTTCCTGGGCTTCGTCTACCGCGAGATCAAGCAGTCGCTGACCGACATGGAGAGCATGTTCCGCCTGCTGCGCGAGAATGCCGAGATCGAGGATTCCGCCCATGCCCGGCCGCTGGAGCTCAAGGGCGGCGAAGTCCGTTTCGACGACGTCCATTTCGGCTACGATCCCGACCGCGAGATCCTGGGCGGCGTCGGCTTTGTGGTGCCGGCCGGGCGCACCGTCGCCATCGTCGGGCCGTCGGGAGCGGGCAAGAGCACCATTTCGCGGCTGCTGTTCCGCTTCTACGACGTCAATGCCGGATCCGTGAGCATCGACGGCCAGGACATCCGCGACGTCACGCAAGCAAGCTTGCGCGCCGCCATCGGCATCGTTCCCCAGGATACGGTGCTGTTCAACGATTCCATCCGCTACAACATCGCCTATGGCCGCCCCGGCGCCAGCCAGGACGAGATCGAGCAGGCGGCCCGGCTGGCCAGCATCCACGATTTCGTGGTCTCGCTGCCCCAGGGCTACGAGACCAAGGTGGGCGAGCGTGGCCTCAAGCTGTCGGGTGGCGAGAAGCAGCGGGTCGCCATCGCGCGCACCATCCTGAAAGGCCCCCGCATCCTGATCTTCGACGAGGCCACCAGCGCGCTGGACACCCACACCGAAAAGGAGATCCAGGTCAGCCTGCGCGAGGTGTCGAAGGATCGCACCACCCTGATCGTGGCCCATCGCCTGTCCACCGTGGTGGATGCCGACGAGATCCTGGTGCTGGACCACGGCCGCATCATCGAGCGCGGCCGCCACGCCGAGCTGCTGAGCCGCGACGGCCGCTACGCCGAGATGTGGCGCAAGCAGCAGGAAGCGGCGGAGCTGGAGGAAAAGCTGGCGGACGAGTTGGCGTAAGCTGAAACCGGCCCCCACCCCACCCCAACCCTCCCCGGCATAGCCAGGGGAGGGAGTGATTTCGACGAGCCGTAGGCGAGGAGTTGCGGCCAAGGGCCGGCGCGCCTCATGGCGCGAAAGCCAAGCCCCACGGAGTGGGGCGCCCGGCGACTGAGGGACAGATAAACCCTAAGCCGCCGCGACGCCCTTTTCGCGCTTGTTGACGCGGGCCATGGACAGGCCCAGGCAGGCCACCGCCCAGACGACGGTGACGGCCAGCGAGGCCAGGTAGTGGGGATCGGCCAACAGCACGTCCGGTCCATAGTAGAACGGCGCCCGGATGATGATCAGGGCGTGGCTGACCGGATTGGCCAGCATGACGAACTTCATGGCCACCGGCACGTTGCCCAGCGGGAACAGGGCGCCCGACAGCATCCACAGCGGCATCAGGAATACCATCATCACCGCGTGGAAGGCCGAGGTGGACTTCATCCCCCAGGCCAGCAGGAAGCCCAGGGCCGAAAAGCCGATGCCGGTCAGCACGAAGCCCATCAGCAGCATCACCAGGCTGCCGAAGCCGAGATGCAGCCCCAGGAAGGGGGCGGCGACGGTGAAGATCAGGGTCTGGACCATGGCGATGGAGGTGCAGCCCAGCACCTTGCCCAGCACGATGGCCAGCCGCGACACCGGCGCCACCAAAACCCCCTGGAGGAAGCCGGCGTCGCGGTCCTCGATGATGGTGATGGAGGAGAAGATGCTGGCGAACAGCATCATCATCAGCATGACGCCGGGATAGAAATATTCGAGGTAGCTGACGCCCTCCATCCCCGCCGGGCGGAACGAACCGGCGAAGCCGGCGCCCAGGAACAGCCAGAACAGCAGCGGCTGCGCCACCGTGCCGATGACGCGCTGGGGCTGGCGGATGAAGCGGGTGAATTCGCGCTTGGCCAGGGAGAAGGAGACGCGGACGAGGGCGCTCATTTTACATGCCCCTCAGGCGCCGGGCGGGACGCTTCCGCGTCCCTTGGCTTTCGCCGCACGAGCGGCGCCGGCCCTTGGCCGCAATTCCGAGCCTTGCGGCTCGTCGGCATATTGGCCTTACACACAGAACTCTCGCTCATGTTCCGGTCCTCTTCAGGTCGATGGCCAGGGCATGGTCGGGCACGGCGCGGCTGGTGACATGGACGAAGACGTCGTCGAGGCCGGGCTGCTTGATGGAGATGGACAGCACGTCCGGGCGATAGCGGTCGAGGATCTTTTCCAGCAACGGCAGGCTGTCGCCGTTCTCGGTCTCCTCCAGCCGGACCTCGTCGCCGATGCAGCGCACCGCCAGACCCATGTCGGCCCGCAACCGTGCCGCCAGCCCCTCGGTGTCCTTGGCCTGGATCACCACCATCTCGGTGCCGATCAGGGCCTTCAGCGCCTGGGGACTGTCATAGGCCAGCAACTGGCCCTCGCGCATGATGGCGACGCGATCAACGTCGTCGGCCTCGGCGAAGACGTGGCTGGTCATCAGCACGGTCATGCCGCGCGCCTTTTGCAGACGGTGCAGGGCGTCGAGGAAATTGCGCCGCGACACCGGATCGAGGCCGGTGGTCGGCTCGTCCAGCAGCAGCACCTTGGGATTGGTCATCAGCACCTTGGCCAGTTCCACCTGCCGCGCCAGACCGCCCGACAGGGTGGCGACCTGCTGGTCGAGGCGGTCGGCGAGGTCGGTCCAGCTCAGCGCCTCGTCGCGCCGGGCGCGGAACTCAGGCCCCGACAAGCCGTAGAGATCGCCGTGGATGGCCAGATTCTCCGCCACCGACAGGTGCTTGTCCACCGCCGGGCTCTGGAACACCACCCCCATGACCTCACGCACCTTGGCCGGCTGGGCGAACAGGTCGAAGCCGGCGACGGTGACACGGCCGGAGCTGGGCAGGGCCAGGCCGCACAGGATGCGGAACAGGGTCGACTTGCCGCTGCCGTTGGGGCCGGACAGGATGACGAACTCGCCCTCCTTCACCGCCAGCGTCAGCGCCGAGATGGCGGTGCGGGCGGCGACCTTGCGGGTGGCGGGATAAATATGGGTAAGGCTGTCGATGGTGATCATCGGGTACTCTTGAGTCAGGGACGACGCACTGTTTCATAGGCGGACTATAGAGGTAAAGTCCCACAACATTAAAATTATTCAAGAGTGAGGCCTTTTCGAAGGATGTTACGCACGCACTAGCCCTGTGGCGGCGGATTGCTCTATCTTCCGGGCATGAGCACGACCCTTGCCGCCACTCCCGCCACCATCGCCGAGGCCGCCGCCGCGCTGGCCGCCGGCAAGCTGGTGGCCTTTCCCACCGAGACCGTCTACGGCCTGGGCGGCGACGCCACCTGCGACCGCGCCGTCGCCGCCATCTTCGAGGCCAAGGGCCGCCCCAGCTTCAATCCGCTGATCGCCCATGTGGCCTCGGTGGAGCAGGCGGCGACCCTGGTGGAGATGACCGAACCGGCCCGCCATCTGGCGCGGCTGTTCTGGCCGGGGCCGCTGACCCTGGTGCTGCCGCGCCGGGCCGGCTCTCCGGTGTCGCTGCTGGCCAGCGCCGGCCTCGACTCCATCGCGGTGCGCATGCCCGACCATCCGGTGGCGCTGGCGCTGATCCAAGCGGCGGGGCGGCCGCTGGCGGCGCCCTCGGCCAACCGCTCCGGCGCCGTCAGTCCCACCACCGCCGAGCATGTGGCCCGCTGCCTGGGTGGCCGGGTGGCGATCATCCTCGACGGCGGCCCGTGCCGGGTCGGGGTCGAATCCACGGTGGTGGACCTGACCGGCGAGCGTCCGGCCCTGCTGCGCCCCGGCGGGGTGGCGGTGGAAGCGCTGGAAGCCGCCCTGGGGGCGCCGCTGCTGCGCTCCGCCGATTCGCCCGACGCGCCGCGTTCGCCGGGGCAGTTGGAAAGCCATTACGCGCCGTCGCTGCCGGTGCGGCTGAACGCGGTCGCGGCCGCGCCGGGCGAGGCGCTGCTGGGCTTCGGCCCGGTGGACGCCACTTTGAATCTGTCGCCGTCGGGCGACCTGGAGGAGGCCGCCGCCAATCTGTTCGCCATGCTGCGCGCCCTCGACCGGCCGGACCTCGCCGGGATCGCGGTGGCGGCGATCCCCGAGCACGGCCTGGGACTGGCCATCAACGACCGTTTGCGGCGGGCGGCGGCGCCGAGGGGGGCCAAGCAACATCGGCGAACAGGGGAAACGGCGAGGTCGGATGAATGACACGAATGAACACGAATAAGGTCGAATGCCTTTCCGCGTTGGCTCCGCGCTCTCACGGGAAAGTCCGGCCGCTGACATCCTTATTCTTATTCGATCTTATTCGTGTTCATTCGTGTCCCGGACCTCTTGTCTTTGTCCGCAGGAAGAGGGACGGCGTATGACCGACATCGTCACCCAACTCGCCGCCATCGTCGGCGCCGGCAATGTGCTGATCGGGGCGGCCGACCTCGTCCCCTATCTGGAGGAGCAGCGCGGCCTCTACCACGGCGCCGCCCGGGCGGTGGTGCGGCCGGGCTCCACCGAGGAGGTGGCGGCGGTGGTCACGGCCTGCGCCGCGGCGGGCGTCGCCATGGTGCCCCAGGGCGGCAACACCGGCCTGTGCGGCGGCGGCGTGCCGTCCGAGCGCGGCGATTCGGTGGTGATTTCCACCGAGCGCCTGACCCGCATCCGCAAGCTCGATCCCGTCAACTTCACCTTGACCGCCGAGGCCGGCTGCGTGCTGGCCTCGCTTCAGGCGGCGGCGGACGAGGTCGGGTGCCTGTTCCCCCTCAGCCTGGCGGCCGAGGGGTCGTGCCGCATCGGCGGCAACATCTCGACCAATGCCGGCGGCACCAATGTGCTGCGCTACGGCAACGCCCGCGACCTGGTGCTGGGGCTGGAAGTGGTGCTGCCCGACGGCCAGATCTGGAACGGGCTGAAGAGCTTGCGCAAGGACAATACCGGCTATGCCCTGCACCACCTGTTCATCGGGGCCGAGGGAACCTTGGGAATCGTCACCGCCGCGGTGCTGAAGCTGTTTCCCGCCATCGTCGAACGCCAGACCGCCCTGGTGGGGTTCCGCGATCTCGACGCGGCGCTGGTGCTGCTGGCGCGGGCGCGCCGGGCCAGCGGCGACGCCGTCACCGCCTGCGAGCTGATCCCGCGCATCGGCCTGGACCTGTGCCTGCGCCACATCCCCGGCAGCCGCGATCCCTTCGCCGAGTCACATCCATGGTATCTGCTGCTGGAACTGTCGTCGTCACGCCCCGGCGGCCTGCGCGAAGCGCTGGAGGCCATGTTGGCCGAGGCGCTGGATGAAGGTCTCGCCCAGGACGTGGTGCTGGCCGAAAGCGGCGAGCAGCGCCGCGCCCTCTGGCATCTGCGCGAGAGCATCCCCGAGGCGCAGAAGAAGGAGGGCGGCTCCATCAAGCACGACGTGGCGGTGGCCACATCGCGCGTGCCGGAGATGATCCGCCGCTGCACCGAGGCGGTGGAGGCGGCCCTGCCCGGTGTGCGGGTGGTGCCGTTTGGCCATCTCGGCGACGGCAACACCCATTTCAACCTGACCCAGCCGGCAGGCGCCGACACGCCGGCCTTCCTGGATCAATGGGGCCGGATGAACCGCATCGTCCACGACATCGTGGTGGCGATGGAAGGCAGCATTTCGGCCGAGCACGGCATCGGCCGGCTTAAGGTGGAGGAACTGGCGCACTACAAGCCGGCGCTGGATCTGGACCTGATGCGGCGGGTCAAGACCGCGCTGGACCCGCAAGGAATCATGAATCCGGGCAAGGTGCTGTCATGGGAGTGAGATTGCCGCTGTTCCACCGGCCTGGGCATGTCTATAATCCCCCGCGATGTCGGGAATAACGCGATATATACTGCGCCAGATGGTGGTGGGGATGCTGTTCGTCTCCATCGCGCTGACCTGTGTCTTGTGGCTGACGCAGTCGTTGCGCTTTGTTGAGATGATCGTCAACAAGGGACTCAGCATCGGCGCGTTCCTCAAGCTGACCATGCTGTTGATGCCTGGCTTCCTGGTGGTCATCATCCCGATTTCCCTTTTCGCCGTGGTGCTTTTCACCTACAACAAGCTCATTGCGGATCGAGAACTGGTGGTGCTGCGGGCGGCTGGTCTCAGCCATATGGCCCTGGCCCGTCCTGCCATTATTTTGGGGCTGGCGACCACGGCGCTGGGTTATCTGCTGAGCTGCTGGTTGATCCCGGTGACGGTGCGTAGCTTCCACGAAATGCAGTGGACCATCCGCAACGACATCTCCAACGTGCTGTTGCAGGAAGGCGTCTTCAACAAGTTCGGCGACGGCCTGACCATTTACGTCCGGTCGCGGACGCCGGAAGGCGAATTGCTGGGGTTGCTGGTTCATGACAAGCGCACGCCCAACCGTGCGGTGACCTTGATGGCGGAAAAGGGCGCGCTGGTGTACACGGAGACGGGGCCGAGGGTATTGATGATCAACGGCAACCGCCAGGAAGTGACCCCGGGTACCGGCAAGCTGTCGCTGCTGTATTTCGACAGCTACACCGTCGATTTCGCCACCGCCACCGGCGCCAAGACCGAACGCTTCCGCGACGCCCGCGAGCGTTCGACCATGGAACTGTTCGACATCAACGAAGGCGAAGTCGGCACCAGCGAGTACCGGCGGTTCAAGGTCGAGTTGCATTCGCGGCTGACCTCGCCGATCTACAACCTGGGCTTTCCGCTGATCGCCGCCTGCATCCTGCTGACCGCCGGCTTCGACCGGCGTGGCCAGTCGGGCCAGGTGCTGTCCGCCATCGGGCTGATGGTGGCGGTGCAGGCGATTGCCCTGGGCGTCTCCAACGTCGCGACCGGCAATCTTGCCCTGGTGCCGGCTATCTACATCGCCGCCGTCATCCCCGTCGGCTTCGGCCTGTGGGTGCTGGCCCGACCGCCATGGCCGCGCCGTCGCGCACCGGCCATGGCGACCGATCCCGTCTGAACCGGCCGAGGACGACGTGTCAAGATCCCGCTCCCTTCTGCTGCTGACCGTGCTGGCGTCCTCGACGGCGCTGGCCGGATTCGCCCATGCCGAGGCGGCGGCTGACGCGGCTTATCCCGAAGTCGGCGGTTGGGGGCAGGCCTGGGGCGACGACACCGTTCCGGCTTCGCCGTCCGCCGTGCCGTCGCGTCGTCCGTCGACGGTGGCTCCGGGATATGTCCCGCCGCCACCCGCCGCCGCCCTGCCGTCCAGCGTTCCGGCGGGGAGCGTCCCGGCCCGGCCGGCGGTTCCGGCCAATCCTCCGCCGCTGGTCGAGGGCGGGGCCTTGCCCGAGGTCGGCGGCTGGGGCCAGGCTTGGGGCGACGAGGAGGTGGTTCCGGCGCCTCGGCCGCGCAGCGCCGCCACCTCGACCCTTTCCAACACGGCGTCTCTGCCTGCCGGCACGGTGGAGCCGGCCGTGCCGCGTCCGGCGGCGTCGCCGCCGCCGCGCCAAACCGCGCAGCGCCAGACCACCGCGCCGAGTCAGCCCTCCGGCGCCGGCATGCTTCCTGCGGGCCGGTACGGCGCCGGTTCCGTGGAAGTCGTCGTGCCCGACGACGTGGATCGCGACAGCGATGCGGTCGGGCTGAAAAAGCCGCCTCGCATCGTTCCGAAAGCGGTCTTAAGGGATCGGGCCCGCCAGGAGGGCGAGGACCCGCCGGTCCGCATGGTGGCCGACCAGATCACCTACGACCGCGAATACAGCATCGTCACCGCCAAGGGGAAGGTGGAGATGATCCAGAGCGGCCGGACCATCTCCGCCGACACCGTCACCTACAACCTGAAGCAGGATGTGATGGGGGCGTCGGGCAACGTGGTGATGACCGAGCCCACCGGCGAAGTGACCTTCGCCGACTATTTCGAGTTGACCGGCGATTTCAAGAACGGTGTCGCCAGCAGCATCCGCATGATCCTGGCCGACAATTCGCGCCTTGCCGCCCAGGCCGGACAGCGGGTGGGCGGCGACCGCACCGATTTCGACCGCGCCGTCTACACCGCCTGCGAGCCCTGCCGGGACGATCCCACCGCCACGCCCATCTGGCAGGCCAAGGCGGCTCGGGTCACCCACAACCAGGCCGAGGCGCAGATCGAGTATCGCGACGCCTGGATCGAAGTGGCCGGCGTTCCGGTGATGTACACCCCCTATCTGTCCCACCCGGACCCGACGGTCAAACGCAAGAGCGGCTTTCTGGCGCCGACCGTCGGCTACAACAGCACCCTGGGGCCGTCGGTATCCACGCCGTACTTCCTGGTCATGTCCGACCAGGAAGACTTCATGCTCACACCGCGCTTCATGTTTCCGCAGACGACGTCCTTGTCCTCGGATCCGACGGTCAACGACGTCACGACCGAGGCCATGAAGCATCTCCTCGTCCAGGGCGAGCATCGCTGGCGCGGCACCTATGGCGAGGCCAAGACCACGGGAAGCATCACTTCCGACCACGCGACCGGCGACATTCGCGGCAATATCGAGTCGAAGGGGTTGATCGAGTTCGACCGGGTCTGGCGGGCGGGCTGGCAGGTGCAGAACCAGTCGGACGAGACGTATCGTTCGGTCTATCACATCCGGACCGACAACGACCGGCCGTGGCTGTTGACCCGCCCCTATGTGGAAGGGTTCGGCCGGCGCAACTACGCCATGGCGGAAACGCTGTCGTTCCAGGGCCATCATCTGCTCGACGACACCTCCAAGTCTCCGGTCGTGGCGCCCCACGTCGTCACCCAAAATATCAGCAGCCCCGGTTGGGCCGGCAGCTACTGGACCGTCGACAACGATGTCATGGCCTATAGCCGCAGCCAGGGAACCGACGGGCAGCGCCTGTCCCATCGCACCGCCTGGAATCTTCCGGTGACGTCGCCGGACGGGCAGGCGTTCCTGCTTTCCGCCAGTGTCCGTGGCGACGGCTATCGCGCCCAGCACCTGACGACCACCCCCAGCGGCGACGCGTCCGTCGGCCGGGTCATGCCGGAAGCGGCCTTGAACTGGCGCTATCCCTTCGTTCGGTCGGGCAGCGTGATGTCCCAGGTGATCGAGCCGATGGCCATGGTCGCCACCAGTCCGGTCGGCGGCAACAGCGTCAAGATCCCCAACGAGGATTCGCTGGCCTTCGAACTGGATGAAACCAATGTCATGCGGCCCAACCGTCTGGTGGGGCTGGACCGGGTGGAAGGCGGCACCCGCGGCGGCTACGGGTTGCGGTGGTCGGGCTATCCCGTGCGCGGCGGCATGGTCGGCGTTCAGGCGGCGCAGGGCTGGCGCCAGCATGTGGACACGACCTTCGCGGACGGCAGCGGCTTCACCAGCACGTTCTCCGACTATCTCGGCCGGGTCGATGTCAAGCCGTCGGCCATGGTGATGATGACCGATCGGGTGCGTCTGGATAAGACCACGTTCGAGATGCGGCGCAACGAGGCCACCGTGTCCGTCGGCCCCCCCTCCCTGAACCTGGGTGCCTCCTACGCCTATCTGTCGTCCACGTCGAGCACGGGGGGCTCTCTCTATCCCCGGCGCCAATATGTGTCCTACAGCCTGAGCTCGGCCTATTCCCAGTACTTGCGTTACAGCTTCTCGCTGAACCAGGATCTGGCGAGCGGGGGGGGGATTCTTGGCTGGACCTCCGTGGCGGCGTATAATGACGAGTGCTTTGCCGTGATGGCGACCATGAACAGGTATTTCACCGACAATCCGGGGATCCTGTCCGGGTATAATTTGATGCTTACCGTTGTGTTGAAGACGCTTGGTGAGGCTCCGTTCAGCGTCTTTTAAATCTCCCAACCCCGCCGCCTGGACCCGCATGCGCACGAGGTCGGGATGGTATGGAGGATTGCCAGGATGTTGGCTCGTTTCGCCGCCGTCATTATCGCCTGCGTCGTGGTGTGCGTCTCCGCCGCCAAGGCGCAGGAGGTCGACCGCATCGCCGCCGTCGTCAATGATGAGATCATCTCGATCCACGATCTCGAGGCCCGGCTGAAGCTTGCCCTGGTGATGTCGGGGTTCACGGACAACCTGGAGAACCGCCGCCGTGCCGTTCCCCAGGTTCTCCGCAAGATGGTCGATGAGCGCCTGCAACTCCAGGAGGCGACCCGGCTCAAGGTCACCGTTTCGGCCGACGAGGTGAACCGCAGCATTCGCGGGGTCGAGCAGCAGAACCGCATGCCGCCCGGTGGCTTGATGGCCATGCTGAGCAAGAACGGGGTGGACACCGACGCGGCGCGCGATCAGGTCCGGGCCGATTTGTCGTGGATGAAGGTGACCAGCCGGGTTCTCCAGTCCAACATCAAGGTCGGCGAGGACGAGATCAACGAGCAGTTGGATAGTCTGAGGCAGATGCTGGGGCGTCCCGAATACCTGCTGGCCGAGATTTTCCTCAGCGTCGATTCGCCAAGCCAGGAAGACGAGGCGCGTCGCCTGGGCGAGCGGCTGCTCGACCAGCTCAAGGCGGGGGCGCCCTTCCAGGCGCTGGCCCGCCAGTTCTCCCAGACCGGCAGCGCGGCCGGCGGCGGGATGGTCGGTTGGATGGTCGATACCAATCTCGACGACGACATCAAAGCCGCCGTCACCCCGCTGCACAAGGGAGACGTCACCCCTCTGATCCGGACCTCCTCCGGCTTCAACATCATCGCGGTGGTGGACAAGCGCGTCGCCGGCGAGGGGCTGAGCAATGACGAGACCTTGACCGTCATGCAGGTGTTCTTTCCCAACCCGGTCGGCAATGCGACACCGCGCGAGCAATTGGCGGCCAAGGCGGCGGAGTTGACCGCTCCGCTCAAGAATTGCTCCGAATTCGAGGAGTTGAGCCGCAAGCTCAATTCCGCCAAGTCCAGCCGCGCCGCCAATGTCCGCAAGTCCGATTTGCCTGGGAGTGTCCAGGCGGTCGTCGCCAATCTTCCCGTCAACAAGGCGAGCGCCCCCACCGATGGCGACGACGGCCTGACGGTCTTCATGGTGTGTTCGCGGACGGGCTTGGGAAGCGAGGCGGGGTTGCCGTCGCGCGAGGTCATTCGGCGCAAGATCGAGGAGGAGAGAATGGATTTGCAGGGGAAGCGCTATCTCCGCGACCTCCGCCGCGCCGCTTTCGTCGATTTCCGGCTGTAGAACCGGTGACGTCGCCTCGCCGACCGCCGCTCGTCCTGACCATGGGCGAGCCCGCCGGAATCGGCGGTGACATCGCCCTGTTGGCCTGGACTCGCCGGAGCGAGGGCGTGCCGCCCTTCGTGATCCTCGACGATCCGAACCGCTTGCGGAGCCTCGCCCGGCGTTTGGGACTGGCGGTGGAGGTGCGCGAGGTCGCGTCGGCCGCCGAGGCGGCGGACGTCTTTCCCCTGGCGCTGCCGGTTCTGGCGCAGCCCTTGGCCCGCGCGGTGGAGCCGGGGCACCCGGATCCCGCCAACGCCGCCTCGGTCCAGGCCTCCATCGAGCGGGCGGTGGCGCTGGTCCAGGCCGGCGAGGCCGCCGCTTTGGTGACCAATCCCATCCACAAGCAGGTCATGTACGACGGCGGCTTCGCCTTTCCCGGCCATACCGAGTTTCTCGCCAGCCTGGCGGCGGCCGAGGGGCGGCGAGAGGTCATGATGTTGGCCTGTCCGGGGTTGCGGGTGGTGCCGGTCACCATCCATGTCGCCTTGGCCGAAGCCGTCGCCAGCCTGAGTCAGGCCCTGATCGTCGAGGTCGGGCTGGTCACCGCCCGTGCCCTGGCCGAGGACTTCGCCATCGCTCATCCCCGTTTGGCGGTGGCGGCGCTGAACCCCCATGCCGGCGAGGGGGGGGCCATGGGACGCGAGGACATGGACATGGTCGCTCCGGCGGTGGCGGAATTGCGCCGCGCCGGCATCGACGCGGCGGGGCCGCTGCCGGCCGACACCCTGTTCCATGCCCGGGCGCGCCAGACCTATGACGCGGTCTTGTGCATGTATCATGACCAGGCGCTGATTCCGCTCAAGACCATCGATTTCGACCGGGGAGTCAACATCACGCTGGGCCTGCCCTTCGTGCGCACCTCGCCGGATCACGGCACCGCCTTCGATCTCGCCGGCACTGGCCGGGCCAGCCCCGACAGCCTGATCGCCGCCATGGTCGAGGCCGAGCGGATCGCCGTCAACCGGTGCCGGCCGCGCATATGACGGATCTGCCGCCGCTTCGCGAAGTCATCGCCCGTCACGGTCTCGGCGCCCGCAAGTCGCTGGGCCAACACTTCCTGTTCGACCTCAACCTGACCGGCCGCATCGCCCGGGCCGCCGGAGACCTGTCGGTGGGAACGGTGATCGAGATCGGCCCCGGTCCCGGCGGTTTGACCCGCGCCCTGCTGGAGGCCGGCGCCCGGCGGGTCATCGCCATCGAGCGTGACGACCGCGCCATCGCCATCCAGCAGGAAATCGCCGAGGCCTATCCCGGCCGGCTGGAGATTCTCGCCGCCGACGCTTTGGCGGTGGATGCCGCCACCTTGGGCGAGGCGCCGCGCAAGATCGTCGCCAACCTGCCCTACAACATCTCCACCGTCCTGCTGCTGGCCTGGTTGCGTCAGGCGCCGGCGTTCGAGCGCATGATCCTGATGTTTCAGAAAGAGGTGGTGGACCGGCTGGCGGCGGTGCCGCGCTCTTCCCATTACGGCCGGCTGTCGGTGATCACCCAGTGGCTGTGCGAGGTCAAGCCGCTGTTCAACGTCGACCGGCGCGCCTTCACGCCGCCGCCTTCGGTCACCTCGACCATCGTGGAACTGGTGCCTCGGCCGCAGCCGCTGGCGCCCGCCCGGTTCGAGACGCTGGAGCGGGTCACCGCCGCCGCTTTCGGCCAACGACGCAAGATGCTGCGGTCCAGCCTGAAGCAGTTGGGCAACGCCGAGGCTCTGCTGGATGCCGCCGGGATCGACGGGACCGCGCGGGCCGAGGAAATCCAGGTAGAAGGATTCTGCGCTTTGGCCCGGGCCCTGGACGCGTCACAATGACGGGACGGCAAGGGGTGTCGGCCATGGCAATGTTCGACGCCGTGAAATAGGCTTGTGCCATGCAAGATCCACCCGACCGGAGCAGGCAAGACCCGGCAACCGACCTTCAGGCTTCCGCGCCGGAGGCGTTTGCCGATTTGCTGGCACGGACGCTGGCCGACTTGCCCGGCGAACCTGAACCGGAGCCGAAGTCGGCACCCGCGCCGCGACTCAGCCTGATGCAGCGGATTCTGGGCCGCCGCCGCGCCACCGCGCCGGTGGAGCCCCCTCTCGCGGAAGAGGAGGAGGACGGCGACGTCCTGCTGCTGGACCAGGTGGTTCCCGATGAGCCCGAACCAGAGCCCGAGCCCGAGCCCGAGCCCGAGCCGGACGATGGCGACGTCCTGCTGCTGGACCAGGTGGTTCCCGACGAGCCCGAGCCGGCCGCGGCGGAGGTGGGACTGGAGGCGATCCCGGTTTCGTTGACGCCGGCCTCGGCGCCGTTTGTCGGCGACAGTTCGCCGGGGCTGTTGGAGCGTCTGTTCAGCCGCCGCACGGTCGAGCCGCCGTCCTTGCTTCCGCCTCTTGCCGAAGGATCCGGCGGCGAGGATGGGGATGTCATGGTCCTCGACGACCGCTTTCTGGCGCCGCCGCCGTCGCTGACGCTTCCCGTCGAGCCGCCGCCATCGCCCGAACCGTCACCACCGCCACCCGAACCATCGTCGCCACCGGTGGAAATCCCGCTGCCGGTCTCCGAGCCGCCGCATACGGATGTCCTGCTGCAACAGGTGCTCGACGCCCTCTCCCGACAGGCGACTCTCGCCGCGCCCTGCGCTCCCGCCGCCGAGGACGGACAGCGGGACCTGCTGCAAAAGGCGCTGGAAGCCCTGTCGGCGCCGGCCGACAACGGTCAAGTCACGGCGCCGGCCGACACCGTTCCGGTCACGGCAGTGGCCGAGAGTGTTCCGGTGGCGCCGGCCGAATTGCCCCCTGTTCCTCCGCCCGAGGTCGAGATGGTGGTCCCGGCGGCGGTTGACGAAGACGAGGATGTCCTGGTCCTCGACGACAGCTTTGTCGTCGCCGTCGTGCCACCGCCCGAGCCGCCGCCCGTGGACATGACCATGGACGAGATGGCCGGACTGATCGCGGCGGCTACCCCCGACGGTGCCGGAACGTTGGACTTGCCCGACCGCATCGACGCGCTGGCCAAACTGCTGCTGACGCCGTCGGACGATTTCACCGCCCAGGACCTGCTTCACGACTGCTGGCCGCGGGGCAGCGCCAATGTCACCAGCCGGGCCTTGCTGGCGGTGGCGGTCAACCTGTCGCGCAATTTCGGACTGCCGGGCAAGTTGCCCATGGCCGCCTCCAAGGCTTGGCGCATGCTCGACCCCCAGGTGTTCCAGGCGGCGCTGGCGCAGCGTCTCGCCGCCATCGCCGATTTCATCTTCGCCTGGCAGCGCTCCCAGTTCACCTTCCTCAGTCTGGAGTTCGGGGAGGTCGAATTGATCGAGTATCTGTTCGAGTCGCTCCATCCTGGCCAGAATACCGAGCTGTTGGCTTCGGTCATGACCTTCAAGGTCCTGTCCGGGCGGCGGATCGGGTTGCTGCGGCGTATTCCCGGGCATGCCCGCCGGGCGGTCGAAGAGATGAAGCCGAAGACACCGGATCAGGCGTTGGGCCATCTGGCCCATGTCCGCTCGCTACTGGTCCGGCTGGCGCAGTCCGACGGCTTCCCGCCCATCGTCGAAGCCGCCGCGCGGTCGCTGGCCGAGGTGGAAAAGCTGATGGCGCAGATCGCCAATCCGCAGCCGCCACCGCCGGCCGATGGCCGCCGGCCCGGTCTCCCCTTGGGTAAGATCTAATGCCTTTGTCTCTTATACCAACGGGGAGATTTCCAGGAGCCGGCACGAAGTGATACGGTGTTCACCGGATGGCGGGGAGGATCTGGGATGGCAGCCGGAAACGTCTGCATCATCATCGTCGATGACAACGCCCATATGCGGCGATTGATCGGAACCGTGTTGGGAGCGCTGCCGGGGGCGGAGGTCATCGAAGCCCGCTCGCCCAGCGCGGCGCGGGCGTTGATGGTGGCGCATCGGCCCCATCTGGTGATCCTGGACTGGTCGGGCGACCACACCGACGGCGTCCTGTTCCTGCATCACCTGCGGCGCGGTGAAATCGGCCGTCGCGACGTTCCGGTGCTGGCGCTGAGCCGGACCCTTCACCACGTCGTTCTCGAACAGGCCCTGGAAATCGGCATCGACGAGGTGATCGGCAAGCCGATTTCCGCCATGGAAATGATCGACCGGGCCACTACGCTGATCGAGTTCGACCGCCGTCGGCGCGAGCGGGCCGACGCGGATGCGGCGGAATAGCAAGATGCCCCCCGGTCAGGAGCCGCCCGACATCGATCCTGCCGCCCTGGCCCGTGCCGAGGCCGCCGTGGCCGGCCTGTCCGAGCGTTACCTCTCCTGGGCCGCCGCCGACTTGGTGCGCCTGGAGGACTGTCTGGCCCCGATGCTGAGTCGCCCGGAGGAGTGGTCCGAACGGCTGGGGCCGTTGTTCGCCATCGTTCATGACATGAAGGGGCAGGGCGCCACCTTCGACTACCCCCTGGTCAGTGAGTTGGGCCGCCGGCTGTGCCGGTTGCTGGAATCCTCTCCCGACCCGACCGCGAAGGATCGCGAGCGGGTCGCCGGCCTGGCGGCTGCCATGGGGCGGGTGATCCGGGAGCGGCTGGCCGGCGACGGCGGCGAGGAAGGCCGCCGGCTGCTGGCGGATTGTCTATAGGCCCTGAGAGTCGCGGAATTCCTGGACCATCTGGCGGGCGCGGGCGAGCTGGCGCTGCGAGAGCGTCTTGGCGACCGCTTCGCGGGCGGCGGGCGCCCCCTCTTCGCCCAAGGCGGCGGCGAGGTCGTACATGACATAGGCGCGCACCGGGTCCTTGGCGAAGAATCCCTGCCCCTTGGCGGAATACTCGGCCAGGGCCATCATGGCTTCGGTGTGGCCCTGGGCGGCGGCGGCCTCCAGCCAGGTGACGCCGGCCACCATGTCGAGCGGCAGTTCCATGCCGCCGACCAGCGCCATGCCCAGGGCGTATTGGGCTTCGGCGTGACCGCGACGGGCGGCGGCTTCCAGGAGGCGCCCGCCTTCGACGATGCCGGGCCGCAGTTGAATCGCCTTGTCCTCGGAATCCGCCGGCTTGGTGGAAAGCCACACCGCGCCGAACGGACGGTCCGTCTTGCGGTCGGCTTCCTTGGGGCTCCATTCCTCCTCGCTCGGCACGCGCCAGCCGGCCGGCAGGCTCAGCAGCATGCGGCCGAGACGGAATTCGGCTTCGACATTGCCGTGCAGCAGGGCGGCCAGGCGATACCAACCCTCGGCCTCCGACCGGTTGGGGGCGATGCCGATACCGTTTTCATAGGCTTCCGCCAGGATCATGGCGGCCTTGAGGTCGCCGTCCAAAGCCTTCTCCGCGATCCATTTCAGGCCGTGGTCGCCGCCGACCGAGACGATCTTGCCGGACAGCACCAGATCGACCCACTGATCCTGGGCGGGGATGTCGCCCAGCACGGCGGCCCGATACCACCACTGGCCGGCCTGGACCATGTCGCTCTTGGCGCCGCGGCCGTCCTGATGGGCCTTGGCCGCTTCGACGGCGGCGTGGGCGTTGCCGTTGGTGGCGGCCAATTCGAACCAGATCAACGCCAGCTTGGCATCGGCCTTGGCGCCGTGGCCGTCGCGGTAGGCGAGGCCAAGCTCGTATTGCGCCTCGGCATCGCCCTTGGCGGCGGCGGCGGTCAGGGTGCCGAAATGGCTCTCGGCGGCCGGCTTGGCGGCGGCCGGCTTGGGCTTGGCGGCCTTGGCGGTCGCGGCCTGACACGCCAGCGGCATGGCGAAGGCGAGCAGCGCGGCGACGAATGCGGCGGTCCTCATGAGGTCCAGCTTTCCACTGACTTGGGAACGGGGGCGCATGATTCCACTTCCCGCCGACGAAGGCAATCGGAGCTTGGCGGGCGGCGCGGTATATTTGCCCTGTCCAATGCGAAACCGATGCCGGCGAACCTTTCCTGTTTCGCCGGCATTCAGCCGCCATTGCGGCGGGGCAATTTATTGACCCGCCGTTAATATCGATGGACGGATATTGCGAAACCGCGCGCTCGCGCGTAGGGTGGCGCCCGCATTTTCTCCATCCTTCGAGGTCTCGATATGCCGTTCATCGCCGACAGGCTTTCCGCCATCAAGCCGTCTCCGACCATCGCGGTGACTCAGAAGGCCGCCGAACTGAAAGCGGCCGGCCGCGACG
The DNA here is from genome assembly GCF_903853455.1 of uncultured Magnetospirillum sp. Classification (GTDB taxonomy): domain Bacteria; phylum Pseudomonadota; class Alphaproteobacteria; order Rhodospirillales; family Magnetospirillaceae; genus Phaeospirillum. The sequence continues at coordinate 34,968 of NZ_CAINTR010000014.1, forward strand.
TCATCGGCCTGGGGGCCGGCGAGCCCGATTTCGACACCCCCGACAACATCAAGGCCGCCGCCAAGGTCGCCATCGACAAGGGCCAGACCAAATACGTCGCCCCCGCCGGCACCTTGGAGCTGCGCCAGGCCATCGCCGCCAAGTTCAAGCGCGAGAACGAGCTGACCTACACCCCGGACCAGATCACCGTCGGCGTCGGCGGCAAGGGCGTGATCTTCAACGCCTTCATGGCCACCGTCAATCCGGGCGACGAAGTCATCGTGCCGGCGCCCTATTGGGTCAGCTATCCCGACATCGCCCTGATGTTTGGCGGAGTGCCGGTGTTCGTGCCCTGTTCGGAGGAGAGCGGTTTCAAACTGCGCGCCGCCGATCTGGAGAAGGCCATCACCCCCAAGACCAAGTGGCTGGTGCTGAACTCGCCGTCCAACCCGACCGGCGCCGCCTATACCTGGGACGAGTTGAAGGCCCTGACCGATGTGCTGCTGCGGCATCCGCACGTCTACCTCATGGCCGACGACATGTACGAGCATCTGGTCTACGGCGACTTCAAGTTCGCCACCCCGGCCCAGGTCGAGCCCAAGCTGTATGACCGCACCCTGACCATGAACGGGGTGTCGAAGGCCTATGCCATGACCGGCTGGCGTGTCGGCTATGCCGCCGGCCCGCTGCCGCTGATCAAGGCCATCAACATGATCCAGTCGCAGTCGGTGACCCATACCGCCTCCATCAGCCAGGCGGCGGCGGTCGAGGCCCTGAACGGCACCCAGGACTTCATCCCCAAGAACGCCAAGATCTTCCAAGGTCGCCGCGATCTGGTGGTGAAGCTGCTGAACCAGTGCCCCGGCATCACCTGCCTGACCCCGGAAGGCGCGTTCTACGTCTATCCGTCCTGCGCCGGCACCATCGGCAAGACGACGCCGGATGGCAAGGTCATCACCAGCGACACCGACTTCGTCGGCGCCCTGCTGGAGGCCGAGGGCGTCGCCGTGGTCCAGGGCAAGGCCTTCGGCCTGGAGCCCTATTTCCGCATCTCCTACGCCACCTCCGAGACGGCCCTGACCAAGGCCTGCGAGCGGATCAAGCGGTTCTGCGAAAGCCTGAAATAGGCCGAGGCGGATCTATCGAAGAAACCCTCTCCCGCTGGCGGGAGAGGGTGGCGAGCATCGCGAGCCGGGTGAGGGCTCCAGAATGGCCCTCACCCTCCCACCGCTTTCGCGGCGGGCCCCTCCCTCTCCCGCAAGCGGGCGAGGGGTTTTCAACAGCCTCATCGCCCACGCGTCACGACGCCTGGGCGCGGACCTCGCTCAGGAAACAGGCGATCTCGCGCGTCAGTTCCTCGTTGTGGTCGATCATCTCGCGGCTTGAATTCGCCACCTCCTCGGCGGCGCTTTGGCTGACATGGGCACCATCGGAGACGCGGCCGATATGGCCGGACACCTCGCAGGTGCCGCGCGCGGCCTCCTGCACCGAGCGGGTGATCTCGTGGATGGCGGCGTTCTGCTCCTCCACCGCGCCGGCGATGGAGGCGGTGGCCTCGTCCACCCGGTGGATGGTCTCGCCGATATGGCGGATGGCGGCTACCGCGCGGTCGGTTTCGGCCTGGACCGAACCGATCTGGGCGGTGATCTCCTGGGTCGCCTTGGCGGTCTGGTTGGCCAGGGTCTTGACCTCGTTGGCCACCACGGCGAAGCCCTTGCCGGCCTCGCCCGCCCGTGCCGCCTCGATGGTGGCGTTGAGCGCCAGCAGGTTGGTCTGCGACGCGATGTCGTCGATCAGGCGCACCACCTCGCCGATGCGGCCGGCGGCGGCGGCGAGGCTGGAGACCATGGTATTGGTC
>NZ_CAINTR010000015.1 GCF_903853455.1 uncultured Magnetospirillum sp.
CCGGCCTCGCCCGCCCGTGCCGCCTCGATGGTGGCGTTGAGCGCCAGCAGGTTGGTCTGCGACGCGATGTCGTCGATCAGGCGCACCACCTCGCCGATGCGGCCGGCGGCGGCGGCGAGGCTGGAGACCATGGTATTGGTCTGGCCGGCCTCCTCGGCGGCGGCGCGGGCGATCTCGGCCGACAGGGCCACCTGACGCCCGATCTCGCCGCCCGAGGCGCTCAGCTCTTCCGCCGCCGAGGCGACGGTCTGGACGTTGGAGGAGGTCTGCTCGGTGGCGGCGACCACGGCGGTGGTCTGCTGCGAGGTCTGCTCGGCGGTGCGGCTCATGGCGACCGAGGCGCCGTTCAGCCGTTCGCCCACTTGCGTCATGGACTCCACCGAACTCCGGACCCGTTGCTCCAGCCCGGCGGCCATCTCGCGCAGGGTGCGGTTGCGCTCCTCGGCGGCGGCGTGCTTCAGTTCCACCTGCTCGTCCAACAGCCGCTTGTTCTCGATGGAATTGCCCCGGAATACCTCCATGGCGCGGGCCAACTCGCCGATCTCGTCCTGGCGTTTGGTGCCGTCCACGGCCCGGGCGGTGTCTCCCGCCGCCAGATCGCGCATGCGGACCACCAGTTGGCCGAGCGGCTTGGCGATGGAGCGGCCGATCTGCACGCCCAGGCCAGCGGCCAGCACCAGTCCCACCAGCCAGATCAGGCCGGCGTCGAGCACCATGGTGCGGAAGGCATCGTCCAGGTCGTCGATGTAGACGCCGCTGCCGATCATCCAGTTCCACGGCTTGAACGCCTGGATGTAGCTCAGCTTGGGCACCGGCGGCGCATCCGCGACCCGCTTGATGAAATAGGGGACGTACCCGGCGCCGTCGCCGCGGGCCACCCGGTTCAGTTCCTGGACGGTGAACAGCCCATTGGGATCCTTCAATTGCGACTGGTCTTTGCCTTCCGTCTCCGGGCGCAGCGGCTGAAGCACGGCGACATTGTCCAGGGTGTAGATGAAGACGTAGTCCTGCTTGGCGCCGTAGCGCATCATCCGCAGCGCCTCGATGGCGCGCATCCTGGCGTCGGCGTCGGACATGTCGCCCTTGGCGGCGCGAGCCTGGAAGCCGGCGACGATGGCCGTGGCGGCATCCACCACCTCGCGCAGCGTCTCGTGACGATCCTGGGTCATGGTCTGGCGCATGGCGTACAGTCCCTGCGCCGATTGCAGCAACAGCCCCACCACCATCAGGCCGACCAGCGACCAGATTTTTCCATTGATCCCGAGCTTCACCATGCTCGCATCCCCCCTCGCAACGGTCGGACCATGGCCTTGGCATCCCTGCCTCGGCTCCACTCCATCCCTTACGAAGGGTTATACACCGGATGGCGCGCTTCAGAAAGACGAGACCTACTTTTGGTGGTCTGCGTCGGCGCGCCGTCACGGCATGGGAGTCGCCCGGCGACGGACTCCCCGAAAAGACGGCGCGTCAACGGGCCTGGGCGCGGACCTCGCTCAGGAAGCTGGCGATCTCGCGCGTCAGCTCGTCGTTGTGACCGATCATTTCGCGGCTCGACCCCGCCACTTCGTCGGCGGCGCTGCGGCTGGTGCGGGCACCGTCGGAGACGCGGCCGATATGGTCGGACACTTCGCGGGTGCCGCGCGCGGCCTCCTGCACCGAGCGGGTGATCTCGTGGATGGCGGCGTTCTGCTCCTCCACCGCGCCGGCGATGGAGGCGGTGGCCTCGTCCACCCGGTTGATGGTTTCGCCGATATGGCGGATGGCGGCCACGGCCCGGTCGGTCTCGGTCTGGACCGAACCGATCTGGGCGGTGATCTCCTGGGTCGCCTTGGCGGTCTGGTTGGCCAGGGTCTTGACTTCGTTGGCCACCACGGCGAAGCCTTTTCCGGCCTCGCCCGCCCGTGCCGCCTCGATGGTGGCGTTGAGCGCCAGCAGGTTGGTCTGCGACGCGATGTCGTCGATCAGGCGCACCACCTCGCCGATGCGGCCGGCGGCGGCGGCGAGGCTGGAGACCATGGTATTGGTC
>NZ_CAINTR010000016.1 GCF_903853455.1 uncultured Magnetospirillum sp.
CCACCTCAACCAAAAGGGTGGCCGGAACGCGATCGGAATAGGTGGCCGGAACCGGATCGGAATGGGTGGCCGGAACGCGATCGGAATCAGTGGCCGGAATCAAATCGGAATGGGTGGCCGGAACGTGTCGGAATCCGCAGCAAAGGAACGTTCCCGCCGAATGCTGGTTGTCGGGGTCTTTGGCGCCGCTCGACTCTGCGGGGCGCCAAGACGGCCGTTGACCGCCGAATCCAACCCCAGACTCCAGCCCGCGCCAATAAAAATAGCGAAATGGTCAACAGCTTTTTGCGTCGCAACTCTTTGAATTAATTGCAACTTCAAAACCCGTACCGTTTGGCGGCAGTCAACAGCTTCCAGAGAAACAGGGTGGGAGAGAAGAGAAAATTGGTTAAAAATGCACCGTCACAAGACCAGAAGGTCAACAGCTACTGGCCTAAAACGGCGCAGAGCCTTGGGCTTTCGCCCAAGGCTCTATGCGTCAGAGAATCTATTCTTTGGAAGTAGTGGCGGAGGGAAGGAGGCAGGAATCGAACCTCCTCTGCTGAAACATCAAACACTTGAGTGTGATTCGGTCGTTGAGACATGTAGCGCACTACCTGCTGATCGGTAACGTGAAGGCCAGGCATCTCCACCATTATCTCGGAGCTCGCCGGTTCAATTCCCACAAATCTCCCGAGCGAGGATGTTTGCCGTCGCGTATCGAAATACGAGCTCTGCCTCGCGCGTCGGCCGGGTGAGGATGCCGATGCTATCACCACTCGGCTGACGCGCGCACCCACATCAACAAACCGAAAAGCAGTTTGACGCCACAATAACAACACTCAACGTCTGCATTTTGGCACTCCCATTTGGGAGTATCGGCGGCAGGCCTTCTGCATAAAGGTAGAGTTGGACCTGCCGGTGTTCATTCGGCTCGGTACTTCTTGATCTTTGGTGGATGGGGGCATGGCGTTATGCGGATTTCTACATTCAAGGGGGCAGTAACCACGGCGTCCAAGGAAGCGTTTCTCCAGGCGAAGGCCATCCGGCAGAATGTGACCGGGACGGAACGGCATCTCGATTCCCGGGCAATGCTCGTCTCAAAGACGGATGTGGGCGGGTTGATCACATACGTCAATTCAGAATTCTTGAAAATCAGTGGCTATGAGGAGCACGAGGTTCTTGGCGCGCCCCACTCGATCATCCGTCATCCCGCCATGCCGAGGTCTGTCTTCAAACTGCTGTGGGAGACTATCAGCAAGGGGGAGGAGGTCTTCGCATATGTGATCAACCGGGCGAAGTGTGGTGACCATTACTGGGTTTTCGCGCACGTAACCCCGACAGTCAATCGAACCGGCAAGATCATCGGCTTTCACTCCAACCGGAGAGCTCCGTCTCGCACGGCCGTCGACGCGATCAGCCCGTTGTATGACGCGGTCAACGTAATCGAGAACTCTCATGATCGCTACGGCGTCGAGCGCGGTCTGGAATTCCTGCTGTCAAAGATCGCGAAATCCGGCCTCAGCTACTCCGAGTTCATTTTCTCGATATAGATGAGGAAATTTCAGTATGAACTTCATCGTGCGTCATCCACTGTTTACGTCCCCTCTGAACACGCTGACATTGACAATGATCCTGTGCTGCGTTCTCGGGGGCGGCGCCACGATAATCGCGATTGCCACCCTGCCGGTCTATGGATTGGTTCTGGCGGCTGGCGGTGTAGTAGCCTTTGGCTGGAGCATGTACGCGCTTCGGCGCACGTATTCCACCGTCGAACTGGTCGTTCGCGTCCTGGAAGGTGGCGCCGTCGGCAATCTGGAGCAAAGGCTGGTCGATATCGGGCGGGGTCGCGATACCCTGAGTCGATTGTGCCGCGCCACCAATAACGTGCTTGATGCTGCAGATTCCTTCGCGCGTGAAAGCAATGCCTCGCTAAGGGAGGTTACGGCGGGACGGTTCCACCGACGCATACTCGTCGCTGGCATGCATCGGGCCTATCGGCATTCAGCGACGACCATCAACCGTATGACCGAAAACCTGGGCATCAGGATCCGCGAAAATAGCTCTCTCGCCGGCCAATTCCGCGATGCTGTCAATGCGCGGGTCGACGAGGGCGTTAGCATCAGTAAGGGCACCTGGGTCGAAGCCGACGCCATGAAGGCCGAGGTGAACAGCGCATCGGCCATGTCCGCCAAGGTGTGCGACGAGGCGCAGGCGACGCTGCGCGAGGCAGAATCCGTCGCGGCGTCGACCAAAGGGCTCCATGCGGCGCTGATCGATGTGCGCGGCCAGGTATCCCGGGCATCCAGCATTGCCAATGACGCCGACGCCGATGTTGATGCCGCCAATGCGGTCTTCGCCAATCTGGCCGACACCGCCCGACATATCGAGAATGTGGTAGACATTATCAGCGACATCGCTGGCCAGACGAACCTGCTGGCATTGAACGCGACAATTGAGGCGGCCCGCGCAGGGGAAGCAGGCAAGGGCTTCATGGTGGTGGCCCATGAGGTAAAATCGCTGGCTATTCAGGCGGTCAAGGCGACGGACGATATCCGCGAGCGGATCGCTCTGATCCAAAGCTCGGTGGCTGGTGCCGTTGACGTCATGGCAGCGATTGGACGAACCGTTCTACAGATCAGCCAGATAACCCAGAAGGTCGACGGCGCCATCGACCAGCAGACCGCAGCTACCGACCTGATCGCCAAGGCCACGGCCCAGGTGCGACAAAGCGTAGAGCATTCCGCATCCTCCATTCAACTGGTCTCGACAACCTCGAGGCAGGCGGCAACCGTAGCCGAGCGCCTGTTCGAACGCGCGGCTGCAGGTGCCGAAAATGCCGAAAAGCTGAACGGAGAGATCCGCGATTTCATGGCTAGGGTTAATCTGGTCGGTGCGTGATGACAGGAAGCTCTGGGAATGAATTTTGCCGAGCGCCGCAAGGGAATAAATAGAAATTACCATGGAAAACGACAATCCAACGATCTTATTCATTGATGACGAGCCGAATGTGCTTGATGCCTTGAGGCGCAAGCTCCGCGAATATGACAAACATTGGACCATGATATTCTCCCATAGCGGCGTTGAGGCGCTAGAGATCATCGGAAAACGGGCAGTTGATGTGGTGGTGACCGACCAGACCATGCCGAAAATCACCGGACTTGAGTTGCTGCACGAGCTCCAGATACGGCATCCCGATATCATTCG
>NZ_CAINTR010000017.1 GCF_903853455.1 uncultured Magnetospirillum sp.
ATTGAAGATGCAAAAAGCGATGGCTTCGAGAGGTTTGACTTTGGCCTCCTGGACATTTCCGAGGGCAGCGACGCAAAGATGAAAAGTATCGCCCGCTTTAAATTGGGGTTCTGCGATGATGTTAGTGAGCGCCTTATTATGAATTTCGCGCTCTAATCCATGCGGCAGTCCGGGGTGCTGCTCTCCCCCAGTCCGATCAGCGATGATCGGATTGTAACGCGAGAAGAGGAAATCGGAGGCGGCGTCCCTTAATTCCCCTCGGTGCGAGTTCGAATCCTGCCTCCGGCACCAACAAAATCAACATGTTAGGATTCAAGGTTGGGGCATTCGCCCCATACCAACGGATAGGCATGAAGGATCAGCGCTGCCGTTCTCCGGGAAGGCGTGATATCACACATGGAATATGTCTCTTCGGATCCGTGCCGGTATGTTTGCCAGACTTCGCGACCTTGACCTCAAGACCAAAATTGCCGCGGTCTGCGTCGGCCTGTTCGTCGCTGCCATCTGGCTGCTGGCCCATGACGTGGCGGAGGAGGTGGGGGACGATTTCCAGACCGTCGTCGCCGCCGAGCAGACCGCCCTGGTCGAGCATATCACCGACAGCCTCGAGGAAGAGGCCAAGCTCCGCATCAACACCCTGAACGACGTCGCGTCGCTGATCACGCCGCAGATGATGGCCGACACCCGCCGGCTGCAAACCCTGCTGCGCGAATACAAGTATATCGGCCGGTTGTTCAATCATGGACTGGTGGTGGTGTCGAAGGACGGAACCGGTCTGGTCGATTATCCGCCGCTGGAGGGCCGGGTCGGCGCCGATTTCGCCAGCGCCGACTATGTCCAGATGGCCATGGCCACCGGCGGCGTCGCCATCGGCCAGCCGCGGCTGGGCCATTTCAGCAAGATGCCGGTGGTCGTACTCGCCACTCCCATCCGAGGCCCGGGCAACGCGATCATCGGTGTCCTGGTCGGGTCCAATTCGGTGTCGGGCAGCGATTTCTTCACCGAGATCATTCCCCACCAAAGCCGTCTGGGCGGCGAGTTCCACATCGTCTCGCCGCGCGACCGGCTCTATGTCGCCTCCACCACGCCGGACCGTATTCTTCAGCCGGTGCCGGCGCCGGGCGTCAACCGCATGCTCGACCGCTATGTGGAGGGCTACGAGGGCTCGGGCGTCAGCATGAATTCCGAGGGCGTCGAAACCCTCAGTTCCTCCATGCGCATCCCCAGCATGGGGTGGGCGGTGATCGCCACCATGCCCACCGCCACCGCCTTCGCTCCCGTCGCCAGCCTCGAGTTCGAGATCTACAAGGACGCCGCGCTGTCGTCGGTGGTGATTGCCATCCTGCTGTGGCTGTTCATCTACCGTCAATTGGCGCCGCTGGAGCGGTCGGCCGAGATCCTTGACGCCATGGCCAGCGGCAGCCGGCCGCTGAGCCCCCTGCCGGAGGACGGCAGCCGCGAGATCCGCCGCTTGCTCAGCAGCTTCAACAAATTCCAGCATCGCATCGGCGAGCAGAAGCAGTCGCTGCGGGACAATGCCGAACAGTTACGGCTGGCGGCCTCGGTGTTCGAGGGCACCAGCGAGGCCATCGCCATTACCGACGCCGAGGGCAGGATCATCCGCGTCAACCAGCCGTTCTGCCGCTTGACCGGATACGCGGTGGAGGAGTTGCTGGGCCAGAAGCCCAACCTGCTGAAGTCGGGCCGCCACGACGCCGCCTTCTACGCCGAGATGTGGCGCTCGCTGGCCGTCACCGGGGAATGGACCGGCGAAATCTGGAACCGCCGCAAGAATGGCGAGGTCTACCCGGAGCGCCTGAGCATCTCGACCGTCTATGACGGCAATGGCGAGGTGCTGCAGCGGGTGGCCATCGCCGCCGACATCACCGCCCAGAAGAATGCCGAGGGCATCATCTGGCATCAGGCCAACCACGACTTGTTGACCGACCTGCCCAACCGGCGGCGGCTCCACGACCTGCTGCGGCGCGACCTGGAACGGGCGCGGCGCGACGACTTGGCCATGGCCGTCCTGCTTGTCGACCTTGACCGCTTCAAGGAGGTCAACGACACGCTGGGGCATGCCATCGGCGACCAGTTGCTGGTGGAAGCCTCCCGCCGGATCAAGGATTGCGTCGGAGACGGCGACACCGTCGGCCATCAGGGCGCCGACGAATTCATCGTCGCCCTGCCCGATCTGGTCGACGCCGCTCGCCTCGAAGCCACCGTGGTGGCGATTCGCAAGGCGGTCGCGCGGCCCTTCCGGCTGGGGATCGAGACCATCCACCTGACCGCCAGCATCGGCATCACCGTCTATCCCACCGACGGCGAGGACATCGACGAGCTGTTGCGCAACGTCGATCAGGCCATGCACGAGGCCAAGCTGGAGGGGCGCGACCGTTCCTGCTGCTTCACCGAATCCATGCGGCTGGCGACCCAGACGCGGCTGCAACTGGCCAATGACCTGCGGGGGGCGCTCGCCGCCGGACAGTTCGAGGTCTACTACCAGCCCATCGTCGCCATGGCGACCCGGACCATCGTCAAGGCCGAGGCCCTGCTGCGCTGGCATCATCCCGAGCGCGGCTTCGTCAGTCCCGCCCTGTTTATTCCCATCGCCGAGGAAACCGGCCTGATCAGCGAAATCGGCGACTGGGTGTTCCGTCAGGCCGCCGCCATGGCCCGACGGCTTTGCGATCGCTGCGGCTATGTGGTCGATGGAACCTGCCGCAAGGACGAGACCGCCGGCAAGCAGGCGCCGTGCCTGTTCCAGATCGCGGTCAACAAGTCGCCGCGCCAGTTCTTCTCCGGCCTCAGCCACCTGGAGTGGCCGGCCTATCTGCGTCAATTGAACGTGTCGCCGCAATGCATCTCCATCGAGGTGACCGAGGGGCTGCTGCTGGGCTCCCATGGCGAAGTGATGGACCGGTTGTCCAAATTCCGCGAGGCGGGCATGCAGATCGCGCTGGACGATTTCGGCACCGGCTATTCCGCCATGTCCTACCTCAAGCGGTTCGACATCGACTACATCAAGATCGACCAGTCCTTCGTCCGCGACATGACCGTGGATTCCAGCGACCGCGCCATCGCCGAGGCGATCATCGTCATGGCCCATCGCCTGGGCATGAAGGTGGTGGCCGAAGGGATCGAGACCGAAGAGCAGTACGACCTGCTGGTGGCGGCGGGCTGCGATTTCGGCCAGGGCTACCTGTTCGCCAAGCCCATGCCGGCGGCGCAGTTCGAGCCCCTGGTCGGCGAGCTGTGTCTGGAGAATGTGGCCTGATACCGTATCCCGCTGATCGGAACCGATCAGCGGCGCCCTCGGCGGGCACGCGTAGGCGTGCAATCATATGTTTGCCAGCGAAGCTGGCGGGCGCGAGCGCCCTTGCCTTCCGCGGCATGGGCCGCGCGTCGCGTTGCTCCTAACCAAATCCCGATGAGTTGCTCTCAGCGGGATTTGGTATGACGGCCATCGGTCAGCTGTTGCGGAACAGCTCTTCCATGGGCAGGTCGGCGGTCAGCACGTGGCGGACGATACAGTCGGCGACCAGGCCGTGGACCACGACGGCGACGTCCCCCGGCTGGTAGCGGGCCGAGCGGGTCACGTGGATGCGGTTGATCGCCTTGATGCGGCGGGTCATCTGCAGGTGATCCCAGCGGTGCTTTTCATAGCCGGGATAACGCCAAGCGCGTTGGAGTTCCTCCTCGCGGGCGAAATGCGCGATCAGATAGGCGGCGATGTCCCGAACGCTGTCCTCGATCCTGGCCAGGTCGTTGCTGGTCGCCAAGTCGTTGATCATCTCGATGATGACGCGGTGGTCGTGGTCGATGGTCTCCGAGCCGATGCTCATGGCCGGCGTCCATTGCAAAGCCGCGCCGGGAACCAGCTCCCCCGCCAAATTCTGTCGTCCCATTTCGTCCCTCTTCGGACTCCGCCTGCGGGGCTCCCCCTCGGTTGCCGCATGCGGACTGTATTATATTATGGCGAATTTCGCCTAAAATAGTCAATAACGCCAATAAACTTAGGGCTATGTCAGGCATGCCAATGGGATGGTGGCATTAGTCGTAAGATGTAGGCGGGGCGGCCACTATATCCAGATGGATCGGTTTGAACGCGGCGCAATCGGTCCGACTGCGCTCGACCGCATGGTGCAGCCGGGCGATGACGGGCTCGGATAGTTGGTTGGCTTTGGACGCGCGCTCCAGCGCGCTGGCGGCGTCGGCGATCAGGGTGAAGCCGAGGTTGAGGGCGCAGCCCTTGATGCCGTGGGCGGCGTTGGAAATCGCTATCACGTCGCCCAGGGTCGCCGCCTGATCGATCTCGACCAGCCGTTCGTCCAGTCCCTGGTCGAAGGACACGACCAGACTGTCGAAGACGTCGTCGCCCAGATCCTCCCTGAGTTCGGCCTGGGCATGGGTGTCGGCCAGCGGCCCGTCCTCGTCGAGCGGTTCTGGGGGGAGCGGCTCTTTCCGTGCCGCGACGGCCGCGACCTCCGCTGCCGCCGCTCCCCATTTCTCCAGCAGGACGCCCAGGCGGCGACGGTCGATCGGCTTGGCGATGTAGTCGTCCATGCCCGCCTGGAGGCATTTCTCGCGGTCGCCGCTCATGGCGTTGGCGGTCATGGCGATGATGGGGGTGCGCGACTTGGGGCCGGGCATGGCGCGGATCATCCTCGTGGCGGCGATCCCGTCCACGTCCGGCATCTGCATGTCCATCAGGATCAGGTCGTAATTCCCCTGTTCCAGCCGCGCCACCGCTTCGCCGCCGTCGTCGGCCACGTCGACGCGATGCCCCAGCTTGCTCAGCAGGCCGACGGCAACCTGCTGGTTGGTGGCGTTGTCGTCCGCCACCAGAATCCGCAGCAAGACCCCGGACGGCGCCGCCGGCTTGGGCGCCGCCGAATAGGTATCGCCGCCGGCCCGGCCCAGCAGGCTGTCGAGCAGGCTGCTCTGGCGCACCGGCTTGACCAGGACGGCGTCCATCTTCAAGGCCGCCGCCGTCGCGCGCGTTTCCGCCCCGTCGGCGGAGGAGGCGAGGATCAGCCGGGTTGCGGCGAGACCCGGATCGGCGCGCATGATCCGGGCAAGGTCCAATCCGTCCATGCCCGGCATGTGGTGGTCCAGCAGCACGATGTCGAAGGGCTGGCCGGCGCGCACCGCCTCGCGGGCGACGTCCAGGGCCGGCAGGGCGGAGTCGCAGTTGGTGACGCGGGCGCCCCAGTTGGTCAGTTGGCGGGTGAAGATTTCCCGGTTCACCGCCATGTCGTCGACCACCAGGACGCGCACCCCGTCGATGGGATTGTCCTGGGGCTCGGCCGTCGTCTCGGCGGAGCGTTTCAGGCGGATGGCGAACCAGAAGGTGCTGCCCTCGCCCTCGACGCTGGTGAAGCCGACGGTGCCGCCCATGGCCTCGATCACCTTGCGCGAGATGGCGAGGCCGAGGCCGGTGCCGCCGAACCGGCGCGAGGTGGAGGCATCGGCCTGGGTGAACATGCCGAACAGGGTGGGCTTGGCGGCATCGGAAATACCGATGCCGGTGTCGGCGACCTCGAACCGCAGGCCGACCGAATCGGCGTCGGCGTCCTCGGCCGCCACCGTGATGGCGATGCTGCCGCGCTCGGTGAACTTGACCGAATTGCCCGCGAAGTTGAGCAGGACCTGGCGCAGGCGGCCGCCGTCGCCGAGGAAGATGCCGGAGGCTTCCCGGGGGACCAGGGAGGTCAGTTCCACCGGCTTGCCCTTGACGCGGGGGGCCAGGATGTCGACGACGCCCTCGATCAGGGTGCGCAGGTCGAAGGGGGCGTCCTCGAAGATCAGCTTGCCCGCCTCGATCTTGGACAGGTCCAGCACGTCGTTGATGATGGCCAGCAAGGATTCCGCCGAGATGCGGACCGTCTCGGCGAAGCGCCGCTGTTCCGCCGACAGGTCGGTGTCCAGCAGCAGGCTGGTCATGCCGATGATCCCGTTCATGGGGGTGCGGATCTCGTGGCTCATGGTCGCCAGGAATTCCGACTTGGAGCGGTTGCCGGCCTCCGCCTCGTCCTTGGCCGCCAGCAGCTTGCGCCGGTGCAGCCGCGACCGCTGGACGAACACGGCCGAGATCACCACGCCCCAGACCAGGCAGCAGAAGCCGCAATAGGCCAGGACGAACAGGCTGAGGCGCTGGCGATGCAGGCCGGTCAGCGCGTCCAGCGGCGCGAACATGTGCACTTGCATGCCCTCGCCCTGCAACGGCGTCACCGCCATCACCGCCGGCACGCCGCCATCTCCGACACGGACGGAATAGGCTTCGCCGTGGACGGCGACGATGGGCAGGGTCTGGATCGTGTCGCGTTTGTAGGCGAGGCGGCGCTCGGTGGCGGTCATGGCCAGGACCGGCGCGCCCGGCAGCGCCCGCAGCAGCCAGTCGGGGTTGGTGGACATGATGACGACACCGTGGCGGTCGGTCACGAAGGCGTCCTTGGCGGCGACGACCTGCTCGATGGTGGGGATGTCGATCTTGACCACGGCGGCGCCGCCGACCTGTCCGTCCCGCAGGATCGGCGCCGAAAAGAAGATTCCGGGAATGTTGGTGCGGCGGCCGACGGCATATTGGACGCCCAGTTCGCCCCGCTGGGCGGCGCGGAAATATTCACGGTCGGCGAAGGTTTCGCCCACCAGCGAATCGGGCTCGCCGGCATTGCTGGAGCCGACGCAGCGCCCGCCGCCATCGACCACGAAGGCCAGATCCACATGGATGGTCCGGGCCAGGAAGGCGAGATAGTCGTTGAGGCCTTGGGGAGCCGCCGGGTGGGACGCCACCGCCTGGAGGGTGACGGCTTCCCGGGCGATGACCACCGGAAAGCCTCGGATATGGGCGATGGTCCGGTCGAAATCCTGGGTGAATTCGCTCAGTCGGCTTTCGATGCCGGCCTGGGCGTCGGCGACCAGGGCTTCGGCTTCGTGGCGTTCCCAAAGCTCGGACAGCCACCATGTCGCCGGCGCGCACAGCATCAGGCCCAGGATCGTCGCCAGGACGATCCTGACGGCGGAGGATCGAGCATTTTTCGAAGACCGCACGACTCCGTCTCTCCAAACTCATTGCTGCCGGGGGTGCCCCAACCGTTTGGAGTAGCTTATCCCGTTTGATCACGCCTTTTGTATAGGAATGATGGCAACGGAATTCGGCGTCGATGTGAACCGGCGGTAAATCCCGGCCTAAACCGCCTGGGTGAAGGCGTTGGTGATGGGGTAGCGGCGTTCGCGGCCGAAGGCGCGCGACGAGACCTTGACGCCGGGCGGCGCTTGGCGGCGCTTGTACTCGGCGCGGTCGAGCATGCGCCACACCCGGCGGACGGTCTCCTGGTCATAGCCCTTGGCGCAGGTGTCGATCAGGCTCATCTCGCCCTCGATCAGACACTCCAGGATGCCGTCCAGCATGTCGTAGGGCGGCAGGGTGTCCTGGTCGGTCTGGTCGGGCTTCAGCTCGGCCGAGGGCGGCTTGGTGATCACCCGCTCGGGCATCACCATGGCGGCTGGACCCAGGCCATGGGCCGGGTGGTGTTGATTGCGCCAGGACGACAGGGCGAACACCGTGGTCTTGTAGACGTCCTTCAGCACCGCGTAGCCGCCGCACATGTCGCCGTACAGGGTGGCGTAGCCGCACGACATCTCGCTCTTGTTGCCGGTGGACAGCACCATGGGACCGAATTTGTTGGAGATGGCCATCAGGGCCATGCCGCGGGCGCGCGACTGAAGATTTTCCTCGGTGATGTCGGGGGTACAGTCGGCGAACAGCGGCGCCATCATGGACTCGTAGGCGGCCATGGCGGGGCCGATGCCGACCGTGTCCAGCCGGACGCCCAGCATGCGGGCGATCTCGGCGGCGTCTTCCAGGCTTTCGTTCGAGGTGTAGGGCGAGGGCATCATGACGCACCACACCTTGTCGGCGCCCAGGGCGTCCACCGCCACGGCGGCACAGAGCGCGCTGTCGATGCCGCCCGACAGGCCCAGGATCACGCCGGGAAAGCGGTTCTTGGCGACGTAGTCGCGCAGGCCCACCACCATGGCCTGATAGACCCCTTCCAGCCGCGAGGCCGGGGCGGCCTGGGGACCTTCGCAGCGCCAGCCGCTGGGCTCGCGGGTCCAGCGGGTCAGGACCAGTTCGGAGCTCCAGGGCGGCAGGCTGGCCTGAAGCTCGCCGGTGCCGCCGATCACGAACGAGGCGCCGTCGAACACCAGTTCGTCCTGGCCGCCCACCTGGTTGACGTAGATCAGCGGCAGGCCGGTTTCGGCGACGCGGGCGCGGGCGTGATCCTTGCGGATGCCGCACTTGTCCACCTCGTAGGGCGAGCCGTTGGGCACCACCAGGATTTCGGCGCCGCTTTCGCCCAGGGTCTCCGCCACGTCGGCGAACCACATGTCCTCGCAGATCATGACGCCCAGGCGCACGCCGCGAAACGACAACGGTCCCGGCATGGGGCCGGCGGCGAAGACGCGGGCCTCGTCGAACACCCCGTAATTGGGCAGGTGGTGCTTGAGCCGGGTGGCGGCGATGCGGCCGTGGTCCAGCAGCAGGGCGGCGTTGTGCAGCTTGTCGGCCACCCGCCAGGGGGCGCCGATCAGCACTGCCGGCCCCTGGGCGGTCTCGCCGGCCAGGGCGTTGACGGCGGTCTCGCAGGCGTCGAGGAAGGCGCCCTTCAGCACCAGATCCTCGGGCGGATAGCCGCAGACGCACAATTCGCCGAACACCACCAGGTCGGCACCGGCCTCGGCCGCCTTGGCGCGGGCGTCGCGGATGAGGCGGATATTGCCGGCAATGTCGCCCACCACGGGATTGATCTGGGCCAGGGCGATGGAGAGGGCGTCGGACATGGAGCGAATAACCATCATGATAAGGTGCCCCGGCACACTATGGGCCGATATCGGACCTGTCAAACGCTTGCGTGATACCGGCGAACCTTTGTTCGCCGGTATCCAGCCGCCATTGCGGCGGCGGCCAAGCGAGCGGAGGCTCGCGCCCGGCGAGGGGCCTTAGGCGAGTCGATTTATCGGCTCGCCGACATGAAGCCGATATGGCGAGGGGCGGAGGGAGGGGCTATCCTCGGCGGTCCCCAGCCACTCTTGCCCCAAGGTCGCGATGCCCAGCCGTCAGCCTCCCTCCAAGCCGCCCGAGCACGGATCGCGCTGCTGCCAGAGTGTCGGCACCACCATGGTGGGCCATTTCGCCACCCGGCTGGAGGTGGAGGCGGGCAAGGCCGGCGGTTCCTTGAGCGCGGCCCAGATCCGGGCCTTGGCCCAGCGCTTCGTCGAGTCCGAGCAGGCGCGGTTCGGCGGCTATTACCAGCGCGCCTGGGACGAATGCACCTTGGCGCGTGAGGCCCATCTGCTGGAAAGCGCGCGGCGGATGCCGTTCGACCGCATCCTGATGCGCCGCTTCGCCCATCTGTTTCCGCCGCGCACCGGCGACGACGGCGGCACCGGCATCTTGTCGCGGCGGATCATTCCCGGCTTCAACCTGGCCATCGACAAGATGATCGGCCCGACCCTCTATCAGCAGTGCCAGACCAAGTGCGAGGCCATCGTCGAGCGACACGCCCAGGGCGACGACGGCTGGGACTGGGAATCGGTCTATGCCGATCCCGACGCCAAGGCCCTGGTCAACGACGTGCTGGTGGTGGTGGCCCATTACTTCACCAGCTTCGACAAGCGCCGCGCCTGGTTCATGGAGATGGTCAACGGCCACCTCGCCCGGGTGCGCCGTGGCGCCTCGGACGAGCATTTCCGCCTGGGCGAAAGCGCCTTCTCGGCGTTGATGCGGGCCTTGTTCGACGATCTGGCGGCCAGCCTGCGCGCCGATCCCCAGCAGGTGCGGTCCCGCTGGGGCGACCACACCGTCGAGGCGCTGGACACGTTCTTCCGCCGGCTGGACCGAGGCTAGCCGCCGGTGGTCATGCGGTCGGCGATGCGCCCCATGCTCTGGGCGCAGTCGGGGAACTTCTCGGCCAGGGTCAGGGCGACCCGCCGGGCGTGCTCGCGGTCGAAATGGTGGCCCCGAATCTCGGCTTCGAGAATGTCGCGCATCTGATTGATCTCTTCCCAACGGTACTTCATCGCGGCTCTCCGTGCCTGTTCGGCGTGGCGCGACTATGTCACGCCGACATCGCCTGCATGATGACGGTGGCTTGAATGTTGCGTTGCAATATGGAAGGCGACGAGCCAATGGCCACGGACATTGGTTCGGAGTTGCGGCCAAGGGCCGGCGCCGCTCGTGCGGCGAAAGCCAAGGGATGCGGGACGCATTCCGCCCGGCGACTGAGGGACAGACAAAGAGTCTTTTAGATTCCCGAGCCGGCCTCGATGATGCCGGTCTGGCGTTCGACCTCGACCAGCAGGGCGTGCAGGCCGGGTTCGGCGAAGCCGTCCTTTTCCAGATGACGGATGGTGTTGATCAGGTAGTCGCGGTTGAGGCCGGCGCGGCCCTCGGCATCCATGATGATGGCGGCGGCCTGTTCGAGCGGCAGGTGCCCGGCGTAATGGTGATGGGCGGTGTCGGAGACGAAGGTATAGGCGTCCTCCACGCGACCATCGTCAAAGCGCACGCCCAAGG
The DNA here is from genome assembly GCF_903853455.1 of uncultured Magnetospirillum sp. Taxonomy (GTDB): domain Bacteria; phylum Pseudomonadota; class Alphaproteobacteria; order Rhodospirillales; family Magnetospirillaceae; genus Phaeospirillum. The sequence goes on from NZ_CAINTR010000017.1 coordinate 10,583, forward strand.
TGCGTGCCACATAGGCGTAGCCGATCAGTTCGCGCTCGTTGAGGTAGTCGATCACTGACGGGGCGCGGGCGGCGGCCACCCGGAAGGCCAATCCCCGGCACGCGCCGCCGAGGTCGAGGCCCAGCACCAGTCCGGGCCGTTCCGGCGTGCCGCGCCAGTGGCGGGAATAGACGCAGAAGTCGCGATGCCAGCCGTCCAGCATGGCGGGGCGGACCTCGTCGCACTCGAAACCGGGGCGCCACATCAGCGACCCGTACCCGAATACCCAGAGATCGCGTTGCGTGGTCATGGTCCTGGGATATGGTTACAGTGGCGCTCGGCCAGGAGGCCAGCGCGAGGGAGCGAAGAATGACAGAACCAGCGGCCGGCATCCAGGGCCTCGATACTCTCAGCGATTCCGACCGGCGGGGGCTTTATCGCGTCCTGCTGTCGCGCCGCGACGTGCGCGGCCAGTTCCTGCCCGACCCGGTGCCCGACGACGTGCTGGCCCGCATCCTGACGGCGGCCCACTTCGCCCCCTCGGTGGGGTTCATGCAGCCGTGGAGCTTTATCCTGGTGCGCTCGCCGGAGGTGAGGGGCCGCGTCAAGGCGGCGTTCGCCAAGGCCAACGACGAAGCTGCCGCCCTGTTCGACGGCGACCGCCAGACCACCTACCGCTCGCTCAAGCTGGAGGGCATCCTGGAGGCGCCGGTCAACATCTGCGTCACCTGCGACCGCGACCGGGTGGGGCCGGTGGTGCTGGGGCGCACTCACATTCCCACCATGGATCTCTACTCCACCGTCTGCGCCGTGGAAAACCTGTGGCTGGCGGCCCGCGCCGAGGGCCTCGGCCTGGGCTGGGTCAGCATCATTTCCGAGCCGGCCCTGAAGGACATCCTGGGCCTGCCGGAGCGGGTGGTGCCGGTGGCCTATTTGTGCATCGGCAAGGTCAGCCATTTCTTCGCCCAGCCCGAACTGGAAACGCGGGGTTGGCGCAAGCGCCTGAATCTGGCCGACCTGGTGTCGCTGGACCGCTGGGAGGGCGAGCGCGACGCGGCCCTGGGCGCCGAGTTGGACCGGGTGCAGGCCATGGCGGAAGACGGGGAAATGGGGTAGGGGGCGACGCAATCTTTCCCCCCCCTTTGTCATGCCCGGGATGTGAGGTTTACCGCCGGGCTGGCTGGAAGCCAGGCCCGGTGGCACGGGCATGACGGTCGTTCATAACCGTCTCCATCGCATATGATACGGCTACTTTAGCGGGTCTGGATCGCCGACGGACTGGAAATATGCCGCCGGGAGTCGTATAGAAACCCCCTCGGTTTCGCAGGCGCGAGACGCCGGGACGGGTTGGTTCCCAGGAGAGTGTGGTTCAATGTCCGAGAATTGGTCGCCGAAAAGCTGGCGCGCGAAGCCCATCCATCAGGTTCCCACCTATCCCGATCCGGCCAAGCTGGCCGAGGTCGAGGCGAGCTTGCGCAATTTCCCGCCGCTGGTGTTCGCCGGCGAGGCCCGCCGCCTGCGGGCGTCGCTGGCCGAGGTGGCCGAGGGCAAGGCGTTCCTGCTCCAGGGCGGCGACTGCGCCGAAAGCTTCGTCGAGTTCCGCGCCAACAACATCCGCGACACCTTCCGGGCGCTGTTGCAGATGGCGGTGGTGCTGACCTACGGCGCCGCCATGCCGGTGGTCAAGGTCGGCCGCATGGCCGGTCAGTTCGCCAAGCCGCGCTCGGCCGACACCGAAACCATCGACGGCGTGACCCTGCCCAGCTATCGCGGCGACAACATCAACGGCATCGACTTCACCCCGGAGTCGCGGATTCCCGATCCCGAGCGCATGGTGCGCGCCTACAACCAGTCGGCGGCGACCCTGAACCTGCTGCGCGCCTTCGCCCAGGGCGGCTATGCCGACCTGCACAAGGTGCATCAGTGGACGCTGAGCTGCGTCGCGGACTCTCCCCAGGGGGCGCGCTACCAGGATTTGTGCGCCCGCCTCGACGAGACTCTGGCCTTCATGGAGGCCTGCGGCCTGACCTCGGAGACCACGCCGCAACTGCGCGAGACCGATTTCTTCACCTCGCACGAGGCGCTGCTGCTGCCCTACGAGGAGGCGCTGACCCGCGTCGATTCCACCTCGGGCGAGTGGTACGACTGCTCCGCCCATATGCTGTGGATCGGCGAGCGCACCCGCCAGCTCGACGCCGGCCATGTGGAGTTCCTGCGCGGCGTCCGCAATCCGCTGGGCTTCAAGGCCGGCCCCGGCATGACCCCCGACGAGCTGCTGGGGCTGATCGAGCAGCTCAACCCCACCAACGAAGCCGGCCGCATCACCATCATCACCCGCATGGGCGCCGAGAAGATCGAAAAGGCCCTGCCGGCCCTGATTCGCGCCGTTCAGCGCGAGGGCCGCTCGGTGGTGTGGTCGTGCGATCCCATGCATGCCAACACCGTCAAGGCGGCCACCGGCTTCAAGACCCGGCTGTTCGACAGCATCCTGGCCGAGGTGCGCGCCTTCTTCGCCGTCCACAAGGCGGAGGGCTCCCATGCCGGCGGCGTTCATTTCGAGATGACCGGCCAGGACGTCACCGAATGCGTCGGCGGCGGCATGACCGCCGTCACCGAGGCCCATCTGGGTGATCGCTACCACACCCATTGCGATCCCCGGTTGAACGCGACGCAGGCGTTGGAGCTGGCCTTCCTGATCGCCGAGCAGTTGAAGGACGAGCGGGTGCAGGCCCGTGCCAAGGCGAGGGCGGCGGCTCGGTAATACCGGCGGAGTTATCGCCGCTGGCGAGTCGGGTTTGGCTGAGCTACAGTTGCCTCCAGGGGATTACTTTGGGGGGTAGCGAGCCATGGGGAAGTCCGGGGTTCTCGTCAAGCTGCTGTCCACCGCCATGCTGGCGCTGGTGGGCTTTGTCATCCTGTCCTGGGTGGCGCTGGACCAGTTGCGCCAATCCATGCTGGATGATCGCATCTCCAAGGTGCAGGCGCTGTCCCAGGTGGCGGCCGCGACCGCCAAATCCTTCCACGACCGCGCCAAGGCCGGCGAATTCGACGAAGCCACCGCCAAGGCCCAGGCCATCGAGACCCTCCGGCCGATCCGCTATCAGGGTGACGAATACTTCTTCATCTATTCCAACGACGGCGTCGCCCAGATGGTCCCCCCCAAGCCCGAGCGCGAGGGCAAGAGCTTCCTGGATGCCAAGGACGTGGACGGAACCCCCTTCATTCAGCGGCTGATCGAGGGCGCCAAGGCCGGCGGCGGCAAGGTCTTCTACAAATTTCCCCGTCCCGGATCCGACGATTCCATCGCCAAGGTGTCCTACGCCGTCGCCTATGCGCCGTGGAACTGGACCATGGGCACCGGCATCTATATCGACGACGTGGACGCCGAGTTCCGCGCCGCCGCCTGGCGGTTCGCCCTGATCGCCCTGGGGGTGATCCTGTTGGCGCTGGTGCTGACCACCGTGCTGGCCCGCAACATCGCCACGCCGATCATCCGCATGGCCGATGTGGCCCAGCGCCTCGGCCAGCGGGATTTCAGCGTCGATGTGGACCGGACGCCGCGCTCCGACGAAATCGGCACCCTGGCCAAGGCCATCGCGATTCTCCGCGACGAGGCGGTCCAGTTGGAAGCGGTCCGAGCCGAGCAGCAGGAAAGCTATAAGATCGCCTCCGCCCAACGGCGGGAGTCCCGGATGAAACTGGCCGACGACGTGGAGGCTTCCATCAAGCGGGTCTCCGACGTGCTGATCGACGCGGTGGCCGAGATGCAGGGCGCCGCCCGCGTCGTGTCCGGCGCGGTTCAGAGCGCCGGCACCCAGGCGGCGAGCGTGGTGGCCACCGCCGAGCAGGCCTCGGCCAACGTCTCGACCGTGGCCACCGCCGCCGAGCAACTGTCGGCTTCCATCCACGAGATCGCCCAGCAGGTTCACCGGTCGTCGACCATTTCCAGCCAGGCGGTGACCGAGGCGGAGCGGACCAACGCCCTGGTGCTCAGTCTGGCCGAGGCGGCCGGGCGCATCGGCGAGGTGGTGACCCTGATCAACGACATCGCGTCGCAGACCAACCTGCTGGCGCTCAACGCCACCAGCTCCGGAGTCAGCTTTGAACCGTAGCCTTCCTCCTCGGCCTTGGCTTGCACCCATCGCCAGATGTTAAAATAGGCGGCTTCATCGGCTCCGCTCACGTCGCGCGCCGGCAACTGCGGGATTTTGACAAGGCCGGACTCGATAGCGTCCAGCAACCCGAAGTCGGACACCACCCACGGGAACGGTTTCCCAACTTCGTTGCCCGACCCCTGTATGAAGAATGGGGTAGCGGAGAGATCGACACACAGATTGATGCCGCGTCGGCGGCTTCCGCCGGCCAGCTTGTTGATCCTGTCCAGGCCTTCGATCCAGATTGTCGCCTCGCGGTCGTTCTTCTTCGCAAGGTCCTTGTCGTCGTCGATGGACTGCTCGTCGTCCGTCGCTTCTCCGCGCCGGTAGGCGTGATGCGCCTCGTCGTTGAAAACGAGCCAGTGCGAGCTGCGGCCCTTGCCGCTGCCAAGCTCCTGACGGATGCGCTTGAACCAGGCCGCGTCCGACTCAAAATACTTCACCTCGACGGACTCGTTTTCCTTTCCCGCATTGACGATAACCTCGACAGGCTCGCCGGTCTTGACAACCTTGGCGGAACTCCCCTTGACGGTGTTGCTTTCTTTTTTTGCCAGGCGGTGCCAGTTGGCAATCATCACCTCCCCCCGCCGCAGTTCCTCCATGCGGTGTGGTGGGACAAGCTGCCGGGTCCGATACAGACTCAAGTCGCCCAGGGCCGGGTCAAGTTCCTGCAGCCGCTCCCGGATGGTGACGTTCGGGCAGACGATCAGAATCGTATCCGAAAATCGGTCGTCGGTTGGAGTGGCGACGCGGTTGAGGATCGACCATGCCGCCAGCATTCCCATGACAGTCGTTTTACCTGACCCCGTTGCCATTTTGCAGGCATAGCGGATAAATGCACGGAAACCGGCCGATTTGGTTTCAAGGCCCGGTTCGTCCTTGGGGATATCGGGGATTCCCTTCCGGTAAAGCTCGTTCGCCTCGGTCAGGAATATGATGGTTTCGACCGCCTCGATCTGCGCGAAGAAAAGGCGCTGCATCCGCTCCTCGCTGCGCCACAGGTCAAACAGTTCCTTGGTAACGCCCGACGCGCCGTCATAGGCAAGGCCGCCGCTGTGAACGCCGCTGCGCCACGCCTTCACACGGTCGCGGATCGTATTGACCAGGACGAGGTCGACTTCTTCCCCTTTCTCGCTCTCAAACATCTCTGCCTGTGCCCGGCTCTTTCGGCCGCGCCCGGCGTGCTCCGGGACCCGGTAAAAGTAGCCAGCACGCCGACGACCTGGCGACTTGACGGGCGGTTTTCCCCTCTCGATTTGCCAGTGGCATTGCGGCTCAACAAAGGGGGAGTTGATGATCGGCGATTCCACCTCAGCCGGCGAAACCGGCGGCAGCGCCTGCTTGACCGCCGACATCAGTTCGCCCCCTCTGCGCCCTTGACCACCATCAGTTCGTTGCCCCGATCATCGATTACCTTGACCGCAATCCGCCCCTTTTCACCGAGCGCGAAAGGCTCGCTTACCGTTCCCGCCAGATGTTCCCATACGCTGGCGCTGAATTCGCCCTTGAGTGATTTTTGCAGGTTGTCCCACGCAGCGGTTTTGGGGAAGAAAACCTGCGAGGCGCAGAACACCATGCCGTTGTAGTCGGTGTCGAGCATCCAGCACGGCAGGTTCTCGGCATCGACAGAATCTGTTTCCATCGTGTCTGGTCGGAAAATGTCGAGGCCGTTGACTTCGACTTGGAATAGTTCGGTGCCGTCCGGCTTCTTCCCTGCCGCCTCCAAGGTCACATCCGGCAGGCCGGTGATTGAGAAAATCTCGCTCGACTTGCTCGTCTTGAGCAGGTCGGACATGACGATATCCGGTGTCATGGCGATGTAGGTCGTCGGGATTTTCAGCTTCTCCAGCATCTCGCGCGCTTTGGCCTGGATGGCAAAGCCGAACAGGAAAAGCTGCTGGTATCCCTGCTGCATGGTCTCCATGGATGCGTTGAACACGTATTCGGAGCCGATAGCGCCGTCCTCTGGCCCGAACACGATGGCGATCCGCTTTTCCGTGCCGTTTTTAACCGTCGCCTCGGCGTGCAGGTATTCCCGATCCGCCAGCGGACGGACATCCGCCAGCTCGAGGCTGGTATTGCCCGGCAAACGGAGCGTCTTGCTTTGACGCAGCACCTCGACCATCCGGTCAAGATACGCGCGCGGGCTGTCGCGCATGTTCGGCGTATCGACGATCTGGCTCGTCTTCGGCCAGCGTCAGTGCCGATTGGATGGTGGCCTCTACCGTGAACGTTCCGCAGACGCGGGTGATCTTGGTGTTCACCTCCGGGCGATCCACCAGGACGGTCAATTTCGGTTCTTCGTTGTTGGCTATGGTTTCGAGCTTGATGTGTGGCACCAGTCCGCCTATTTCGTCGCCCTTGCGATTCTGTCTGCGTTCGTAGACGAACCCGCCGGCCGGCCCCTGGGCTGGGTTCTTGAGCCGATTCCAGGGGAATGTCGCCGTCAACAAACGCTGCCGTGCCAATGCCAACGGCACCCGCGACGTGTCGCAGGTGATCCAGCGTCGGCCCCATTGCTCGGCGCCATAGGCCGTGGTGCCAGAGCCACAGGTGATGTCCATAACCAGATCGCCGGGATCGGTCGCCATGAGGAGGCAGCGTTCGGCAACCTTCATCCCGGTTTGGACCACATAAAGTTTATCGTCGGTGAAGCTTCCTGTCAGGGTATCCGTCCAGATGTTTCCCATCTGCTGGTAGGGAAAGTCGTTGGCATATCGCCTGTATCGGATGCTGTTCTTGGCGACGTGAATTCTTCCCGCATCCGCCAGCCGGCGCATGCCTGCCGGATAGTTCGCTTTCCAGTGCGAATTTCCGCCGGGGCTATATGTCTTGCCTTTATATTCAAACGGCTGTGCCCCCTTAGCAGCCCCCTGCGACTGAATATTATCGGGGTTATAGAGCTTCGCACCGTATGGGATCGGACACTCCCCCCGCTTTTCCTCGGCGGTAACGCCTCTATACGAGCCATCTTCCTGCAGCAACCAGCGGGCATTGCCTTCCCCGAGGACGACAGGCTGCGGCTCGTAAATCTTGTTGCACTTCAACACCTTTTTCGATTTTGCATACCAGAGCAGGAAGTCCCCCAGGGTCGGCAACGTATTCGACTCGAATCCGGAGGTCGTCTGAAAGCTTATTTGTGAGACGAAATTTTCCTCGCCGAACACGCTGTCGAGCACTTCCCGGACGTGGTGCACGTTCTCGTCGGATATCTGGACGAAGATGCTGCCCGATTCTGCAAGAATGTCCTTCGCCAGCAGCACCCTATCCCGCAGGTAGGCCAGATACGAGTGAAGTCCAAGCTCCCATGTGTCGCGGTATGCTTTGACCATCTCCGGCTCTCGAATCATGTATTCGTCTTTGCCGTGGTTGTCCTTTACGTTCTTGTCGCGCACGAACGGCTGGAAATTTGAGCCGAACTTGACCCCATAGGGTGGGTCGAAATAGATCATCTGCACCTGCCCCCCCATGCCCTCGTATTCGAGCAGGGAGTTCATGACTTGCAGGGAGTCGCCCAAGATCAGCCGATTCGCCCAAGGGCCTTTGTGCTCGTAGGCGTCGAGCTTATCGGCAACGTCCAGTCCGGCGTCCCCGAACAGGTCAAGGTTCGTTCCTCGCGCCTTGTGGGATTTGAGGGTTTCCAAGATGGCTTGGGTCGAATGACGCTCGTGTACAAACAACGGCAGCGTCGGCACGGAGATCTGCCGCCTCTCGGCCTTGCCGGCCCAGTTCAGGAACGGCTTCGTCAGGCTCTTGAGCCGCGCTGCGCACTGGGACAGGGATGAAAACTTCTCTTGCGTTCCCGCCCATATTTGTGGCTGCGCAAAGACGACGCTTTCCGTCCTTTCCGCCGCCTCTGTCACCAAGTTCAGAAGCCATTCGGCAAACGAGCGGTCGGCGTTCTCGTCCCAACTGAGTTCCGGCGCCAGGCTGGAATCGTAGCGAAATGTCTTGGGCGTTTTCTTGTTGGGGAACTGTGCCTCGACCCCGACATCGGGCCGCTGCACGCTTACCTGTGCGTGCCTGTAGGCAGACGAGGTCGGTTGTTTTTCTTCGTTGTTCTGGCCCGCCATGATTCCCCCTGATTTGTCGTGCCGCTATCGTCATAGCGGTGGGCATTTTCCGCAAGGATTTCCGTCCTCGGCGGGGTCGCTCCCGCCGCCCTACAAACGCTGTGCGACGAAACCAACCGACCAGAAACCTCATGGTGCAACCCTGACACAACCATTTTTACGATCCACGGCGTCCGATGTCCATGCCGGGCGCCGGGCAAGTGGCCAATGACATCGAGTAGGAGATTTCTCTTTCACGCCGCAATCGTTTCCTGCTGGCCCTGGTGGAAGCCGGCCAGGAAATCGGCGGCCTTGCCGGCGTGACTGGCGGCGGTGATGATGGCCCGCTTGTCACCTTTCAGCACCTTGAGCCAAGAGGCGATGTAGGCGGCATGCTCGTCGAGCACCATCGGGGCGATCCCGATGTCGGCGCCGACGAACGCGGCCGCCATTTCGGCGACGAGTTCCTCCATGGCATAGCCTTCGTCACCCCAACGCTTGCGGCCGAAGTCACGATCCAGGCGGCTGGGATGGCGGGTCCAGTGGGCGGTCTCATGGGCACGGGTGGCGTAATAGGCCTCGGCGCTCTCGAACACCTCGAATGCCGGCATGCGGATGAAATCCTCGGCGACGGAATAGAATGCCCGGCCACCACCATGCCGAACTTCGGCCGGGATGGCGGAAAAGAACGCCTCGGCGGCCTGGATCCGCCCCGCCGAATCCAAGGGGGAGGCGGGTGAAACCCGGAACCGCTCGGGCAGTTCCTCGATCTGCTCGGCATTGAACACGGTGTAGCTCTTGAGGAAGGGAATGTTGCGCTCCTCCTCGGCGCCGTCGTCGGTTTCCTCGGTCTTGCTGTACGTCGAGGCGTAGACCACCATGGTTCCCCGCTCGCCCTTGCGGACATGGCCGCCGAATTCGACGGCCTGCTTGAAGGTCATCCAATAGGGCGAGGAATAGCCCTTCTCCACGGCCTCGCCCCAGAGCATGAGGATGTTGATGCCGTTGTAGCCCTCGCCATTGTGGCGCAGCGGGCGGACGATCCGGCCCTCGGTGTTGCCGGCGGCCCAGGGCATGTGCCAGGGACGGACACCGGCTTCCAAGGCGGAGATGATCTTGTCGGTGATGGTCTGGTAGAGGTCCTTGCGTTCCATCGGTTTTCCCCTTCTCGGCCCCATCGAGGGCCATTGCATCGCGCATGGCCCTCTGCCGCCCGGCGAGGGTGGGGAGGCAAGAGGAAGGGCGACCCGTGCCGAGGGGAATCACCCGGCCTGCACGGAGCGAAGCGAAGGAAGGTTGGGGAAACGGCATGGGGCGGAAGGGCCGGCGGCCCGCCTGTTACCCTTCCGCGCGCCAGGGGCAAAGCCCATAGCTGGCCTGTTATTGCGGTTGCGGTCCGCCGTATTGCTTCACGAACTCCACGGGATCAAGGATAAGGGCTATCCGCTCGCCGCCATGGGGGATGACATCGGCAAAGGCCTCGTTGATATCGATCCGCTCGATAAACCGCTTGAGGTCCTGGGCGAAGGCGGCCCTGGCCCGGTAGCGTTCCGAGCGGTCTTCGATCTCGCCCAGACGCTGCATGTGCTCCAGCGCGGCCATCATCAGCTCGTGCTCGCCATCCGCGACCGCCGCTCCTGTCGATTGAAGGCGTCCCTCCAATTCCCGCTGGCGGGTTCGCAACGCACCGATTTCCGCCCTCAATTCCGCGATCCGGCCAGCCAAGGCATCATCGACCTCGCTGCTTCCGTCGGGCCCGGCATCCTCCGCCATCGTCACC
>NZ_CAINTR010000018.1 GCF_903853455.1 uncultured Magnetospirillum sp.
CATGGGGCGGCTCACCGGAAACGGTGCCGTGCCGACCCCGGAAAGAACCATGATCCCGAGCGACGGCACTCTCGGAAAATGCGGCAGAACAAGATGGGGGTTGACAGCAGCACCCCGGACTAAAGAACCATATCCCGCTGAGCCGGACTCATCGGGATTTGGTTAGGCCCAAAGGGCCGCGCGCCTTATGGCGCGGGAGGCAAGGGCGCACAGCGCCCGCCCGCCGCATGAGGGCGGTCCCGGTGATCGGTTGCGATTACCGGGACATGGTATAGCCCCGCTGACTCCGTGGATCAGCCGCTCCAGGCCAGGGTGTCGCTGGTGTAGCCCGGCGCGGTCCGCCATTGCAGCCCGGGAAGCACGATGACCCGCTGGCCGTTCAGCTCTTCGTAGATCTCGACCAGACCCAACTGCTGCATCCGCGACAGAACCCCCAAGGCACGGCGCGGCGAGTGGCTGCCGCAGGCCTGGGCGATCATGGAATCGCTCGGACACGGAAGGTCCTGGATCGCGGCACTGGCAAGATGCAGGAACAACCCCTGGAACTGCTCGTCGAGGCCGTTGGCGGCCGCCACCGCCAGTTCCCACCCCGGAAGGGCGGCGACGGCCGGCGTGATCCCGGCCTGGGCGAGCACGAGCCGGCGACGGAAGTGCACGATGTCGAGCACCCGGCCGGACAGCCGGCGCGTCCGGCAGCGCGACAGAAAGTCCTCGTAAAGATTGGACACGGTGCGCCCGACCGCGCCGTCCTCGCCGAAGAGCTGGCCCAGAACCGCGTCGATGCCGCCGTGCTGGTCCTGGTCCATATCGGACGGGAGCGGAACCGACACCGGCATGTCGTCCCCTGGCGGCGCGGCTGCCGGGAAATCGGCAGCGACCATCGGCGGATCGGTGACGAGGGAGGTCGGAAGCGCGACCACCAGCGCCGGGCTGTCCTCCATGGTGGCCAGCAGCGCCTCGGTTCCCATACCCTTCTCCGGCACATAGCGGGGCGTCTGCGGCGCGTTGGCCTGGAACAGCAGCCCCCTCGCCTCCTCCTGGGTCCGCTCGGGCAACGGCAACAGCTTGGCCCCGCTGGCGCTGGAGCGGGTCTGCACGTCCCCGATGCGGATAGTGACCGGCCGTCGCGACAGCGCGGGGCCGAGACCGACGAAACGGCCGCATTCAAGATCCCGGAACATCTCCGCCTGACGGCGATCGATGCCCAGCAGGTCGGCAGCCCGCTGCATGTCGATGTCGAGAAAGGTGCGGCCCATCAGGAAGTTGCTGGCCTCGGCGGCGACATTCTTGGCCAGCTTGGCGAGGCGCTGGGTCGCGATGATCCCCGCCAGTCCCCGCTTGCGGCCCCGGCACATCAGGTTGGTCATGGCCTCCAACGACGCCTTGCGAGCGTCGTCGGCCACTTCGCCCGCCACCGCCGGCGCGAACAATTGGGCCTCGTCGACCACCACCAGCGCCGGAGTCCAGAACTGGCGGTCGATGTCGAACAGCCCGTTGAGGAAGGCGCCAGCATAGCGCATCTGGCGCTCGGTATCCAGATGCTCGAGGGTGACTACCACCGAGACGCGCGACTGCCGGGTCCGGCTGGCGATCAGCCGCATTCCATTCTCGCTCTGGGCGGCCGCGTCGATGACGATATGACCGAACACATGCGCCAAGGTCGCGAAGTCGCCCTCGGGGTCGATGACGACCTGCTGCACGGCATGGGCGCTCTGCTCGATCAGGCGACGCAGCAAATGGGACTTGCCCGACCCCGAATTGCCCTGCACCAGCAGACGGGTCGCCAGCAACTCCTCAAGCGACATGAGGGCGGGAGGGCCGGAGGAGGTTGTACCGAGTTCGATGTTCACGTCAAAAGGCTCTGCAATGGACCGGGCAGCGATGATAGACGATTACCGGCTCCATATTCCACGTCGTCGACACATGCCTCTGCCGCATGACGGCCGACGGGGCCGGAGACCGAGGCGCCTCGCCGCCGCCCCCTTCCCGGGATACGATCCGGAAGCTCCCGAGGGGAGATTTTGTTCCCTTCCAGCCCCAAAAACGATCAAGGGGTTAGCCCATTTCTGAGCTAACCCCTTGATTTAATTGGTAGCGGGAGAGGGACTTGAACCCCCGACCCCAGGATTATGATTCCCGTGCTCTAACCAGCTGAGCTACCCCGCCATGGCTTGAGAGCGGCCGGTATAAATGGACCGGCCGGGTGCTGTCAAGGGGCTGGCGCAAGAGAATGCGACGCGGCGATCCAGCCGCCGCCCAGGACCCTTTCGCCATCATAGAAGACGCAGGCCTGACCGGGGGCCACGCCCTGCTCGGGCCGGTCGAGATGGATCTCGGCCTCGCCCCCGTCCAGGCGGCGCAGCAGGGCCGGGGCCGGTGGGCGGGTGGAGCGGACCCGGACCGTGACCCGCAGCTCGCTCTCGGCTCCGCCCAGCCAGTTGACGCCATGGACCCGGATCAGCGAGCGCCCCAGCGCCTCGCGCGGGCCGACCACCACCAGGCGGCGTTCAGGGTTCAGCTCCACCACGTAGAGCGGCGGCCCTCCCCCCAGCCCCAGGCCCTTCCGCTGGCCGATCGTGTAGTGGATGATGCCGGGATGGCGGCCCAGCACATGGCCGGCGGTATCGACGATCTCGCCCGGCCGGGACGCGCCGGGGCGCAGACCGCTCACCAGGGCGGCATAGTCGCCGTCGGGCACGAAGCAGATGTCCTGGCTGTCACGCTTGGCCGCCACCGGCAAGTGATGGCGGGCGGCGATGGCGCGGGTCTCGTCCTTGCTGGTCATGCCGCCCAGGGGGAAGCGCAGGAAGTCCAGCTGCGCCCGCGTGGTGGCGAACAGGAAGTAGCTCTGGTCGCGGGCGGGGTCGGCGCCCGTCAGCAGCTCCGGCCCGTCCGGCCCCAGGCAGCGGCGGACATAATGGCCAGTGGCCAGGGCGTCGGCGCCCAGATCCTTGGCCACCGCCAGCAGGTCGCGGAACTTGACCGTCTGGTTGCACAACACGCAGGGAATCGGCGTCTCGCCGGCCACATAGGCATCGGCGAAACGCTCGATCACGTCGCGGCGGAAACTGTCCTCGAAGTCCATCACGTAATGGGGAATGCCCAGCGCATCGGCGACGGCGCGGGCGTCATGGATATCCTTGCCCGCGCAGCAGGTGTTGGGGCGGCAGGCGGCCTGCCCCACATCGTAAAGCTGCAACGTCACCCCCACCACGTCGAAGCCCTGCTCCTTGAGCAGCGCCGCCGTCGCCGAGGAATCCACCCCGCCGGACATGGCCACCACCACCCTTGTGGCGGAAGCGGGCTTATGGAAGCCGAGAGGGTTCATTCGGGAAGCGCCGCGTTCAGCGCCTTGAGGGTCTTGGAGCGGAATTCGCGGCGATAGAGCACCGCTACCACCGCCAGCGTCGCCGCCACCATCACCCCGGCATGGATGTACCAGGTCATCATGGCCAGGGCGAAGTAGTAGGCCCGCAGACCGCGATTGAAGCTGTTGGCGGCCAGGGCGTTCAGCCGGGCGGCATGCTCGGCGAAGATGTCCTTGGTCCGCGCGTCGGCGGTGTGCAGCGGCGCCGCCCCCAGCAGGACGCAACAGTAATTGAACTGGCGCAGCGACCAGGTGATCTGGAAGAAGGCGTAGACGAAGACGCCGGTCAGCAGCATCACCTTGGTCTCGAAGGTGCCGCGTCCGGAGGCGTCCACGAAGGGGAGCTCCTGGAGTACGGCATAGGCCCGCTCGCCGGCCCCCAGCAACGCCATCAGGCCGCCCATGATCAGGACGCTGGCCGAGGCGAAGAACGACACGCTGCGCATGAGATTGCCCAGCAGGGCACTGTCGGCGACCCGCACCTCGCGGTCGCACAGATTGCGCATCCAGGTACGGCGGTGCCGCGCCGTGGAGGCCAGCAAGGTGTGCCCCTTGCCGGTCAGCCGGTCGGCGAAGATGGTATAGCCGGCCCACAACGCGATGAAGGCAGCCAAGGCAGCCAGATCCAGGGTGGGCAGCAGGGAGAACAGCGTCATCGGGGGTTACACCCTCGCAACTAGACTCCCTCGCCCCCTGAGAGGGGGGAGAGGGTCGGGGTGAGGGGGAGGCCGACGACAGACGAGCCCTCACCCGGCTCGCTTTTGCTCGCCACCCTCTCCCGCGAGCGGGCGAGGGTTAGGCGGCCTAGTCCCGCTCGTCGATCCAGGCCATCTGGATGGCCTCCAGGATCTTCTCGCTGGACTTGGCCGGGTCGTCGCTGAAGCCTTCCAGGGCGCACACCCATTGATGCAGATCGGTGTAGCGCAGATTGATGTTGTCCGCTTCGGGACGGGCATCTTCCAGCGCGATGGCGATCATCTGGGTGTCGGTCCACTTCATGGCCAAACCCTCCGTGCTACTTCTTATCGACCATCATGTTGCGGGTGGCGGCCGGCAGGGTCACCGTCAGGCCGTCCAGCTCCTTGCTCATGATGATCTGGCAGCCCAGCCGCGAGGTCGAGGTCAGGCCGAAGGCGAGATCGAGCATGTCTTCCTCGTCCTCGGTGGCCGGCGCCAGCTTGTCGTACCAATCCTTGGCGACCACCACGTGGCAGGTGGAACAGGCAAGAGAGCCCTCGCAGGCGCCTTCCAGCTCGATCTTGTTGCGATGGGCGACCTCGAGAACGGACAGCCCTTCGGCCGCCTCGACTTCCTTGCGGGTTCCGTCCGGCGCGATGAACGTCATCTTGGGCATGGCTTGGCCTTATATGGTTAGCGGTTAGTCGCCCCCGAGGGCGTCATCAAGCTTTTCCACGGCCATACCCGCCAGAGCCGTCCGAATGCCGCGATCCATTCGCCGTTCGGCGAAAACCTTGGTGGCGGCTTCCAGACTCTCCATCGCAGCGGTGACGGCGTCGCGGTCGTTGGAGGCGATCATCTGATCGACCCGTTCGATGGCGCCATCGATATCCTTTCGCTCGCCGTCCGACAAGAGGTCAGAATCGACTTTCAGCGCCGCCTGCACCGCCAGGACCGAACGCCGGGCCTCCACCACCGTCTCGGCGAACAGCCGATTGGTCATGTCGTCCTTGGCGTGGACCAGCGAATCCCGCAGCATGGTGGCCATTTCGTCGTCGGTCAGACCATAGGAGGGCTTCACCGCCACCTGCTGCTCGACGCCGGTGGTGGCCTCGCTGGCGGTCACGGTCAGCAGCCCGTCGGCATCCACCGTGAAGGTGACGCGGATGCGCGCCGCGCCGGCCGCCATGTTGGGAATGCCGCGCAGCACGAAGCGGGCCAGCGAGCGATTCTGGTCGACCATCTCGCGCTCGCCCTGGACCACATGGATCGACATGGCGGTCTGGCCGTCCTGATAGGTGGTGAATTCCTGCGCCATGGCCACCGGGATCGGGGTATTGCGCGGGATCACCTTCTCGACGATGTTGCCCATGGTCTCGATGCCGAGACTTAGGGGGGTCACGTCCAGCAGCAGGGTGTCGGAGCCGGCAGTCAGGGCCTCGGCCTGCAACGCGGCGCCAACCGCCACCACCTCGTCGGGGTTGATGTCGGACAGCGGCTCGCGGCCGAAGATTTCCGTCACCTTGCGGCGCACCAGCGGCATGCGGGTGGAACCGCCCACCAGCACCACGCCCTGGATCTGGGACACGTCGATGCCGGCATCCTCGATGACGGCATGGCAGATGGCGGTGGTGCGGTCGACCCAAGGAGCCGCCATGGCCTCCAACTGGGCGCGGGTCAGGGCGTGGCGCGACGGCGTGCCGTCGACCTCGATCACCCATTCGCCGTCCTGGCGGCTGGACAGGCATTCCTTGGCGACGCGAGCCGCCGCCAGGGCCTGCTTGGCCTCGCCCTCGGTGATGGTGACCTTGCCGTGCTTGGCGGCGCGCTCGGCCAGGAAATGCTCGGCGATGGCGTGGTCGATGTCGTCGCCGCCCAGCGAGGCGTCGCCGCCGGTGGCCTTGACCTGGAACACGCCCTTTTCCATGCGCAGGATCGAAACGTCGAAAGTGCCGCCGCCGAGATCGAACACGGCGTAAAGCCCCTCGGAGGAATTATCGAGGCCGTAGGCCAGCGCCGCCGCCGTCGGTTCGTTGACCAGCCGCAGCACCTCCAACCCGGCGAGGCGGGCGGCATCCTTGGTCGCGGTGCGGGCGCCATCGTCGAAATAGGCGGGAACGGTGATCACGGCGCGGTCGACGGCCTTGCCTTGCGCCTGCTCGGCTCGTGCCCGCAGCGTGCGCAGGATGTCGGCGGACACTTCCACCGGCGTCAAGGTGCGGCCCGCCACCGACAGACGCACCATGCCGCCGTCGGCGGCCACGTCCAGCTTGAACGGCAGGGTGCCGGCCAGGGTCTTGAGATCCTGGACGCCGCGGCCCATCAGGCGCTTGATCGAGCTGACCACGTGATCGGGCTGTTCCAGCAGCATGCGGCGCGCGTCCTGCCCGACCGTGATACTGCCATCGTCGCCGTAATAGACCACCGAGGGAATCAGCCCCTTGCCGTCGGCGTCGCGCAGAACCTCGGCCTCGCTGTCGCGCGACACCGCCACCACAGAATTGGTGGTCCCCAGGTCGATGCCCACGGCATGGCCGCGCTCGGACTCATGCGGGGCCGGAGTCTCGCCGGGCTCGTGCAGTTGGAACAACATTCAGGACAACCTCGCGACGCGGGATTTCTTGGATCTGGCCTCGTCGGCCAACTTGACAAGATATTTGAGACGGATGGAAAGGTGCCCCGCCTCTTCCAGCTTGCCGGCGTTGAAGGCGGCCGAGATGTGGCACTGGCAGGCGATGACCTCGGACTCGTTTTCCATGGCCAGCTTGGCCACCTGCTCCGGCGTGGTTGCGTCGGACAGCGCTTCCCGCTTTTCCATCTGCTCCATCAGCAGTTCGCGGTCGTTGATGGTGCCGCAGGCGGTGAGATCGACGGGATGGCCCAGCAGGTTGAGCAGATAGGCGGCCCGCTTCAACGGGTCCTTCAGGGTCTCGTAGGCCTCGTTGAGGGTGGTGGCCTGCGACTGCGACAGCGCCTTTTCCTTGCTCGACTTGGCGGCGAAGCGGTCGGGGTGCAGGCGCTTCTGAAAGCCGAAATACTGGCGCTGCAACTCGTCGAGATCGACGTCGAAGGTGGGCGCCATGCCGAGGCGGGTGTAGTGGTCGATGGCCCCCGGTCCCTGCACCGCTCCACAGACCGAACAGAACAGGGCGCGCGACGCCACCGGCCCCTTGCACGACCAGCACGGCACCACGGTGGCTACAGCGGAAACATTCATGGCGAGTTCCAGGTTAGCAAGCGACGAAACCACCTCTTTCACCCTTCGAGACAGCCTTTCGGGCTTCCTCAGGATGAGGATGACACGACAATTTCATTCGACCTCACCCTGAGGAGCGCAGCGTCTCGAAGGACGAGGTCGCGGGAGGATGCATTTCCGCCCCTGCTAGACGTGGAACGACTCGCCACACCCGCAACGGCCCTTCTCATTGGGATTGCGGAACACGAAACCGGCCTGCATCTGCTCTTCGACGTAGTCCATCTCGGTCCCCAGGATGAACATGGTCGCCTTGGGGTCGATCAGGACGGTGACGCCCTTGTCTTCCAGGATCTCGTCGAACGGCGATTTCTCGTCGGCGTATTCCAGGGTGTAGGACATCCCGGAACAGCCTTTGGAGCGAACGCCGATCCGGATCCCGACCGAGGGCTTGCCCCGCTTTTCCAGCATGGACTTGACCCGCTCGGCGGCGGCGGCGGTGATGGTCATGGGTGCAGGTGCCATGATGGTCCCCTTTGTTTTTGTTCGTCCCTCAATCGCCGGGCGGGGTTCTCCGAACCCCTTTGGCTTTCGCGGCACGTGCCGCGGCGGCCTTCGGCCTTGCCTCCGAACGCAAACCCGCGTTCGTCGGTATTACCTCGTACGGCGGAGGGCTACTCCGCCGCCTCGTCCTTGCCCGACTTCTTCTTGTAGTCGGCAATCGCTGCCTTGATAGCATCCTCGGCCAGAACCGAACAATGGATCTTGACCGGCGGCAACGCCAGTTCCTGGGCGATGTCGGTGTTCTTGATGCTGGCCGCCTCGTCCAGGGTCTTGCCCTTGACCCACTCGGTCACCAGCGAACTCGACGCGATGGCCGAGCCGCAGCCGAAGGTCTTGAACTTGGCGTCCTCGATGATGCCCTCGGCGCTGACCTTGATCTGAAGCTTCATCACGTCGCCGCAGGCCGGCGCGCCCACCAGGCCGGTGCCGACGGTGCCGTCGTCCTTGTCGAGCGCGCCCACATTGCGGGGATGCTCGTAGTGGTCGATGACCTTGTCGCTATACGCCATACCGTCCTCCAAGTGCCAGTTCGAAGCATCGCTTCGGAATCATTCTAAATCATACCACGTCCGGGGCAAGCCCAAGGGAAAGATTAGTGCTCGGCCCATTCGATCGACTTGATGTCGACGCCTTCCAGATGCATGTCCCACAGCGGGCTCATGGCCCGCAGATGCTCCACCGCCTCGACGATGTGGTCGATGGCGAAGTCGATGTCGTCGCTGGTGGTGAAGCGCCCCAGACCGAAGCGCAAGCTGGTGTGGGCCATCTCCACGTCCACTCCCAGGGCGCGCAGCACATAGGACGGCTCCAGCGAGGCCGAGGTGCAGGCCGAGCCCGACGACACCGCCAGGTCCTTGACCCCCATCATCAGCCCCTCGCCCTCGACGAAGGCGAAGGAGATGTTGAGGTTGCCGGGAATGCGGTTGTCCAGGTCGCCGTTGACGTAGATCTCGGGCAAGCGCTGGCGCAGGCCGCCCAGCAGGCGGTTGCGCAAATCCTTGAGACGCTCGGCCTCGGCCCCCATTTCGGCCTTGGCGATGGCGCAGGCCTCGCCGAAACCGACGCAGAGCGGCGTCGCCAGGGTGCCCGAGCGCATGCCGCGCTCCTGACCGCCGCCGGTGATCAGCGGCACCAGCCGGACGCGGGGACGGCGCCGCACGTAAAGGGCGCCGATCCCCTTGGGACCGTAAAGCTTGTGGGCCGAAATGCTCATCAGGTCGATATTCATGGCATTGACGTCGAGTGGGATCTTTCCCACCGCCTGGGCGCAGTCGGTGTGGAAGAACGCCCCCTTCTTGTGGCAGAGCGCGCCGATCTCGGCGATGGGCTGGATCACCCCGATCTCGTTGTTGACCGCCATCACCGACACGATGGCGGTCTGGTCGGTGATCGCCGCCTCCAGCTCGGCCATGTCGATCAGGCCATCGGTCTTGACCGGCAGATAGGTGACGGAGAACCCTTCCTGCTCCAGATAGCGGCAGGTATCGAGCACGCATTTGTGCTCGGTCACCACGGTGACGATGTGGTTCTTCTTTTCCTTGTAGAAGTGAGCCACGCCCTTGAGCGCCAGATTGTTGGACTCGGTGGCGCCCGAGGTGAAGATGATCTCCTTGGGGTCGGCGCCGATGATGGCGGCGATCTGCTCGCGCGCCTGTTCCACCGCCTCCTCGGCTTCCCAGCCATAGCGGTGGTTGCGCGAATGGGGATTGCCGAATTTCTCGGTGAACCAGGGCAGCATCGCCTCGACCACCCGTGGATCGCAGGGAGTCGTCGCCTGGTAGTCCAGATAGACCGGGGCGCCCGCCGGACGGGTGAGGGTCGGGCAAGGCTTGCAGGGCTTGGAGCCGAGGGCAGTCATATGATCGATCCCTTCTTTTTCATTTGGGCGTCAGGCGGCCGCGACCGGCCTGGAAACTTCAAATCCCTTGCGCCGGGCGAGTTCGCCCCAGGCGACCAGGAAACACTCCACATCCTCGAGCCGGCTGGCCCATCCCAGGCTGACCCGGATAGCCGACCCCCGGATCTCCGGCGTCAGCCCCATGGCGGCCAGCACCCGGCTTTCCGTCACCTTGCCCGACGAGCAGGCCGCCCCGGCGCTGACCGCCACGCCGGCCAGGTCCAGCGCCATCACCTGGGTCTGCCCCGCCAGCCCCGGCAGCGCCAGACAGCTGGTGTTGGGCAGCCGGGCGGCGCCATCGCCGATCACCATCGCCCGCGGCACCCTGGCGAGCGCCTCGCGCTCCAGCCGGTCCCGCATACGGCACTGTTCAGACATGGTGTCGCCAAGCAGCAAATCATCCCTCACCAGACGAGCGGCGGCTCCGAAGCCGGCGATGCCGGGGACATTCTCGGTCCCGGCGCGACGACGGCGCTCCTGGCCTCCTCCCAGCAAGATTGGTGCCAGGACAAAGCCGCCATCGGCCATCACCAGCGCCCCCACCCCGCACGGCCCGCCCATCTTATGGGCAGACAGGGTGAGGAAGTCGGCACCCAGTCGCACCAGCGACACCGGAATGCGGCCCACCGCCTGGGCGGCATCGCAATGAAGCAGGGCGCCGTGGGCATGGGCGACGCGGGCAGCCTCGGCCACCGGCTGGATCACGCCGGTCTCGTTGTTGGCCAGCATCACCGACACCACCGCCCGCCGGCGATCAGCGGCCAGCATGGCGTCCAACGCCGTCAGGTCGATCACGCCATGGCCATCCACCGGAAGGATCTCGGCGTCGCCGGCATCCAGCACCGAGGGATGTTCGACGGCGGAAACGATGCGGCGGACCCGTCCACAACCGGCCAGGGCCAAGGCGTTGGCCTCGGTGCCGCCGGAGGTGAAGACCACCCCGGCCGGCTCGGCCTCCACCAGATCGGCGACGCGGGCGCGCGCCTGCTCGACCCGATGCCGGGCGGCCCGGCCGAGGCCGTGAATGGAGGACGGGTTGCCGGCTTCGGTCAAAGCCGCCGCCACCGCCGCCGCCACCTCGGGGCGCGCCGGGGCGCCGGCGTTGTAGTCGAGGTAGACGACCTTGCTCACCGTCCTCGTCCTTTCCGTGGTTATTGGGCAGCAACGGCGCCGGACTGGCCGCCGCCGGCCAGGAACATGCCCGAACTGCCCAGGATGCGGCGTTCGCACACATCGGCCAGGGAAACCGAGCTGAGATAGAGATAAATCTGGTTTCCCAATTCTTCCCACAGGTCGTGGGTCAGACAGCGACCCTTGTTGTTGTGGCAGCCGGCCGGCGAGCCCGGGGTACAGCGAGTGGTCTGAATCGGTTCATCGACCGCCAGGATAATGTCGGATATGCGCGTCTGTTGTGGGTTTCGCGACAATAGATAGCCGCCGCCCGGACCGCGCACGCTTTTGACCAGTCCGCCCTTGCGGAGCTTGCCGAACAACTGCTCGAGATAGGACAGGGAGATCTCCTGACGCTCGGCGATATCGGCAAGCGCTACCGGACTTCCCTGGGCATGGCTGGCCAGATCGACCATGGCCATCACGGCGTAGCGTCCCTTGGTGCTGAGTTTCACGATGTCATCTCCCATTTCTGGGCCGGCGCCGCCACACGGTCACCGGCCGAATTACTGCTTCCCGTCGTCTTCTTGATCATTGCGGGTTCGGACCCGTCTTCGTGTTCGTGTTCGCTGGGGACCATGTGGGGTATACGCCCGCACGCCTCGGTCGGATGGCCGTGCAACTCGGTCTCCAGCTCCTGCACCCGCTCCATCAGGGCGCTGACCTGACTGCGGACCGAGTCGATGGCGCGAACCACCGGATCGGGCAGGTCCTCATCCGACAGGCCGTAGGCGCAGAACTCGGTTTCCTTGCGGCGCATCACCATGCGGGCTGGGATGCCCACCATGGTCACACCCGGCGGGACGTCGGTCAGCACCACGGCGTTGGCGCCGATGCGCGCTCCCTTGCCCACCGTGATCGGCCCCAACACCTGGGCGCCCGAACCGACGATGACGCCATCCTCCAGCGTCGGATGCCGCTTGCCCTTGTGCAGCGAGGTGCCGCCGAGGGTCACGCCATGGTAAAGCGTGACGTCGGCCCCGATCACCGCCGTCTCGCCGATCACCACCCCGGTCCCGTGGTCGATAAAAAATCGCGGGCCGAGAGTGGCGGCGGGATGGATTTCAATGCCGGTGAAGATCTTTCCCACATGGGAAATGACCCGCCCGAGAACCTTGAAACCCTTGCTCCAGCACCAATGCGACAAGCGATGGAAGAGCAGGGCGTGCAGGCCCGGATAGCACAGAATCACCTCGAGCCACGAGTGCGCGGCGGGGTCGCGTTGCCGAATGGACGCGATATCTTCTTTAAGCCTCTTGAAAATCATAGCTCTCAATATGTTAAAGTAGCCCACGACGGTCGAGCCGATCGTCAGGGGGGATACCCATCCGGGGGCGCCGATACATCGAAAGTGAATATAGGATGCCCGACCAGGCAGGTCAAGTTTGGCCAGCCGAATTCCGGATTTGTGGATTTTTTTCACCGACGTTCCCGCTCAGGTTTGGGCGCCGCGTCGGACAATGGAGACTGTACGGTGAGCCATGCCTGAAGTGATTTTCAATGGACCAGACGGCCGCCTCGAAGGTCGCTATCATCACGGGAAGTCGCCAAACGCCCCTCTGGCGTTGCTGCTGCACCCGCATCCGCAGCACGGCGGGACCATGAATAACAAAGTGGTCTACGCCATGTATCATGCCTTCGTGCGTCGGGGCTTTTCGGCCTTGCGGTTCAATTTCCGCGGGGTCGGACGCAGCCAGGGCAAGTTCGACAACGGCCAGGGGGAACTGTCGGACGCCGCTTCGGCGCTGGACTGGATGCAGTCGTTCAACGCCAATGCCAGTGCCTGCTGGGTCGGGGGCTTTTCGTTCGGCGCCTGGATCGGCATGCAGTTGCTGATGCGCCGCCCGGAAATCGACGGCTTCGTCTCGGTGGCGCCGCCGGCCAATGTGTTCGACTTCTCGTTCCTGGCCCCGTGTCCGTCGTCGGGCCTGATCGTCCACGGCACCGCCGACGATCTGGTCCCCGAGCCGTCGGTGGCCAAGCTGGCGACCAAACTGGCCTCCCAGCGCAACATCCGGGTCAAGTACCGCACCATCGAGGGCGCCAACCACTTCTTCGGCACCCACCTCGACACCCTGGGCGAGATGGTCGACTCCTATCTCGGCGACTCGGTGATCGAACAGACCCCCGCGCCGGTGCGCGAGCCGGAACTGGCGGTTGCCCTGCCGTAATCACTTCCCTCCCTCCCCCGGCTTAGCCGGGGGAGGGCCGGGGTGGGGGCCAACCTTCTAATTTCCGCACTTGACCGCCGCCAGCTGCTTCCAGTCGCTTTGTTTCTTGCCGCCGCCGACGGTGGTGACATCGACGACATGGGCGACGAAGATCCGTGCCTGATGGGGGCGGACCACGGCGCACAGATAGCCGGCATACTGGTCCCAGGCGATGGCGTTGTTCTTGATGACCATCACCCACAGATTGCCGCGATCATCGATCTTGGCGTCCAGCACCCCCTTGTTCGCCCGCACCGCCGCTAGGGCGGAATCCTGGTCGGCCAGGGCGACGGCAGGCAGCGCCATCAGGGCGAAAGCGGCAGCGAGGGCTTTGAGGCGCATGACGGCGTGTCTCCAAGGAAGGCTAAGCCCGATGATGGCGGCCGCCGCTTAACGGAGTCTTACAGCCGGTGGTTCCGGGGAAGGTCAGGGCTAGGCCGCGCCACGAGCGCACCGCCAGGAAGGCGAAGGCCTGGGCTTCCATGGCGTCGCCGTCCCAGCCCACCGCCTCCACCGGCTCGACCGGAATGCCGAGATGGGTCGTCAGGGCGGTCATCACCACCGGATTGTGCCGGCCGCCGCCACAGACCAGCCAGCGCCCGGCCGCTTTGGGAAAATGACGGGTAGCGGCGGACACGGCGGCGGCGGTGAACGCCGCCAGCGTCGCGGCACCGTCCGCCGCGCTCAACCCCGCCACCAATTGGGCGGCGAAGGTGGCGAAGTCGTCGCGGTCCAGCGATTTGGGAGGAACCCGACTGAAATAGTCGTGTTCGAGAAAGGCGGCGATCCGATGGGTGTGAATGCGCCCCGTCGCCGCCAGCCGCCCGCCCTCGTCCATCGGCCGGCCGGTATGGGCGAAGACCCAGTCGTCGATCAGGGCGTTGCCCGGACCGGTGTCGAAGGCCAACAGTTCGCCGTCAGCCCCTATCCACGTGACATTGCCGACGCCGCCCAGGTTCAGCACCGCCAGCGGCGCGTCCAGGCCTGCCGCCACCGCCCGGTGGAACACCGGCACCAGGGGAGCCCCCTGCCCGCCCGCTGCCACGTCATCGCTGCGGAAATCGTTGACCACGGCGATGCCGGTGGCCTGGGCCAGCATCGCCCCGTCGCCGATCTGCCAGGTCCGCCGCTGGTCGGGACGGTGCAAGATGGTGTGGCCGTGAAAGCCGATCAGGTCCACTTCGGAGGCGGCAACCCCGGCTTCCGCCAGCAGACGCTTCACCACCTCGGCATGGAACAAGGTGACGTCGCGCTCCACCGCCGCCACGTCACCGACCCCGCCCAGCACCGACCGCAAGGCGTCGCGGCGCTCTGGCGTATAGGGCACGGTGAGGCTTGCCCCCAGCCGCGCGACGGTCTCGCCATCGGTCTCCACCAGGGCGGCGTCGATGCCGTCCAGCGAGGTACCACTCATCAGGCCAAGCGCGAGCATTTCGTCCCTTTGATTGTGGCGACCATCCGATTGTGATAAACGAGCGGCCTTCCCGCAGCAAGCCACACAGGCGACCTATGACCAGCCTCAAGTCCGATTTCCTGCGCACCATCACCGAGCGCGGCTACATGCACCAGTGTACCGACCTGGACGGCCTGGACAAGCGCCTGAGCCAGACCTGCTCGGCCGCCTATATCGGCTTCGATTGCACCGCGCCGTCGCTTCACGTCGGCTCGCTGATGCAGATCATGCTGCTGCGCTGGTGGCAGAAGACCGGTCACAAGCCCATCGTCCTGATGGGCGGCGGCACCACCCGCATCGGCGACCCGTCCGGCAAGGACGAGGCCCGCAAGATGCTGACCGACGCCGATATCGGCCGCAACATGGACGGCATCAAGAGCGTGTTCGGCAAGTACCTGACCTTCGGCACCGGTCCGACCGACGCGGTGATGGTCAACAACGCCGACTGGCTGGACAAGCTGAACTATATCGACTTCCTGCGCGACTACGGCCACCACTTCACCATCAACCGCATGCTGACCTTCGACTCGGTCAAGCTGCGGCTGGAGCGCGAGCAGCCGCTGACCTTCCTGGAATTCAACTACATGCTGTTGCAGGGCTACGACTTCGTCGAGTTGTACCGCCGCAACACCTGCGTCTTGCAGATGGGCGGGTCCGACCAGTGGGGCAACATCATCAACGGCGTCGAGTTGGGCCGCCGCGCCGATCAGGCCGAGCTGTTCGGCCTGACCAGCCCGCTGCTGACCACCTCCTCGGGCGCCAAGATGGGCAAGACCGCCCAGGGCGCCGTGTGGCTGAACGCCGACTCTTTAAGCCCCTGGGAGTTCTGGCAGTACTGGCGCAACACCGAGGACGCCGATGTGGGCCGCTTCCTCAAGCTGTTCACCGAGCTGCCGCTGGACGAGGTTGCCCGGCTGGAGGGCTTGCAGGGCTCGGAGATCAACGAGGCCAAGAAGATCCTGGCCAACGAGGTCACCCGCCTCGCCCATGGCGCCGCCGCCGCCGCCGAGGCCGCCGAGACCGCCCGCCAGACCTTCGAGGAAGGCGCCGCCGCCGGCAACCTGCCGACCGTCGAGATTCCGGCGGCCGAACTGGCGGCCGGCATTCCCGCCTTCGCCCTGTTCGTCCGCGCCGGCCTGGCCGCCTCCAACGGCGACGCCAAGCGTCTGGTCAAGGGCGGCGGCGGCAAGCTCAACGACGCCACCCTGGACAGCGAAACCCGGCCTGTGACCACGGCCGACCTCAAGGATGGCGTGATCAAGCTCACCGCCGGCAAGAAGCGTCACATCCTGGTGAAGGCGGTTTAGCCTTAGACCGCCACCCCAAGCTCGCCCGACAGCAGCGGCCCCAGCACCACCGCGGCGTCGCGGGTGGACACCCATGCGCCGTCGCGATGGGCGAAGTGATAGGCGCCGCTCTTGGGCGACGACACCCAGATCTCGCGATTGGCCGTGTGCTTGTTGATCACGTACTGGCCGAGCCCGGGAACGGTGATGGTCAGGATGCCGGACTGGATGTCCGCGTCGGCGGATTCCAGATTGTCCTCGACGGTATCGGCGATGCGCTCGATCAGTTGATCGGCCAAGGTGGTGAAGCGGCTTTCGTCCAGGCTCATTCCATGCTCTCCAAGCGACAGATACCGACGAACCCTTTCGCCGGTATCAAGCCGCCATTGCGGCGGCGGCCAAGGGCGCGGACGCGCCCGCCCGGCGAGGGGGCAATAGGCGAGTCAATTTATTGGCTCGCCGGCAAGGGTCCGGATGTTAGCGCGATTTTCCCCTGGGGGTGAAGGATGGCTTGCACCGGCCCGGCGTTTTAGATATAGAGGCGCCTTCGATTTGCGGAGCTGCGCGCTATGAAAGACAATATTCATCCCGACTACCACGAAATCAACGTGGTGATGACGGACGGCACCGAGTTCAAGACCCGCTCGACCATGGGCAAGGCCGGCGACACCATTCGCCTGGACATCGACCCCAAGTCGCATCCCGCCTGGACCGGCGTGCATCGTCTGGTCGACACCGGCGGTCAGCTGGCCAAGTTCAAGAAGCGGTTCGATGGGTTCGGCATCAAGTCGACCAACACCTGAGTCTGAGAAGACGCGGGCGGCGGCTTGCGAGCCGCCGCAGCATTTTCCATATTCCTATCTGTGGAAGATTGGTTTCCGGCCGGCACTTTGCCGGCCGTAGCCATTTGGTATGGACATCACTTCCCGAAGAGGCTAGAGCAGGTTTAGGGATTACTGGGCTTAGCGCGTTATGATCATCGTCCACTTTGAGGTCTATGTCCTCGAAAGCCGGGGGTGGATGCTCCACGCGCGCTTCCCGAGGCTGGAGCGCGACGAGGCCATCCGCGAGGCCAAGGAACTAGAATCCACCATGGGCGTGCGGGTCAAGGTCCTGCGCGAAACCTATAATACTGACACCAACGCTTTCGACGAAGCCGACGTCTATGCCAGCGGCCACAACATCCAGCCCAAGAAGGGCGGCGTCGCCACAGCGGGGGGCGGCCGATCGGCGGGAGCCGGCAAGGCGGCGCCCGAAAAGGCGGCCGGGACCGGCAAGGGCCGCAAGAAGCCGGCACAACTGAAGGTTCGCCGTAAGGTCGCCTTCGATGGCGCCAGCGCCGGCACGATGATCCTGCGCCTCACGGTGATCCTGCTGTTCGCCATCGGCATGGGCCTGGGCGCCCTGCGCCTCCTGCCCTCGATCATCATCTTCCTGTACGATTACGGCTTCCGCATCACCTCGGAAGAATACGGGCAACTGCTGGCCCCGGTTTTCGGGCTGGTCTTCCTGATGACCGGCGTCCCCATGGCTCTGCGCTTCATGCCGCGCAACGCCAAGATCGCCATTCGCCAGACCGCCTATGCCGCGCCGAATACGGCGGCGCGGAAGGCCGCGACCGACGCCAAGCTCAAGAAGTCCCTGAACAAGCTGGCGGCCCAGGCCGCCGCCGAGCAGATTCCCGACAAATGGGCCGACGACGAGCCGGTGGAAATCCCCAGCGTCGAGGACGAGGAGTTCCTGCCCGAGATCATCCCCCGCCTCGACGAGGAACCGCCCCCCTTCATCCCCGAACCGGCCCAGGAGGCCAAGACCGAGGCCAAATCCGCCGCCGGCCCCGCCCTGGACGCCGCCAGACCCGTCACCACCCGGTTCCTGGATCACGCCATCGACACCGTCCGCAAGGTCTCGCCGACCCTGGACAAGTACAACTGCTTCGCCCTGAACCTGTACATGGCGGGAGCGATCCAGACGTTGGCCGGTGCCAAGCGTCTCGACGGCGCCGCCCAGCGCGACCTGCTGAAGGACGCCCTGGTCAAACTGGGCACCTCCGCCGACATGGCCGAGAGCTTCCACGAGAAGGTGGCGGAGTACCAGTTGGAACCGCGCTACATGCGGGTCATCCAGGCCGGCCGCGCCGGCATGGATTCGTGGGTGGCCGGCGACGAAGGCACGCCCCAGATCGCCTTGCAGAGCATGATCAAGGACTGGAACAAGCCAACCGGCGAGAAGAAATCCTCGATCATGACCGTGATGTTCACCGACATGGTCGGCTCCACCGATTTGACCCAGGCCCGCGGCGACATCGCCGCCCAGGAAATCGTGCGCAAACACAACGCCATCGTGCGGACCGCGCTGACCCAGTTCGCCGGCCGCGAGGTCAAGCACACCGGCGACGGCATCATGGCCTCGTTCGCCTCGGCCGCCAACGCGGTGGACGCCACCATCCAGATCCAGCGCCAAACCGCCGCCCACAACGAGAAGCAGCCTAACCTGCCGCTGCATCTGCGCATCGGCCTCAATTCCGGCGAACCGATCCAGGAAGAAGACGACCTGTTCGGCTCGACCGTGCAATTGGCCGCGCGCGTCTGCGCCGCCACCCAGTCGGACCAGACGCTCTGCACCCAGGTGGTCAAGGATCTGGCCGGCACCAAGGCGCTGGCCTTTGCCGATGGCGGCACCCATGCCCTGAAGGGGTTCCGCGATAAATTCCAGCTCTGGGAAGTGGCCTGGCGGTAAACCGCCCGGCGCTTGGGGGACAGAGTGTATCGACGAGCCGAAGGCGAGGAGGTGCGGGCAAGGCCCGGCGCGGCTCCTGCCGCGGAAGCCAAGCGCGCGGAGGCGCGCGCCCGGCGCTTGAGGGACATCCCTTGAAGGACGTCCTCAAGATTTAATGCAGCACCCGCTGCACCATCATCTTCTCCAGCCGGGTGACCCGAACATAAAGCCGATGGCTGCGATCCATCAGGCTGCGCAGCCCGTTGGGAAGGGTCTCGTCCAGGCTGTAGCTTTGGTCCAGGCAGACATCGGCGCCCGAAAGGCGGCAGTCGTCCAGGGCTGTTCAGTTCTCCTGGTGTGGTCATAACGCGCACGGAATGCGAGTCTATGAGGCCGAGTTCGGCGTGAAAACGAGTCTACCTTTGGACGAGGAGATGTGAATCTATGGAGGGCACCTTGAGGGAGGGTGCCA
>NZ_CAINTR010000019.1 GCF_903853455.1 uncultured Magnetospirillum sp.
GCAGTCGATCATGTCCACATGGAGGCCGAGGCCGCGGGCCAGGGCATAGGCCTCCAGCGACAGGTTGACATGGCCGATGACGGCGATGACCAGGGTGGGAACGCTCCAGCGCGGCTGGGCGAACAGCCGGCGGGTGTCGCCGGCCAGATGGGCCAGCCCCCGCACGATCCGCCAGCGATGCAGGGCATGGGGCAGGCGGTCGAGCAGCGACAGCACGACGATGCCGGCCACCCCCAGCACCGACAGGGCGGGAAACACCCACGAGCCGGGAATGTTGGGGGCGCGGGCCAGCAGCAGCGGCTGGGTCGCCGCCACCAGCAGGACCAAGGCGAGGATGGTGATGACCCGCTCCAGCATCACCGAATTGACGCTGGCCCCCAGGGTCAGGCCGGAACGGTGGGCCTTCCACATGCGCAGGGCGTCGCCGGCCACCGGCAGGATGATGGAAAAGCAGACGCCGATATAGTAGACGACGATGGCCTGGACGGGAGAGAACACCGCCTTCAGCGCCTTCAGCACGAACCACCACCGCACCGCCCCCAGCAGCACCTGGCCGACCCCCAGGCCCAGGGCCAGGGCCAGCATGGCGGGGTCAAGCGTCTTGGCCTGGCTCCACGCCGAGTCGAGGTCGACCTTGCCGAGGACGAACCAGATCAATCCGACCGAAAGCACCCCCTTGAGCACCCACGGCAACCACCGCTTCACCATCGAAAACCACACTCGTCTGACCTGAAGGCGGCAAGCTGTACCACGTTTCCCCGCTCCGTGAATACCGCCGCGCGGCGGGGCTTAAGGAGCGCACGTTTCTTCTGCTAGGATGGCGGCGCTTCGTACCCTGACCGAGGAGGCAAGATGGCCTGGGACCCCGCGATTTATTCCGCTTTCGCCCAGCCGCGCCTGCGGCCGGCGTTGGATCTGATGGCCCGGATCGAGGTCGAGGCGCCCGGCCGGATCGCCGATCTCGGCTGCGGCACGGGCAATGTCACCCGCCTGCTGGCGGCGCGCTGGCCCCAGGCCAAGGTCACCGGGATCGATTCCTCGCCCGAGATGCTGGCGGCGGCGCGCGAGGGCGGCGACGGGGTCGATTATGTCCAGGGCGACATGGGGACCTGGCGGGCCGAGACGCCGGTGGACGTGCTGTTCTCCAACGCGGCGTTGCAGTGGCTGGGCGGGCATGGCGCCCTGTTTCCCCGCCTGCTGTCCATGGTGGCGCCGGGCGGCGCGCTGGCGGTGCAGATGCCGCACAACCACTATGCCGCCTCCCACAGCCTGATGGCCGAGGCCGCCGAGGCTGGGCCGTGGCGCGAGGTGCTGGCGCCGCTTTCCGTCCGCTTTCCGGTGTTCGAGCCGTCCTTCTATTATGATCTGCTGGCGCCGCTGGCGGCGTCGCTCGACATCTGGGAGACCGAATATCTCCATGTGCTGGAGGGCGACAACCCGGTGGTGGCCTGGACCATGGGCACGGCGTTGCGGCCGTTGCTGGCGGCGCTGGAGGGCCGGGGCGACTGGCGCGATGGTTTCCTGGCCGAGTACGGCCGCCGCGTCGCCGCCGCCTATGCTCCTCGCTCCGACGGCAAGACCCTGCTGCCGTTCCGCCGCCTGTTCCTGGTGGCGCGGGCCCCCTGACAGGCGATGGAAAATGCGGAGTTCGTGGGGTTCATCCTTCGAGACGCTTCGCTCCTCAGGATGAGGGTAGCGTTTTGATTTCATTCGACCTCACCCTGAGGAGCGACGCGTCTCGACGGGCGAGGTCGTGGCAGGACCGAGTTCTTCCATAGCCCGCTAAACCGACAGGTCGATATGGGCCTGGTCGGCCGTGGGGGTCAGGTCGGTTTCCAGCGAGGTGGTTCCGACCCCGCCCAGCAACCGGTTGATCTGGCGCTCTTCCTCGCTGCCCGGTTTGGCGGCCTTGCGCAAAATGGTCAGGGTGGCGCGGGCATGGGCCAGCAGTCCCTGGATCTCGGGATCGTCGGATGTGGCCGCCGCCGGGGCGGTCGCGGCGGCGGGTGACGCCGCCGGGGTGGGATCGGGTGGGGTTGCGGCCGTGGTCGTCGCGGCGGCGGGGGACGCGGTCGCCGTCGGGGTGGGGTCGGGCGCGGTGGTTGGAATGTCCGGATCGGTGGATTGCGATCCGGCCATGGCCTTCAGGTCGCGGGCGACGTCGGCCACTTCCTTGGCGATGCCCAGGGCGCGCTTGCCGTCATGGGCCGCCGCCGCCGCTACCGCCGCCAGCCGCAGCGCCTTCAGGCGCGCTTTGGCCAGTTCGATCTTCAGGGCGCGGCCGGCATCGCCGCCGTTCTCGCCGGCTTTCAGCTTGTCGGCCAGGGTCTTGGCGATCTGGGTCGCTTCGGCGTTGGCCTTGCGGATCAGGCCGACGCGGGGATCTTCGGAGACGTCGTCAACCGCATCGCTCTCCGCCGCCTTGGGCAGCGGCAGGGGGGCGAGGATCACCAGGGCAGCCGTTCTGGGCTCCGTCGTGGACACGGACGTGGACATGGGCTTCTCCCATGATTGTGTCCCTGAACTATAGCACGGAACTCATATCGGCGAGTCACCGAAGTGACCCGCCGATTGTCCCTCAATCGCCGGGCGCTCACGCTTGGCTTTCGCGCCATGTGGGGCGCGACGGGCTTCGCCCTTGCCTCCCCGCCACCGAACTGAAAGATCAGTTCGGTGGCGGGGAGGGATCAGTCCAGTTGCACGGCCATGGCCTTGAGATAGGCGCTTTCCGGCAACAGCGGATGCACCGGATGGTCGGGGGCGGCTCCGGCGGTGCGCAGGATGCGTCCGGTGCGGCCGGCGAGATGGATGCCGTGGCTGATCTCTTCGGCGAATTGCTCGGCCGGCATGTGGTGCGAACACGAGGCGCAGAACAGGAAGCCGCCCGGCTCCACCAGCGCGGCGGCGAGGCGCGCCATCTTGCGGTAGCCCTTGGCGCCGGCTCCCAGGTCCTTCTTCGACTTGACGAAGGCGGGCGGGTCGGCCACCACCACGCCGAACAACTCGCCGGCCGCCTTGAGCCGCTCCATCTCGGCGAAGGCCTCGGCCCGCACGGTCTGCACGGTGACGCCGTTCAGCGCCGCCGCCCGGTCGGCCAGGGCCAGAGATTGTTCCGAGCGGTCCACCGCCACCGTCTCGCCGGCCCCGGCCTTGGCGGCCTGGATGGCGAAGCCGCCGGCATAGGTATAAAGGTCGAGCACCCGGCGGCCCCGGGCCAGCCGGGCCATGAAGGCGCGGTTGTCGCGCTGGTCGAAGAACCAGCCGGTCTTCTGGCCGTCGGTGAGGTCGGCGACGAAGCGGCAGCCGTTCTCCACCAGTTCCACCGGTCCGTCCAGCACGCCGGCGGCGACGCGATGCTCCAGGTCGAGCCCTTCCAGCTTGCGCACCGGGCTGTCGTTGATCAGCACCACCGCCTTGGGCTGCAGCACCTGGTCGAAGGCGGCCAGCAGGTCGGGGAGCAGGCGCTCCATGCCGGCGGTGTTGGTCTGCACCGCCAGGACGTCGCCGTAGCGGTCGACGATCAGGCCGGGCAGCCCGTCGGCCTCGGAATGGATCAGCCGGTAGAACGGGCCGTCGAACAAGGTGTCGCGCAGGGCCACGGCGGCGCGCAGGCGGCCGGCCAGGAAGTCGAGATCGACGGACTCGGCGGTGCGGCGCGACAGCACCCGGGCGGCGATCAACGAATGCGGATTGAAGGTGGCGACGCCGAGGCGCTCGTCGCCGGCGTCGATCAGCGTCACCAGACTGCCCGGTGGCAGGGCCTTGGCCTCCGGGCTCATCTCGATTTCGTTGGAGAACACCCAGGGATGGCCGGCGCGCAGGCGCTTGGAGCGCCCCTTGGCGAGGCGGAGGCTGGGACGGGTGGCGGCGGAGTCGGGGATCTGATCGGTCATGGCGCACTGTATAATACCGAGGCGCGAATGAAACCATCCATTCGTTCCAGGGCAAGGTCGAGGGCAGGCCCCTCCGGCAACGCTAGGAAATGCGCGAAATTTGCCGCGTCTTTGATTTATATCAATGGCGCGACGTCTCTCAGTCGTCATAGTGCGCACGCTTGGAGCATAAAATTGTCCGTCCGATGTGTGGCGCCGGGGGAGTATGGCGTCGCCAGGATTACCGGTCGGACGCTCCGGGTAGACCCTTTTCCGGTCGAAACAGGAGTTCGGCATGAGCATCAACACCGAAGCCACGCCCTATTGCGAAGACGTGATCAAGAAGTTCGCGATCGCGGCTGTATTCTGGGGCGTCGTGGGCTTCCTGGCGGGCGATTTCATCGCCCTGCAGTTGGCCTTTCCCGTTCTGAACCTTGATCTTGAGTGGACGTCGTTCGGGCGCTTGCGCCCGGTGCACACCTCCGCCGTGATCTTCGCGTTCGGCGGTAACGTTTTGTTCGCTACCTCGCTGTACATCGTGCAGCGCACCAGCCGTGCCAGCCTGTTCGGCGGCAACGGTTTGGGGGGCTTTATTTTCTACGGCTTCCAGTCCTTCATCGTTCTGGCGGCGCTGTCCTACGTCCTGGGCTTCTCCCAGGGCCAGGAATACGCCGAGCCGGAATGGATCCTCGACCTCTACCTGACGGTCATCTGGGTTGCTTACCTGATCGCCTTCGCCGGTACGATCATGAAGCGCAAGGAGCCGCACATCTATGTGGCCAACTGGTTCTTCTTCGCGATGATCCTGACCATCGCGATGCTGCACCTGGGCAACAACATCGCCATCCCGGTGTCGCTGACCAAGAGCTACAACGTGTTCGGCGGCGTGCAGAACGCCATGACCCAGTGGTGGTACGGCCATAATGCGGTGGGCTTCTTCCTGACCGCCGGCTTCCTCGGCATCATGTACTACTTCGTGCCGAAGCGGGCCAACCGTCCAGTCTACTCCTACCGTCTGTCGATCGTGCACTTCTGGGCGCTGATCTTCCTGTACATCTGGGCCGGTCCGCATCACCTGCACTACACGGCCTTGCCGGATTGGGCGCAGACCCTGGGCATGACCTTCTCGGTGATGCTGTGGATGCCGTCCTGGGGTGGCATGATCAACGGTCTGATGACGCTTTCGGGTGCCTGGGACAAGCTGCGGACCGATCCGGTCATGCGATTCCTGGTGTCGTCGGTGGCGTTCTACGGCATGTCGACCTTCGAAGGTCCGATGATGTCGATCAAGGCGGTGAACTCCCTGTCGCACTACACCGACTGGGGTATCGGCCACGTGCACTCCGGTGCCCTGGGCTGGGTTGCCTTCGTCTCCTTCGGCGCTCTCTACGACTTGATTCCCAAGCTGTGGGGCCGCAAGGAAGTCTACTCCCTGAAGCTGGTCGGCGTTCACTTCTGGGTCGCCACCATCGGCATCGTGCTCTACATCACCGCGATGTGGATCTCCGGCATCATGCAGGGCCTGATGTGGCGTGCTTACGATAGCCTCGGTTTCTTGCAGTACTCGTTCATCGAGACCGTGGAAGCGATGCATCCGTACTATGTCATCCGCGCCACGGGCGGCTTCCTGTTCGTGCTCGGCGCCCTGGTGATGGTCTACAACGTCTACAAGACCATCAAGGGTGACGTCGCCGACGAGGCCTACGCTTCCGCCGCTAGCGGCGCACGCTGAGGAGACCGACCCATGTTTAAGCATCACGCTAAACTCGAAACCAACATCTTCTTCCTGGCCGTCGGCATCCTTCTCACGATCGTCGTCGGTGGTCTGGTCGAAGTCATTCCGCTGTTCTCGATCGAATCGACGATCGAGAAGGTGGACGGCGTTCGTCCCTACACTCCCCTGGAGCTGGCGGGCCGTAACATCTACATCCGCGAAGGCTGCTACAACTGCCATAGCCAGATGATCCGTCCGTTCAAGGACGAGGTCGAACGCTATGGCCATTACAGCCTCGCGGCCGAGTCCAAGTACGATCACCCCTTCCAGTGGGGCTCCAAGCGTACCGGTCCGGATCTGGCCCGCGTCGGTGGCAAGTACACCAACGACTGGCAGGTTCGTCACCTGATCAACCCGCGTGACGTGGTCCCCGGATCCATCATGCCGGGCTACAAGCATCTGACGCGTTCGCTGGAGTACAGCGACATTGCCTCTCACCTCAAGGTGAACCGCATTGTCGGCGTGCCCTACACCGACGCCCAGATCGTCAATGCCAAGAAGGACGTTGAGGAGCAGGTCTTCTCGGACGCGGGCTCGAGCCCGGCCGTGCTTGCCAGCTACCCCAAGGCCATGATCGGCAAGGCCAGCATCAATCTCTCGACCGCCAATCCCAAGGTGGTCACCGAGATGGATGCCCTGGTGGCGTATCTGCAGGTGCTGGGTACGATGGTCGACTTCAAGACCGTGGATGACACGAAGATCCGTCGCTAGGAGTACGGAGTTTGCTCGTCGCTTTCGTCGACAACGTACTCCGACCCTTCTGGGTTTTGTGGGTGATCATGATCTTCATCGGGATTGTTTTCTATTCCTATCGGCCAAAGAACAAGCAGCGGCTGGAAGAGTATGGAAACATCCCTTTGAAAGATGACAATGAGGAGCGCTAACTATGGCGACCATTGAAAAGGACTCGGTGTCCGGACAGAATACGACCGGACACGAGTGGGACGGCATCAAGGAGTTGAATACTCCTCTGCCGAAGTGGTGGGTCTACGTTTTCTGGGCCACCGTCGTCTGGGCGGTCGCGTACTGGTTCTTGTATCCGTCCTGGCCGACCGTGAACGGCTATCTCAAGGGCTCGCTGGGCTATTCGTCCCGCGGCGAACTGGCCAACGAGCTGGATATCCAGAAGAAGGCCCGTTCGGCTTGGTTGTCCAAGATCGAGGCGTCCGACGTGGCCGCCATCGAACAGGACAAGGACCTGCTGCGCTACGCCATGGCCGGCGGCAAGATCGCGTTCAATGAAAATTGCGCGGCTTGCCACGGTGTCGGCGGCGTCGGTGCCTATGGCTTCCCGACCCTGGCCGACGACGAATGGCTGTGGGGCGGTACGCTGGCCGACATCGAACAGACCATCAAGTTCGGTGTGCGCAACACCAACAAGGACTCGCGTCAGAGCGAGATGCCGAAGTTCGGTGCCGACGGCCTGCTCAAGGACGACCAGATCTCGGCGGTGGCCGATTACGTCCTGTCGCTGGCCTCCAAGGCTCCGGCCAAGGGCTCGGCGGGCGAGACCGTCTTCACCGAGAACTGCGTCGTCTGCCATGGTGAGGATGGCTCCGGCCAGGCCGCGCTGGGCGCTCCGGCCCTGAACAACCAGATTTGGCTGTACAAGGGCACCAAGGACGCCATCGTGGCCCAGGTCACCAAGCCCAAGCATGGCAACATGCCGGCCTGGTCCGAGCGTCTCGAGCCGAGCACCATCAAGATGCTTGCCGTCTACGTCCACAATCTGGGCGGCGGTAAGTAAGGACTGTACGGGGGGGACCGGCGGGGTGCGCTCCTTGGCGACAGGGGGCGCACCCTTCCGGCGTTTTCAGGCCTCTTTATCCCGTCCAGCCAAATGAGGAATTCTAAATCCCCGGAAATTGGATTATCACCAGCGTCGAAGCGGGTGGCGATCCCGCTGATCGGCCTTGGCCCCACCAAGCCGCAGTCTTTTGAACCACCAGCAAAGCACCCCTCCACCATGGCCTCCCCCAAGATCGACCCGACGTTGAAGAAGGCGGCCGCCGACGGCGACGCTCCGCTTTACGCTGAAACCGTGATGATCCATCCCCGCACGGTCAAAGGCACCTTCCGCACGTGGAAATGGGCCGCCGTGGCCGTCTTGCTGGCGGTGTACCATCTATCGCCGTTCCTGCGGTGGGATCGGGGACCGGGCGCGCCCAGTCAGGCCATCCTGGTCGACATGGTGGGGCGGCGCGGCTATTTCTTCTTCCTCGAGATCTGGCCGCAGGAGGTCTACTACCTGACCGGTCTGCTGTTCATCGCCGCCATCGCCCTGTTCTTCATGAGCTCCTTGGCCGGACGGGTGTGGTGCGGCTTCTTCTGCTTCCAGACTGTCTACACCGACCTGTTCATGTTGGTCGAGCGTCTGGTGGTCGGCGACCGCGCCAAGCGCATGGCGCTGGACCGCGCGCCGTGGAGCGCCGACAAGTTCGGCAAGAAGGCGGTGATCAACCTGGTCTGGCTGGTGATCGCGGCGTCGTGCGGCGTCGGCTTCACCCTGTTCTTCGGCGACGCGCCGACCATGCTTACGGATATCGTGACCGGCAACGAGAGCGCGGCCGTCTACGGCGCCATCGGAGTGGTGGGGGGCGCCTGCTTCCTGCTGGCCGGCTATGCCCGCGAGCAGGTGTGCCTCTACATGTGCCCCTATTCCCGCTTCCAGTCGGCCATGTTCGACGAGCATTCGCTGATCATCGGCTACGAGGAGTGGCGGGGCGAGCCGCGCAAGCCGGTGCGCAAGGGCGACAGTTTCGAGAACCGGGGCCACTGCATCGACTGCCGCATGTGCGTCACCGTGTGCCCCACCGGCATCGACATCCGCGACGGCATCCAGATGGGCTGCATCGGCTGCGCGCTGTGCATCGACGCCTGCGATGCCATGATGGACAAGTACAAGCTGCCGCGCGGTCTCATCACCTGGGATTCCATCGCCAACCAGGCGGCCCGGGCCGCGGGCGGCAAGGGCAACATCCGGCTGGTGCGGCCGCGCACCATCATCTACGTCGCCCTCATCACCCTGGTCGGCGGCCTGATCGTGTTCTCGCTGGCGTCGCGCAAGACCACCGAGTTGAACGTCCTGCACGAGCGTTCGCCGCTCTACGTGCAGATGTCCAGCGGGGCGATCCGCAACGGCTATGTGCTGAAGGTGCTCAACATGGTTCGCCAGGACCGCACCTTCGTCCTGGAGGTCGGCGGCATCGACGGCGCCACCCTCTCGGTGGTCGGCGGCGAAAGCAACGCCCGCTCCGCCGAGCTGAAAGTTTCGCCCGACGTCATCGGCACCTACAACGTCTTCGTCAACGCGCCGCTGTCGGCGTTGCAGGGCAAGCGGACGCCGCTGGTCTTCACCCTGCGCGAGACGTCCGAAGGCAAGGTCACCCGCGCCGAATCCCTGTTCGCCGCTCCCGACAAGTGAGGTCCCATGGTTGCCGAACGTAGACCCGGTTGGTGGTATCCCTACATCTTCGTGGCCTTCTTCGTCCTGGTTCTGCTGGTGAACCTCACCATGGCCTATTTCGCCACCTCGACCTTCTCCGGGCTGACGAACGACCATGCCTACGAGGCGGGGCTGGCCTACAACCGGACCCTGGAGGCGGCGCGCAAGCAGGAGGAGATGGGCTGGACGGTCGACAGCACCATCGACCCCGAAGCCAATCACGGCGCCC
The DNA here is from genome assembly GCF_903853455.1 of uncultured Magnetospirillum sp. Lineage (GTDB taxonomy): Bacteria > Pseudomonadota > Alphaproteobacteria > Rhodospirillales > Magnetospirillaceae > Phaeospirillum. The sequence continues at coordinate 9,321 of NZ_CAINTR010000019.1, forward strand.
ATATCACGGTCAGCTATCGTGATCGCAATGGCAAGCCGGTGGACGACCTGACGGTGCGGGCCACGCTGATCCGCCCCACCGCCAAGGGCCATGACCGCGAGGTCGTGCTGGCCCGGGTGGCGCCGGGCACCTACGCCACCGCCCAGGAGATGCCGCTGTCGGGAATCTGGGACATGACCGTGATCGCCCAAGGCGGCGGTTCCGCCTATACCCTGGCGCGGCGCATCATCGTTCCGTGAACCGACGCGCTTTCGCTTCCTCCCTCTCCCTGAGGGAGAGGGGCGGGGTGAGGGGGAATTGGGGCAACGGAACCGCTGCTTGGGTTGAGGCTTTACCCCCTCACCCGGCCTTCGGCCACCCTCTCCCTCAGGGAGAGGGAATACCCTGCCCGGCATCAGAGAGTTCCTCATGACCGAAATCTGCCTGCATTGCGGTAGTGCCATTCCCGCCGACATGGCCGGAGGGTTCTGCTGTCACGGCTGCGAGGGGGCCTATGCCCTGGTCCAGGATCTGGGCCTGGAGCAGTATTACAGCCGCCGCAGCGTCGATCCCGCCGCCCGGCCGTTGCGCCCCGCCGACGACGCCGCCCAGGTCCATGACTTCACCGCCCATGTCACCACCGACGACAAGGGCGAATCCAGCCTGCACCTGATGATCGAGGGGCTGCATTGCGGCGCCTGCATCTGGCTGATCGAATCGCTGCTCAACCGCCAGAAGGGGGTCACCTGGGCGCGGGTCAACATGACCACCCGCCGTCTGGTGGTGCGCTGGCGGGCCGGGGAAGCCGAGCCCGCCGACCTGCTGGCGCCGGTTCTGGCGGTGGGCTACCGGCTGGTGCCCTACGACCCCGAGCGCCTGGGGATGGAGACCCAGCGCCAGGAGAAGGAACTGCTCCGCGCCCTGGCGGTAGCCGGCTTCGCCGCCAGCAACGTCATGCTGCTGTCGGTGTCGGTGTGGGCCGGTCACTTCTCCTACATGGGGCCGGCGACGCGCGGGCTGATGCATTGGGTCTCGGCGCTGGTGGCCTTGCCGGCGGTGGCGTGGTGCATCCGCCCCTTCGCCCGCTCGGCGGTCTCGGCCTTGCGGGCCGGGCGCACCAACATGGACGTGCCCATTTCCATCGGCGTCACCCTGGCCTGCCTGATGAGCCTGTGGGAGACCATTCACGGCGGCGAATACGCCTATTTCGATTCCGCCATCACCTTGCTGTTCTTCCTGCTGATCGGCCGCTACCTGGATTCGCGGGCGCGTGGCCGGGCGCGGAGTACGGTGGAGCATCTGCTGGCCCTGGACGCCACCGCCGTGACGGTGGTGGAGGCGGACGGCACCCACCGGCTGGTGCCGCCCCACAAGGCCGTGGCCGGCGCCACGGTGCTGGTGGCGGCGGGCGAGCGGATCGGCGTCGACGGGACGATCCAAGACGGCGTTTCCGACGTGGACACCGCCCTGCTGACCGGCGAAAGCGTGCCGGTCCAGGTGGGGGTGGGGGCGCAGGTGTTCGCCGGCACCATCAATCTGTCGGGGCCGTTGCGGCTGGTGGTGAGCGCGGTGGGCGAGCGCACCCTGCTGGCCGAGATCGTCCGCATGATGGAAGTGGCCGAGCAGGGCCGCGCCCGCTATGTCGCCCTGGCCGACCGGGTGTCGCGCTGGTATGCGCCGGTGGTTCATCTGGCGGCGCTGCTGACCTTCACCGGCTGGACGCTGTTCGGCGACGCGCCCTGGCAGGTGGCTTTGCTCTACGCGGTGGCGGTGCTGATCATCACCTGCCCCTGCGCCCTGGCGCTGGCGGTGCCGGTGGTCCAGGTGATCGGCTCCGGGCGCTTGCTGCGCCAGGGGATCCTGGTCAAGTCGGCCACCGCGCTGGAGCGCTTCGCCGATGCCGACACGGTGGTGTTCGACAAGACCGGCACCCTGACCCTGGGCAAGCCGCAACTGGTGCGGGACGGCAGTTGGAGCGACGCCGACCTGATCCAGGCGGCCGGACTGGCCTTGGCTTCCAAGCATCCCTTGGCCCGAGCCCTGGCGGCGGCGGCTCCCGCGGCCCGGCTGATCGACGGCGTCGCCGAAATTCCCGGCCAGGGGTTGGAGATCGCCGGCAGCCTGCGCCTGGGCAGCCGCAAATTCGTCGGCGTCGCCGACGACGGTATGGTCGAAGGGCCGGAACTGTGGCTGGCGCGGCTGGGGGCGGCTCCGCTCCGCTTCGCCTTCACCGACGCGCCCCGGCCCGACGCCGGGGCGGTGGTGGTGGCGCTCAAGGCCATGGGGATGGCGGTGGAGCTGCTGTCCGGCGACCGTCCCGCCACGGCGGCCAAGGTGGCGGCCGAGCTGGGCATCGACCAGTGGCGGGCCGGCTGCACCCCCGCCGAGAAATGCGCCCGCCTCACCGAGCTGGCGCAAGCCGGCCGCAAGGTGCTGATGATCGGCGACGGCCTCAACGACGCCCCGGCGCTGGCGGCGGCGCATGTCTCCATGTCGCCGTCCTCGGCGGTGGACATCAGCCAGATCGCCGCCGACGTGGTGTTCCAGGGCGCCCGTCTGGCGCCGGTGGTCGAAACCCTGGAGGTGGCGCGCAAATCCCGCGTCCTGGTGAAGCAGAATTTCGTTCTGGCGCTGGGCTACAACGTCTTCACGGTCCCTCTGGCGGTGGCGGGATTGGTGACCCCCCTCATCGCCGCGATTGCCATGTCTACCTCGTCGCTGGTAGTAATTGGGAACGCCCTGCGTCTGTCCCGCCGAAGAGGCTAAGCCGGAGAGGCTATTGGATAATCTGTTGATGCTGATCCCCGTGGCCCTGGGTTTGGGCTTCCTGGGATTACTCGGGTTCCTGTGGGCCATGAAGTCGGGTCAGTTCGATGACCTCGACGGTGCGGCGCATCGCATTCTGTTCGACGAAGACGACCAGCCGCCGAAGCGCAAGGTCTGATGCGGAATGGGTAGCTTGCACATGCCCCCCCTCGACTTCGACGGCCACAAGCTCGAACACGTCGCCGACCTCAAGTCGCCGAGCTGCCGCAACTGCGACATCGTGCGGGAAATCGCCTTCTGCGCCGACCTGTCCCATGACGAGGTCAAGCGGCTGGCCACGGTGCGCTGCCACGCCGCGCTGCCCGCCTCCTACACCGTGTTCCGCGAAGGCGATCTGGTCGACAACGTCTACTCCATCTCCAACGGCGCGGTGAAGCTGTACAAGCTGCTGCCCGACGGACGGCGCCAGATCATCGGCTTCCTGTTCTCGGGCGACATCTTCGGGCTGGGCACCGATGACGGCTATTGCTACACCGCCGAGACCATCACCCCCACCCAGCTCTGTCGGTTCGGCCACCGCAAGCTGGATTCGCTGATGGAGGCGATTCCCCGGTTGGAGCGCCGCATGTTCAGCATGGCGGTCCGCGATCTGGTGGCGGCGCAGGAGCAGATGCTGCTGCTGGGGCGCAAGACGGCGCGGGAGAAGGTGGCGACCTTCCTGGTCAAGCTGGCGCAGCGCGCCGCCAAGATCGGCCATTCCCCCTCCGAGGTGGCGCTGCCCATGAGCCGCGCCGACATCGCCGATTATCTCGGCCTGACCATCGAGACGGTCAGCCGGACCTTCACCCAGCTCAAGCGCGACAACATCATCGGCCTGCCGGCATCGGGGCATTGCCTGCTGAACGACTGGCAAGCGTTGAAGGAAATGGCGGAAGGGGCATGACCGGTGAGAGCAAGCATCGCGAGCGCCCGGAGCCAGGGGCGCGGACATGCCGGCCCGGCGTTTGAGGGACATGAACAATGAGCGTTGAAGTCAAGACCAAGCGGGTGACCACCCGCGACATCCGCGCCCGCAAGGGGGCCGAGCCGCTGGTGGTGCTGACCGCCTATACCGCGCCCATCGCCCGCCTCCTCGATCCCCATTGCGACGTCCTGCTGGTGGGCGATTCGCTGGGCATGGTGGTCTACGGCATGGACACCACCCTGGGGGTGACGCTGGACATGATGATCAACCACGGCCGCGCCGTGGTGAAATCGTCGTCCCATGCCTGCGTGGTGGTCGACATGCCGTTCGGCAGCTATCAGGAAAGCCGCGAACAGGCCTTCCGCAACAGCGCCCGTGTCATGGTCGAGACCGGCTGCGCCGCCGTCAAGCTGGAGGGCGGCCGCGAACTGGCCGACACCATCCGCTTTCTCACCGAGCGTGGCGTGCCGGTGATGGCCCATATCGGCCTCAAGCCCCAGGCGGTTCATACCGCCGGCGGCTTCCGCGCCCAGGGGCGGGTCGAGGCCGAGGCCAACGCCATCCGCGCCGACGCCCGCGCCATCACCGAGGCCGGCGCCTTCGCCGTGGTGGTCGAGGGCACGGTGGAGCCGGTGGCCCGGGCGCTGTCGGCGGAGATTTCCATTCCCACCATCGGCATCGGCGCCTCGCCGGCCTGCGACGGCCAGGTGCTGGTGATCGACGACGTGCTGGGGCTGTTCGACGATTTCACTCCCAAATTCGTCAAGCGCTTCGCCGATCTGCGCCCCCTCATCACCCAGGCGGTGGAAGCCTATGCCGCCGAGGTCAAGGCGCGCAGCTTCCCCGCTCCCGAACACTGCTTCGGTTTGCCCAAGAAATGACCGCCGAACTCGACATCGTCCGCTCGGTGGCGGAACTGCGGGCGCGGGTCAAGTACTGGCGCGACCAGGGCCTGACCATCGCGCTGGTTCCCACCATGGGCGCGCTGCATCAGGGCCATCTGTCGCTGGTGACCAAGGCGCTGGAGCATGCCGACCGGGTGGTGGCCTCGGTGTTCGTCAACCCGACCCAGTTCGGCCCCAACGAGGATTTCTCCCGCTATCCCCGCCAGGAAGAGCGTGACGCCGCGCTGTTGGAGGGGGCCGGCTGCCATCTGCTGTTCGCGCCCACCGTCACCGAGATGTACCCGGACGGCTTCGCCACCACCGTCACGGTGGCCGGGGTAGCGGACGGCTTGTGCGGCACGGTGCGGCCCGGCCATTTCGCCGGGGTCGCCACCGTGGTGACCAAGCTGCTGTTGCAGGCGCTGCCCGACGTGGCAGTGTTCGGCGAGAAGGACTGGCAGCAGTTGGCGGTGATCCGCCGTTTCGCCCGCGACCTCGACATACCGGTCGGTATCGTCGGTGCCCCGACCCTACGCGAGGCCGACGGCTTGGCGCTGTCGTCGCGCAACGCCTATATGACGCCCGAGGAACGCGCCATCGCCCCCTGGCTGAAGCGGGGACTGGACGGGGTGGCCGACGGCTTAAGGGCGGGGGCCTCGGCCGCCGATCTGTGCCCCAAGGCCATCGACGGCCTGCTGAAGGCCGGCTTCGCCTCGGTTGACTACCTGGAAGTCCGCGACGCCGAGACCCTGGCGCCGGTGGACAAACTCGACCGACCGGTCCGTATCCTCGTCGCCGCCCGGCTGGGCAAGACAAGGCTGATCGACAACATCGGGGTGGTTCCGGCAAGCCGCTGACGTGACTTGCCTCATTTCGCGTCCCTCAATCGCCGGGCGCCGCCTCCGGCGGCTTGGCTCTCGCGCCATGGGGCGCGGCGGCCCTTGGCCTTGCCTCCGAACGAATTCGGTCGTCGGGATCAACCCCGCCGCCGGTTCACCAGCCAGATTCCCGCAGCCACCAGGGTCATGGCGGCGGCGAGGAAGGGGGTGATGCGCTCGCCCAGCAGCCCGGCTCCGAACAGCATGCCGAACAGCGGCGTCAGGAACGAGAACGCCGACAGCTTGGTGGCGGGATAGCGGGTGATCAGCCAGAACCAGATCAGGTAGGAGGCGAAGGCCACCACCACGATCTGCAAGGCCAGCGAGGCCCAGGTCAAGGCGGTGGGATGGGTGAAGCCCTTCTCGCCCAGCGCCACCGAGACCAGCGGCAGCAGCACCGCCGAGACCGCCAGTTGATAGAACAGGGTCTTGCTGGCCCGGATGGTGCTCAGCCGGCTGACCCGCATCAGCACGGTGGTGCCGCCCCACAGCACCGCCGCCGCCAGCAGCATGGAATCCCCCAGGATCTGTTTCCCGCTGGGCAGCGACAGGTTCTCGCCGAAGGCCAGGACCACGCCGGCGAAGGCCGAGAGCAGCCCCGCCACCTGCCAGCGGTTGAGGCGTTCGCTCGGCATCAGCAGATGCATGCCCAACGCCACCACGAAGGGCGCGGTATAGAGGAACACCACCGCCCGCGACGCCGGGGTGTAGTCCAGCCCCCAGAAGATCAGGGCGAACTCGCTGGCGAACATCAGCCCGGAGATCAGTCCGGCCGGAAGCGAGCCGTCCCGGTCGAACAGTGGAACGCGGCGCCAGCGCGACCAGCCCCACAGCAGGACCGCCGCTCCGGCCGAGCGCAAGCCCGCCTGAAGCACCGGCGAGATGCCGGCATTGGCCAGTTTGATCGCCACCTGATTGAGGCCCCACAGGGCGCACAGCCCCACCATCAGCCCCATGGCCAGGGCGTCGAGATGGAGGTGGCGCTGCGGCGTCACCATAGCTCTCGCGGGGCTCCCGCCCCGGCCTTGGTTTTATGACGAGAATCAAAGGGGGTTTGGGGCATTGCCCCAAATGGGTTCGGGCGATCGCCCGATAAGACGCCGGCGATCACGCTACGTCCAGATCGAACGCCGCCGCCATCAGCGCCTTGGTGTAGGCGGTCTGGGGCGCCGAGAACAGGGCGTCGGCGCGGCCGGCTTCCACCACCTGACCGTCCTTCATCACCATCAGGTCGTCGGCCAGGGCGCGCACCACCCGCAGATCATGGCTGATGAACAGATAGGCGATGGCGTGGCGGGCCTGGATGTCGCGCAGCAGATCGACGATCTGGGCCTGGACCGAGACGTCGAGCGCGCTGGTGGGTTCGTCCAGCACGATGAATTTGGGCTTCAACACCAGGGCGCGGGCGATGGCGATGCGCTGGCGCTGGCCGCCGGAGAATTCGTGGGGATAGCGGTCGCGGCTGGCGGGGTCGAGCCCCACCTCTTCCAGCGCCGCGACGATGCGGGCTTCGCGCTCGCCGGGACCGGTGGCGAGCTTGTGCACCTCCAGCCCCTCGCCGACGATCTGGCCCACCGACAGACGCGGGCTCAGCGAGCCGTAGGGGTCCTGGAACACCATCTGCATCTCGCGCCGCAGCGGCCGCAACTGGCCGGCGCTCAGGCCGTCGATGGCGGTGCCGCCGAAGCGGATGGCGCCGTCGCTGCCCAGCAGGCGCAACAGCGCCAGCCCCAGCGTGGTCTTGCCCGAGCCGGATTCGCCCACCACCCCCAGGGTGTGGCCCTGGCGCACCGCCAGCGAGATGCCGTCCACCGCCTTGATGTGGCCGATGGTCTTGCGCAGGATGCCGCCCTTGAGGGGGAACCAGACCTTGAGATCCTGGGCTTCCATCACCACCGCGGCGTCGGCGTCGGCCTGGACCGGCTTGCCCTTGGGCTCGGCCGCCAGCAGGCGTTGGGTGTAGGGATGTTGGGGCGCGTCGAACACGCTGGCCACCGGTCCGGCCTCGACGATCTCGCCCCGGTTCATGACGCAGACCCGGTCGGCCATCTTGCGCACGATGCCGAGGTCGTGGGTGATGAACAGCAGCGCCATGCCCAGGCGGGCCTGCAACTCCTTCAACAGCTTCAGGATCTGGGCCTGGATGGTGACGTCGAGCGCGGTGGTGGGCTCGTCGGCGATCAGCACGTCGGGCTGGTTGGCCAGCGCCATGGCGATCATCACCCGCTGGCGCTGGCCGCCCGACAGCTCGTGCGGCAGGGCGTCCAGGCGCTTGGCCGCCTCGGGGATGCCGACCATGGCCAGCAGGTCCAGCACCCGGGCGCGCAAGGGCGCCCCGCGCAGGCCTTCGTGAATCTCGATCACCTCGCCCACCTGCTTGGCGATGGAGTGCAGCGGGTTGAGCGAGGTCATGGGCTCCTGAAACACCATGGCGATGCGGGCGCCGCGCACGGCGCGCAGCGTCCGCTCCGGCGCTCCCACCAGTTCGACGCCGTCGAGGCGGATGCTGCCCCGGGGGTGGCGGGCGCGGGGATAGGGCAGCAGTTGCAGGATGGACAACGCGGTGACCGACTTGCCCGAGCCGGATTCCCCCACCAGCGCCAGGGTCTCGCCCTTGGCCAGGGCGAAGGAGACGCCCCTGACCGCCTGGACGGCGTCGGGGCCGCTGCCGAACTCCACCGCCAGGTCGTCCACCACCAGAATCGGCTGCGCATCACTCATGAGGTTGTCTTTCGGGGATCGAAGGCGTCGCGCACCGCCTCGCCGACGAAGACCAGCAGCGACAGCAGGGCGGCGACGGTGATGAAGCCGGTGAGGCCCAGCCAGGGGGCCTGAAGGTTCTCCTTGCCCTGGCGCAGCAGGTCGCCCAGCGAGGCCGAACCGGGCGGCAACCCTAAGCCGAGGAAGTCCAGCGCGGTCAGCGACACGATGGAGGAGCTAAGGATGAACGGCATGAAGGTCAGCGTCGCCACCATGGCGTTGGGCAGGACGTGGCGGACCATGATGCGGCTGTCCGACATGCCCAGGGTGCGGGCGGCGCGCACATAGTCGAAATTGCGCGCCCGCAGGAATTCGGCACGCACCACGCCGACCAGATTGGTCCAGGAGAACGCCACCAGGACCAGAAGCAGGCTCCAGAAGCCCGGCTTGATGATGCTGGCGATGATGATCAGGATCAGCAACTCGGGCAGCCCACCCCAGATTTCCAGGAAGCGCTGGAACACCAGATCGATCTTGCCGCCGAAATAGCCCTGCACCGCTCCGGCGGCGACGCCGACCACCGTGCTGACCAGGGTGAGCGCCAGACCGAACAGGATGGACAGCCTGAGGCCGTAGATCAGCCGGGCCAGCACGTCGCGGCCCTGGTCGTCGGTGCCCAGCCAGTTGGCGGCCGAGGGCGGCGCCGGATGGGGGACGGTGCTTTCGTAATTGATGGCGCGGTAGTCGAAATGGATGGGCGGCCACAACGCCCAGCCATGCTCGGCGATCTTGGCGACGATATAGGGGTCGCGGTAATCGGCGTAGGTCAGGAAGTCGCCGCCAAAGGTGACCTCGGGATAGTCCTTGAGGATGGGGGCGTACAGCGCCCCGTCATAGCGGACCAGGATGGGGCGGTCATTGGCCACCAACTCGGCCGCCAGGGTCAGACCGAACAGGGCGAGGAAGATCCACAAGCTGAAGAAGCCGCGACGATTGCGGCAAAAGGCGTCCAGGCGGCGGCGGTCGAGTGGGGTGAGAGTCATCATAGCCCCTCTCCCGCTTGCGGGAGAGGGAGGGGCCCGAAGCGAAGCTTTGGGAGGGTGAGGGACTTGCTGCTATCCTTCCCGCCATGCCCAATCGCCAAGCGCGCCAACTGCGAACCACCTTGACCGATGCCGAACGTCGGCTGTGGTCGGCTTTGCGCGGACGGCGTCTGGAAGGTTATAAGTTCCGGCGGCAGCATCCGCTCGGTCCATTCATCCTCGATTTCGCCTGCGTCGCCCACAGCCTCGTCATCGAGGTCGATGGCGGACAGCATGCCGATAGTGAGTCCGACCGTCGCCGGACGGCATGGCTGGAGGGTCAAGGCTGGCGGGTGCTTCGATTCTGGAATAATGAGGTCCTGGCCAATACCGATGGCGTGGTCGATACCGTTCTGGAGGCATTGAAGGCCCCTCACCCTCCCAGCCCTTGCGGGCTGGGCCCCCCCCTCTCCCACTGACGCGGGAGAGGGGTTAAACGGAATCCGCTTCATCTCCATCACCCCTCCCGCGTGTTGAAGTCGATGCGGGGATCGACCCAGTGATAGGTCAGGTCGCTGATCAGATTCAGCACCAGCCCCAGCAGGCTGAAGGCGTAGAGCGTGCCGAACATCACCGGATAGTCGCGGTTGCTGACCGCCTCGAAGCCCAGCAGGCCGATGCCGTCCAGCGAGAAGATGATCTCCACCAGCACCGAACCGGTGAACAGGATACCCACCAGGGCGCGGGGAAAGCCGGCGACGATCAGCAGCATGGCGTTGCGGAAGATATGGCCGTACAGCACGCGGCTCTCGCTCAGGCCCTTGGCCCGGGCGGTGACCACATACTGCTTGTTGATCTCCTCCAGGAAGGAGTTCTTGGTCAGCATGGTCAGCGAGGCGAACCCGCCCACCACCAGTGCCGTCACCGGCAGGGCCATGTGCCAGGCGTAGTCGGCGGCGCGGGCGAGGAAGGGCTGGCCCTCCATCCCCGGCGTCGATAACCCGCGCAGCGGGAACCATGCGAAATATTTGCCGCCGGCGAACACCACCACCAGGGCGATGGCGAACAGGAAGCCGGGCACGGCATAGCCGATGATCACCGCCCAGGAGGTGGCGATGTCGAAGCGCGAGCCGTCGGCCCGCGCCTTGGCGATGCCCAGCGGAATGGAGACCAGATAGATGATCAGGGTGCTCCACAGCCCCAGCGAGATGGAGACCGGCATCTTCTCCACCACCAGCCCCATCACCGAGACGTCGCGGTAGAAGCTCTTGCCGAAGTCGAAGCGCACATACTGGCCCAGCATCTGGACGAAGCGCTCGGGCGCCGGCTTGTCGAAGCCGAACTGGGTCTCGATCTCCTTGATGAAGGCGGGGTCCAACCCCTGGGCGCCGCGATAGGCGCCCTGGTTGCCTTGGCTGCCCTGGCCGCGCGCCACCCTGGGCGCCGCGCTCTCGCCGCCGCCGGAGCCGGACACCCGGGCGGCGGCCTCCACATTGGTGCCCTGGATCTTGGAGATCATCAGCTCCACCGGCCCACCGGGCGCGAACTGCACCACCACGAAATTGACCAGCATGATGCCCAGCAGGGTCAGCGGGATCAGCATCAGGCGGCGGAGCGTATAGGCGATCATGGCTTGGCCCACCAGGTCAGCATCTGCACCCCGGCGGCGGGGGTGACCGCCGGCCGGCCGAACTTGTCCCACCATACCAGCCGGTCGCTGCCGAGATACCAGTGGGGGATGACGTAGTGGTTCCACAGCAGCACCCGGTCCAGCGCCCGGGTGCGGGCCACCAAGGTGTCGCGGTCGGGGGCGGCGATGACCAGGTCCACCAGGGCGTCGACGGCGGGATTCTTGATGCCGGCCAGATTCTGGCCGCCGGGGTGGTCGGCGGATTCGCTGCCCCAGAAGCTGGCTTGCTCGTTGCCGGGCGACTGGGACTCGCCCCAGACGTTGACCACCATGTCGAAGTCGTAGTGGTCGAGGCGGTTCTTGTACTGGGCGGTATCGACGGTGCGCACATTGGCCTCGATCCCGAGGCGGGCGAGGTTGCGGGCGAAGGGCAGGGCGATGCGCTCCCAGGTGGGCTGGACCAGCAGGATCTCGAAGGCGAAGGGACGGCCGTCCTTGACCAGCTTGCCGTCCTCCACCCGCCAGCCGGCCTGCTCCAGCAGGGCCATGGCCTTGCGCAGATTGGGCCGGATGGCGCCGTCGCCCTCGGTGGCGGGGGGACGGTAGACGGTGGTGAAGACCTCGGGCGGCACCGTGTCGCGCAGGGGCTCCAGCACCTTCAGCTCCAGCGGTCCCGGCAGGCCGGTGGCCGCCAGCTCCGAGTTGGCGAAATAACTGCCGGTGCGCTTGTACTGGCCGTAGAACAGGGTCTTGTTGGTCCATTCGAAGTCGAAGGCGTAGGCCAGCGCCTGACGCACCAGCGGGTCCTTGAACAGGTCGCGGCGCAGGTTGAAGGCGAAGGCCTGCATGCCGGCCGGGCGCTGGTTGGACAGCGCCTCCTTGCGGCCGCGTCCATCCGCCAGCCCGGCCCAGTCGTCATAGGCGGTGGCCCATTTGCGCGCCTCGTTCTCCAGCCGCCAGTCGTATTCGCCGGCCTTGAACGCCTCCAGCGCCACGGTGGTGTCGCGGTAGCTGTCGTAGCGGATGCGGTCGAAATTGTCCTCGCCCTTGCGCACGGGCAGGTTGGCGCCCCAGTAATCCTTGACCCGCTCATAGGTGATGGTGCGGCCGGTCTCGGACGTCACGACCCGGTAGGGGCCGCTGCCCAGCGGCGGCTCCAATGTGGTGGCGGCGAAGTCGCGGCCCTGCCAGTAATGCTTGGGCAGCACCGGCAGCTGTCCCAGGATCAGCGGCAATTCGCGGTTGTCGCCCGGCTTGAAGCTGAACCTGACCCGGCGTTCCCCCAGCTTTTCCACCTTGTCCACGGCGGCGTAGTAGAAGCGGAAGCGGGGATGGCCCTTGGCCTTGAGGATCTCGAACGAGAACACCACGTCGTCGGCGGTGATGGGCTTGCCGTCGTGCCAGCGGGCCTGCGGCCGTAAATTATAGATCACCCAGGAGCGGTCGGGGGGCGTCTCCAGCGATTCGGCGATCAGGCCGTATTCGGAAAAGGCCTCGTCGGCCGAGCCGGTCATCAGGGTCTCGAACGGCAGGTCGGCGCCGCCCGGCGGCTCACCCTTGACGATGAAGGGATTGAGCGAATCCCAGCCGCCGATCTCGGCGAGGCGGATCTCGCCGCCCTTGGGGGCGTCGGGGTTGACGTAGTCAAAATGGGTGAAGCCGTCCGGGTACTTGACGGTGCCGTGCATGGCGATGCCGTGGACCGGCTTGACCGTCTCGGCCTCGGCCTCGGCGGCGAGGAGCAGGGCGGCCAGGAAGAGGATGAGAACGCGGATGGCCATGGGGCTCCTAAGCCTTCGGCCGAAAGGCGACGAAGGTCATGTCGTCGCGCCACGGCTGGTCGCCGCGCCACCGGTCCAGGGTAGCGAACAGCCCTTCCTTCTGCTGCTCCAGCGGCAGATGGGCGAGGCCCACCAGGGTCTCCTGCAACCGCCGGCGGCCGAACAGCCGCTGGGAGGGGCCGCCCATATGGTCGATCACTCCGTCGGTATAGAGGTAGAAGGTGGCGCCGGGAGTGATGGGGACCACATGGCTGACGAAGGTGGCGTCGGGTGGCGAGTCGCGATAGCCCAGGCTGCGGCGGTCGCCCTTGATCACCCGCATATGGCCGTCCGCCCAGACCATCAGCGGCAGGTTGGCGCCGGCGAAGGTCACCACGCCGCGATCATGGTCGAGAACGCAGATGGCGGCGTCGAGGCCGTCGTCGGCGGGGGCGTCGGCCCGGTCCTGGCGCAGCGCCGACTTCACCAGGAAATTGAGCAGGGCCAGGATCACCGCCGGGTCGTCATGGCCGTGATGGTGCAGGATGCGCGCCAGGATCGACGACACCACCGCGGTCATGAAGGCGCCGGGGACGCCGTGGCCGGTGCAGTCCATCACCGCGATCACCGCCTTGTCGCCGAACTTGCCGGTCCAGTAGTAGTCGCCGCCGACGATGTCGAACGGCCGCCAGCCGACGGTGATCTCGTCCACCGCGCCGTCCAGGGCGGCGGCGTCGGGCAGCAGGGCGGTCTGGATGCGGCTGGCGTAGCGGATGCCGTCGGAGATGAAGCGGTTGGCCTTTTCCAACTGGGTGTTGGCGCGCTCGACCTCTTCCTTCTCGCGCGCCAGTTCGGCGGTGCGCTCCAGCACCCGCTGTTCCAGGTCGCGGGCCAGTGCCGCCAGTTCGGCCTCGGCGGCGTCGCGCCCCAACAAGCCGGCCTGGGATTCCGCCAGCAGCGAATTGACGGTGGTGACCAGCAGCCCCAGTTCGTCGCCCTCGTGGCGGTGGGGCAGGTCGATCAGGAAGGCGCCGGGCCGGCCGGGATCGACGGTGGCGATGGCGCCGGTGATCTTGAGCAGGGGTTTGGTGATCAGGGCATAGAACACCGCCACCACCAGCAGGCACAGCAGGACGGTGCGGGCCAGCCCGGAGGCGGCGCTGGCGGTGATGTGGCTGAGATAGCGGTCGAGCAGACGGCCGGGATCGAGCTTGAGCTCCAGCCGGCCCACATCCACGTGGTTCTGCTGCTGCGAGGTTTGCAGCGCCAGGGAATAGGTGACGATGTCGCCGAACAGCCGCTGGGCCAGCTCCGGCAGGGCGGTGGCGGTGGCGGGACGGTGCATCTGTCCCAGCACGTCGCCGAAATTGTCGGTCAGCCGGACCTCGGCCACCAGGGGATTGAGCATCAGGCCGTTGGCGACCTCGCCGGCGAGGTCGGCGCTCAGCAGATAAGCGGATTCCACCGCCAGTCCCCGCACCAGCGCCAGGTTGGCGGTGGTGGACTCCTGGAGCTCCTGGCGCATGGCGCGGTAGTCGGCCATCAGGTCCCAGGCCCCGGCCGCCACCCCCAGGCCGAGGGCGATGACCAGCGTCGCCACCGCCTGCTTGAACGACAGGCCGTGCAGAACCCCGACCGTGCGTCGGCTGGATTGTTCCCTGGGAGCGTGTTGCTGCACCGAAAATTACCCTGAACCGAGGTGATCACCCGACATGATATGCGTCGCGGCGACGGTGTCACGTCATAATAAGGGGTCGGGGGGGACAGGGTAGGGAAAAATGCCTCCCCCGCGAGGGAGGGGGGGAGTCAGTCTTCCCGGTGCGGCGACTCGGCTTCGGCCCGGCGGCGTTGGGCCAGGGAATGTTCGGTGGCGAAGGAGCAGGCGGTATCCAGGATCAGGATGGCGCCGGCCAGCTTTCCCCAGGCCTCGCTCTGCTCGGGCGATTTCGGCCTCAACTCGCCGCGCAGATCCACCAGCAGCCGCATCAGGGTGCGCCCCGGCATCAGTTCGATGGGGATATCGGGCAGCGCCGCCACGGAGAAGGCCTCCTGCACCGCCGTCAGACTGGCACGGATATAGTCGCTATCGGTGGGATCCAACGCCAGGATCTGGTTCGGCGCCTTGCGAACAAGCCGCTCGCCGGCGAGATCGGTCAGGGGGCGATCCATGATCTGGTTTCCTTTGGCGCCGCTTCGGTCTGCTATGGTTCCAATATGGGGCGGCAAGACGCAAGGGAGAAGATGGTCATGGACGATAAGTCGCTGACGGAAATCCGGGCCTATCACCACCGCACCAAGCATTCCTCGCGACGCTACGCCCTGGGGCCGTCATTCCTCGATTGGGACAGTCAGGCCGATCCGTTCCGCCGCTTCGACGGCGCCCGCCGGGTGGCGTTGCCGCTGGGGCTCGACCGCCCGACGCCGGGCTTCGACCGGTTGGACCAGGGCGCGCCGGCGGCGCTGGACGCCGGTTCGCTGGGGCTGTTCCTGGAACTGGCGCTGGGCCTGTCGGCGTGGAAGGAGGCCGGCGGCGGCCGCTGGGCACTGCGCAACAATCCCAGCAGCGGCAATCTGCACCCCACCGAGGGCTGGGTGGTGCTGCCGAAGCTGGCCGGGATCGGCGACGGGCCGGCGCTGTACCACTACGCCCCCCTGTTCAACGGGCTGGAGGAGCGCTGCCGGCTGGAGCGGCTGCCGGCCGAGCTGCCGCCGGGGGCGTTCCTGCTGGCGCTGTCATCGGTGCCCTGGCGCGAGGCCTGGAAATACGGCGAGCGCGCCTTTCGCTATTGCCAGCACGATGCCGGCCATGCCCTGGCGGCGGCGGCCTATGCCGGCGCCTGCCTGGGATGGCATGTGCGCGCCCTGACGGTGCCCGGCGACGAGACCCTGACCCGTCTGCTGGGGCTGGGGCGTCCCGACGCCCATCACCCGCGCGAGGCCGAGCATCCCGACCTGATCGCGGTGGTGTCGCCGGAACCGGTGGGTGAGGTGGCGCTGGAGGCGGTGGCGGGAGAATGGTTCGGCGCCGCCAATCGCCTCAGCGAGGATCACGAGCCCTGGCCGGCGGTGGACCGCGCCCTGGTGGTCAGCCAGCGTCCCGACACGCCGGTTCCGCCGCCGCCGGTCGCGGTCGCCTCCCCCGATCTGCCGACGAGTCCCGAGATGGCGGGGGCGATCATCCGTCGTCGCCGCAGCGCCCAGCGCATGGACGGCGTCACCGGCATGGGGCGGCCGGCCTTCTTCCGCCTGCTCGCCCGCACCCTGCCCGATGCCGGGCGGGTGCCGTGGGGCGCCTTTCCCTGGCCGCCGCGTCTGGCCCTGGCGCTGTTCGTCCACCGGGTGGAGGGGCTGGCGCCGGGGCTCTACATCCTGATCCGCGATCCGGAGTCGCTGGAGCGGCTGCGGCAAGCCGGCGAGAGCGATTTCGTCTGGGAGCCGGTGGCGGACAGCGGCCTGCCGCTCTACCTGCTCCAGGCCGGCGATCTGCGGGAGATCTCGGCGCATCTGTCGTGCCAGCAGGGCATCGCCGGCCAGGGGGCCTTCAGCCTGGGCATGGTGGCCGATTTCGACCGCACCCTGGCCGAGGACGGCGCCTGGGCCTATCGCCGCCTGTTCTGGGAGGCGGGGATGATCGGCCAAGTGCTGTACCTGGAAGCCACCGCCGCCGGCCTGGCGGGAACCGGCATCGGCTGTTACCACGACGACGAGGTCCACGACCTGCTGGGCTTCGCCACCGGCGACACGGCGTGGCAGTCGCTCTACCACTTCACCGTCGGCGGCGCGGTGGAAGACACCCGCATCGCCACCGCCCCGGCCTATGGGCATTTGGGGTAGGGGGATGGCCGCGAGTGAGCCGGAGGGGAGATTCGCGCCCATGGCGGTCATCCAATAGCCTGAGCGCAGCGCTCGAAAGCGGCCACTGGGGTGACTGCCGGGTATGTCGCTGATGTGCCAGATTCGGTCAGCTGGTGCCGAGTTCGGCTTGGTAGAGGCATTCCTTCGACGGGCAGTTCATCCTCTGGCTGCAATGTTTGCCTGCGAAGAGAATGAATATTGGTTACCGCCTGCGGTTTTCGCCGCATACATCGCTTTGTCGGCGTTCCTGATCAAATCCGCGCTCCCGCGGGCATCCTGCGGGGCCACGGTTAGCCCAATGCTGGCCGAGATACGAACAGTGTTATTAAGAATCTGAAACGGACTTGCCAGCTCGGTCAGAATCTTCCCGGCTACGAGCTCGGCCTGCTGGGGGTCAGACAGGTTTTGCATGACCACCGTGAACTCGTCACCGCCCAAGCGCGCGACCGTGTCGCTTTCACGGATACATGCGCGAAGGCGGTCTGCCACCAGCCGCAACAGAATGTCGCCCGTCTCGTGACCGAATTGATCATTGGCGGCTTTGAAGTGGTCGAGATCGATAAACAACAAAGCCGTACCTGTGCCGACCCGTTCGGCATGTTTGATCTCTTGCTCCATGCGGTCGATAAACAATTGCCGATTGGGCAGGCCGGTTAATGAATCGTAATTGGCCTGGTTCCAGTTTTGGTCTTCCCTTCTCTTACGCTCTGTGATGTTGTGAGCCGTGCCCGCCACGGCATCCACCATGCCTTTCGCGTCAAAAGACGGAACTAAACAGTAATCGTAATGTTCAGTCTGCCCGCCCGGCACCGCATGGGGCATTTCCCCGCTAAATTGTTTCTTTGAACGGATGACTGCGTCAATCTGCTGCTGCAGTTCGGTGGCATTGGCTAAGCCAAGGTCAACGAAATTTTTGCCGACCAATTGATCCGCCGGCAGGACAAAGAATTCCGCCGCTGCCCTGTTGGCATAGGAAAACCGGCCCTCCAGCGTGACGATGAAGCTGATGTTGGGCAACGACGACAAAATCGCATCGAAAGCGCGTTTCTGAAGCTCTTTTTCGGCTGAGTAACTGGTCGAAGATTCATTGATTAACTGGTCGATCGCTTCGTTGAACCGGATGAGGTCTGCCATGACGATGGCAGTTAGCGGTTGGTCGATAATCTCCGTTTGCCAGGATCGGGTGACGCTGGCGCGCAGGGCACGATATTCCGCCAACGCCGCATCGAGACTGAAGCCGAGAGCCAAGCGCTCCCTGCCATGGTCGGTGGCGGCCGTATCTTCTGAGTCGTTTTGACCGGTCGATTTGGCGACTTCTTGCTCCTTTGTTTCCGGCTGGGCAAGATCCTTCGCGATGTCTTTGAGCATTTTTTTTGCGTGATCGCGCAACGCGACCTGGTCCAAACCATGATCGGCTGGCAGCAGCGAACACGCGAAATCTTCCCACTCCTGGAGAATGGTTTCGAGATTATCGAGTATGAATTTTGAAAGGCGCATCTGTGTCCTCGCGCGTTCGACGGCGGTTAACCCGTCTTATTCACCGGGTCGCGAAGAATATGACAGGCTAGGTGCTTTCTAGTCCCGCCACCCGCGAATAAGAAGGATCGGATTGTACTTAGGCGGATGACCGGATTGGGTCAGTTGTCGCTGAAGCACCTTTCCGCGATAGCGTCCGCTTTCCCTGTTTTTCGTCCAAAAACCGCCCTTCCGCTTCCGGCCCCAATTCGGTCATTCCCGACACCCCCTCCCTAACCCACCCGTCCCCGCGTCGCGACCAGGTCGTCGCGGGCGTGGTCGTAGGCCAGCCGGAAAGCCAACAGCCTCGACTTGCGGCCGCATATAAAATTTTGTATAGTTACCGTGATGAATGACCGCGCTAAACCCATCGAATTCCGTGGAGGTGCCCTGGACGATCTCCGGGACTTTCCGATTGCCGCCCGGCGGGAAGCTGGTCACCAACTTGATCTGGTGCAGCGAGGGCGCGATCCCGACGACTGGAAGCCCAAGAGCGCCACGGGTAAAGGTGTCTGCTGAAGGAGATGGGCCCATGAGCAACGAAAGCTTCACCAGCGTGTGGGACGCGATCGAGGATACGCCCGCCCAGGCCGAGAACATGAAACTACGATCCGCGCTGATGATGGCGCTCAAGGACCACATCGCCGGCGAGGGCCTGAGCCAGGGTCAAGCCGCCAAGGTGTTCGGCGTCACCCAGCCGCGCGTGTCGGACCTCATGCGCGGCAAGATCGATCTGTTCAGTCTCGACACCCTGGTGAACATGCTCGCCGCCGCTGGCCTGCATGTGGACATCCATGTGGGCAAGGCGGCCTGACGCCCCCCCCTAAACCAGCCTTCCCCGGGCCGTGATCAGGTCCTCGCGGGCATGGTCGTAGGCCAGTCGGAAGGCGTCCAGGCCGTGGGATTCCAGGGTGCCGTCGGACAGGCCGAGCAGGATCTCGTCCAGCACCGTCTCCAGCTCGGCTTCGGCGGCGTCCATCTCGTCGGGCCGGGTGGCGGCGCGGATGCGCTGGCGCAGGCGCATCAACTCGCCGACCCGCTCGCTGGCCTGATGGGGACGGCGGCGGAACACGGTGCTGTACAGCGCCACCGCCATGGAGCCCAGCACGCTGGCCACCGACATGCCGATATAGATCAGGTCGGAATAGCGGTCGAAGAAGGTCTTGACCTCGCTGGCGACATATTCGGTGGCGCCGTCATGGGCGGCGATCAGGGCGCCCTTTTCGGTGTCGGGCGGCTCGATGCGGGTGGCGAAGCTGTTGTCGACCGCCAGTTGGCGGCCGTTCTCGAACAGGGCGCGCATCAATTCGACCACGTGCTGTTCGGTCATGCCGCGCCGCGCCACCAGGATCTTTTGCAGGGCGATGGTGTCGATGTCGTCCTCGGGGATGCGGGGCGAGCCCGACAGCAGGCCGGCCTCGATGGTTTCGGTGTAGACGCCGGGAACCTTGCGCTGCAAGGCCTTGGCGTCCTCGATGTCGTGGACCGAGAAGCCGCGCACATGCTTGGCCAGCCCCTCGAAATCGCCGCCCGAGCCCAGGCGCGACAGCGGATAGATCAGCACCGCCAGGTCGGCGCTGGCGGGCAGCACCGTCTCCAGGGGGACGTCCGGCGACAGGGTGCGGATATCGGTCGTCTTGAAGTCGAACTTGTACTGTTCCAGCAGGCGGCGCAGGAAGGCCTCGTTGCGGCTGTCGCGCCCGACCACCACCACCTTCTTGCCCTGGATCTCGGCCAGGGTGGTGAGCCGGGTGCGCTTGGCCCCGATCAACAGCACCGCCTCGTGCTCCAGTATCGCCAGCGCCCGCGCGTTCACCGGAATCTTGGTGTCGTCGGAGCGTACGATGGCCAGGTCGGCCTCGTGACGGGCGAAGCGGAGCAGGGCCTGGCCGCGGGTCTCCTGGGTCTCGATCTTGAGGCGGATGGTGGCGTGGCTCTGTTGCAGCACCCCGGCCAGCCTGACGGCGAAGCGGTATTCCGGGCTGTGCTCCGGCCCGACCGCGATGGTGATCACGGTCTGCTGCCGGTACCAGTCGCTGAGCACCGTGACGCCGACCACCGCCGCGGCGGTCAGCGCCGCCGTCGCCAGCCCCAGCAGCAGGATTCGGGTGCGGTTGCGCATGGCCTCAGATCTCGCGGTAGAACAGAAGCAGCAGCCCGACCATGGAGAAGCAGATCGGCCAGACGATGCCGGCGACCCGCTTCACCCGGCCTTCGCTGCGGATCTCCAGCCAGCGCATCCAGCCGGCCAGGACCCCGAAGATGCCCATGGGGATATGGCTGAACTCGATCAGGAAGCGCTCCTTGACGTCGGTCAGGGTGTGGTTGTGCACCAGCAGCAGCGCCGCGCCGACGGCGCACAGGACGGGAAAGATCAGGGCCGAGCGCTCGGTCCTCAGCCGGCCGGTGCGGACCGCCCATTCGAACAGGCCGAACGGGAACATCAGCAACCCCACCAGCCGGTGCTGGAACACTTCCGGGTCGGTCAGGGTCTCGAAGAAGCCACGTGGGCCGATGGGCCAGCTTTCCGGGTCCGAGCGGATCAGGATGGCGGTGCCGATCACCAGGAACAGCAGCGGCCAATGCCGCGCCCAATGCGCCTTGCCGCTGCCCTGGGCCATGGCCAGCAGCCCCATGGCCAGCACGAAGGCGCCGGCCCAGTTGTGGTTGAACTCCGACCACATCTTGTCGGCCAGCTCCATGTCCTCGGTCTTGGAATCGGCGGCGATGCTGAGCGCTTCCGACGGCGGGCTGACCAGACGCGGCGGCCGCACCGGGGCCATGCGGTCATGGATTTCCGACACCGTCGCCTGGAACGCGGTCTGGTCCACCGCCGGCGGCTGCGACGCCATGGAGGCGGCGATCATCAGCACGGTGACGCCGATGCCGATCTCCACCTCGGCGAAGCGGCGCAGGCGGAACAGCCCGCTGTCCTTCCCCTCGGCGTGGGTCGAGCGGCGGTTCATGAAGGCCAGCAGCAGCAGGACCGCCAGCAGGGTGATCTTGGCGCCGGTCATGATGCCGTAGGCGGTGCCGATCAGGGCGGCGAGGGTGGCGATATAGCCCCAGGCCAGCATGGCGGCGCCGGCCAGCAGCAGGCCGACCGCGCCGGTGAACAGGAGGGAGAAACGCCGCCCGGCCATCCGCCGGGTCTCGCCCTCGCGGATTCGCGCCAGGGCCAGCAGCATGAAGGGGATGCCGCCGATCCACAGGCTCGCCCCGGCCTGATGCAGGGTGTCGGCCAGCATGAAGAACGGACGGTCGTCCAGGCGGGCATAGGCGTGGCTGGACAGGACGGAGGCCAGCAGGATCACCAGCGCGGCCGCCACCAGGAGCAGCAGCGGCGCCCCGCTCCGGGCGGAGCGGGCCACCAGCCCCACCACCAGGGCGGCGGCGGCCATGACCAGATTCCAGCCGACGAAATCGGCGCCGACCGCCTCGGACGGGGGGATCTCCAGCCCGGCGACCAGTTGGGCCAGATTGGCGACGACGGCCACCACCACCACCGCCGCCAGGACGAAGCCGGCGCGGGCGGTCCAGCGCAGGCCGGTGGCCTCCAGCTCCGGGCCGATGCCGGCCAGTTGGCCAGCCAGCGGCCGGCTGAAGCCGAACAGGAACAGCAGCCCGCCCAGCACGACGGATTGGGCCGACAGTTGCAGGCCGCGCAGGATGACCGCCAGGAAGGCGATGATGTCGGGAGGCAGGGCGGCCAGCATGGTCAGTGCTCCGTGGCGGTGAAGGGAAGCTCGCCCCGGCTGACATGGCCGTCCACCGACAGCACGTCCCAATGCAGGACGTAGCGGCCGGGCGGCAGCGCGGTGACGGTGGCGGCGAGGTCGGCTTCAGTCTTGCCCTGGCTCGCCTCCAGCGTCCTGGCGGTGCCGGCGGGTCCCTTCAGGCTCAGCCGCGACCGCTTGGCATCGACCCGGCTGTTGTAATGCAGATTGAAGTCGATCCTGGCCCCGGCAACCTCGGATTTGGGGGCGGGCAGGGACTCCACCAGCACGGCATGGGCGGCGGCGGCATCGGGCAGAAGCAGCCCCAGCGACAGGGTAACGGCGAGCAGCAGGGCCTTGAACATCAATCCTCGTCCTTCGATGACCGCAAACAGTGCAGACCGTGCCATGCCGGGAATGATCCGACAAGTGTCGCCTGCGCACAGCCACATTGCCGCGCTGCGTGGGGGATGCCATGCTGTGTCCGAGAGTTTTTCGGGAAAGTGCCGTCATGACGTCAGATCCAGCCGCGCCGACCCTGTCGGTGATCATCCCTTGCTACAACGAGGGCGAAAACGTCCAGACCCTGTTCGGCCGGTTGCTGCCGGTGCTGCGGGGGCTGGGCGCCGCGTTCGAGGTGATCTGCATCAATGACGGCTCGGTCGATGACACGCTGGACCGGCTGCTGGAGGTGCAAAAGACCGAGCCCGCCCTGCGAATCATCGACCTGTCGCGCAATTTCGGCAAGGAGAAGGCGCTGTCGGCCGGGCTGTTCCACAGCCGGGGGCAGGCGGTGGTGCCCATGGACGCCGATTTGCAGCATCCGCCCGAGGCCATCGCCGACATGCTGGCGCAATGGCGCGACGGCTGGGAGGTGGTGTTCGCCCGGCGCGACGCCCGCGCCGGCCAGGGGCTGTCCGAGCGCCTGTTCGCCAAGGGCTTCTATTGGGTGTTCGATCACCTGTCCGACGTCCGGCTGCCGCGCGAGGTCGGCGATTTCCGGCTGATGGACCGCAAGGTGGTCGATACCATCAACACCATGCCCGAGCGGTCGCGCTTCATGAAGGGCATCTTCGCCTGGGTGGGCTACCGCCACACCGAGATCGTCTATCACCAGGCCGAGCGGGCGGCGGGCGTCTCCAAGTTCAACTCGCTCAAGCTGTTGCGCTTCGCCTTCGACGGACTGACCTCGTTCTCCAACTTTCCCCTCAAGGTGTGGGGCGGGATCGGGGCGGTCATCTCCAGCTTGGCGTTCTTGTACATCGTGGTGCGCATCATCCGCACCATCGTCTGGGGCATCGACGTGCCCGGCTACGAATCCACCCTGGTCTCGGTGCTGTTCCTGGGCGGCATGCAACTGCTGACGCTGGGAATCATCGGCGACTATCTCGGCCGGGTGTTCGACGAGGTCAAGGGACGGCCGCTGTTCATCATCCGCAAGCTGTACGAATCCGGCGAGGAGTGAGGCGGCGGCGTCCTGCCCAACCCAACCCCTTTCTCGTCACCCCCGCGAAAGCGGGGGTCCATGCCAACGTGAAATCCGATGTGGGCCGTTTAGGACTGGGGCGCCTGATGCATGGATTCCCGCTTTCGCGGGAATGACGAAGGAAACGGGGCTGCTTCCTCACCCCTTCGGGTGATCGGGGTGCTTCTCGGCATAGGGCCGGTAGCGCAGGTCCTTGCCGATGATGTGGCGCATCAGCCACTTGGACAGGAAGTCCAGGGCTTCCGAGGCCGGCACGCTGGCGGGGTTGGCCAGATAGCGCTGGCGCATGTCCAGAACCTCCTTGACCATGGCGCGATGGACCGCTTGATGCTCCTCCAGGTCGGGGTAGTCACAGGCGGCCAGCAGCTTTTCCTCTTCGGAGAAGTGATAGCGGGTGTAGTCCAGCAGATCGTTCAGCACCGTGTCGACGGCGCTGGTGGCGTCGCCGCTCATGGCCTCGAACAGCAGATTGATCAGATCCACCAGCTTCTTGTGGTGGTCGTCCATCCGCGTTACGCCGACGCTCAGATTTTCCGTCCATTGCAGATAGGACATGCCGCCCCTCCCGAGCCCCGAGGAAGATGGAGAAAGTCGCGTGACTCTAGCATGGCGGGTCGGCTCAGCGAAACCCGTATGCATCCATGGCCAGGGCGCCGGCATCCAGGCTGTGGTGAAGGCGGGTTCCCTGCCCGGTGGCCGCCGCGCCCAGGGCGGTGAACAGCGGCAGCAGATGCTCCTCGGTGGGATGGGCGAAGGCGGCATGAGGGGCCAGGGCGCGATAGTCCAGCAGGTCCTCGACGCGGCCGGCCTCGACGGCCGCGGCCATCCAGCCGGTGAATTCGACCATGGCCGGATCGACCGGGGCATTGGGCGGGCGGCGGAAATAGTCGCCGAGATTGTGGGTGGCGGCGCCGGTGCCCAGGATCAGGATTCCGTCCTCCACCAGCGGGCGCAGGCGCCGGCCCAGATCGTAGTGGTGACGCGCTCCGGCCTCGGGCTGGACCGACAGCGGCGCCACCGGCACGTCGGCATCGGGCCACATCAGGCTCATCACCGACCAGATGCCGTGGTCGATGCCGGCTCCCGGATCCTGGCGGATGTCCGGCCCCAGCAGCTCGGCGGCACGCGCCGCCACTTCCGGCGCGCCGGGCGGCGCGTAGGTCATCTGGTACAGCGCGGGCGGAAAGCCGTACATGTCGTCGATCTTGTCGGGCCGGGCGGCCAGACCCAGGGTCGGCACCTGGGTCAGCCAATGGGCCGAGACCGCCAGCACCGCCTTCGGCTTGCCGATCCGTCCCCCCAATTCCAGGAGGAACCGCCGGGCCGGGGTATCTTCCAGCACCATCATGGGTGAGCCGTGCGACACGAACAGGGTTGAGACGTCCATGGGGCTTCTCCTTATGCGCCGTCCCAATATTAGCTTCCAGCGGCAAGGATCAACAATGCATGATAGTTGGGATGGATTGTTGCTGGAGACGCATCAATGATGACGCGGTTTGATTTCCTGCAAGCCTTCGTCCGGGTGGCGGAGACCGGCAGCTTTTCCGAGGCCGCCCGGCGGCTGGGCCTGTCCAAGTCCATGGTCAGCCGCCAGGTCTCGGCGCTGGAGGCGGAACTGGGCGTGCGCCTGCTTCACCGCACCACGCGGTCGCTGTCGCCCACCGAGGCCGGCCGCGCCTATCTGGAACGCTGCCAGCGCATCCTGGCCGATCTCGACGAGGCCAATCTGCTGGTCAGCCGGTTGCAGGCGGTGCCGCGCGGCCGTCTGCGGGTCAGCGCGCCGCTGTCCTTCGGCATCGGCCATCTGTCGGCCGCCTTGCCCGGCTTTCTCGAGCGCTATCCCGAGATCGAGCTGGAGATGAACATGACCGACCGTCATGTGGATCTGGTGGAGGAGGGGTGGGATCTGGCGGTGCGCATCGGGCGGTTGGCGGATTCGTCGCTGATCGTCCGTCGGCTGGCGCCGATCCGGGGGGTGGCGGTGGCGGCACCGGCCTATCTGGAGCGGCGGGGGACGCCCCTTGTCCCGCCCGACCTGGAGCGGCACGACTGCCTGATCCATAGCGCCAGGACATCGGAATGGCGCTTCGTCTCCCCCGAGGGGCTGGCGTCGCAGGTGGCGGTGCACGGGCGCTTCCTCGCCGACAATGGCGACGTCCTGCGGGTGATGGCCTTGGCCGGCCTCGGCATCGTGCAATTGCCCAGCTTCTTCGTCGGTGACGACATCCGCGCCGGCCGGCTGGTTCCGGTGCTGGAGGGCTTCATTCCCCAGGAGGCCTCGCTCAACGCGGTCTACCCCCATGGCCGCCATCTGTCGCCCAAGGTCCGGGCCTTCGTGGATTACCTGGCGGAGAAATTCGGTCCCGAACCCTACTGGGACCGGGACATCGCCATGGCGGCGAACGGTTGACGGGAGTCGCGGCGGCGCTTGGTGGCGCGGGCGGCGGCGAAGGCGGGTACTCGCGGCTGGGTCGCCAGCGGGAGCGGCAGGGGCGGTGGCGACGGCGGCTTTCCCCGGATGCCGTCAAGGGCTTCCAGCAAGGCGGCCCAATCTGTAAGGTCGATGGTCATCGGTCGGTGGTTCCATTCGAGGGCCCAAAAGGGCGACGCATTTATCTACCGTTAACATTACGCCCTGCCGCGACCAGGGTCTGTGAGCGGATGCACAAAGCGGAAAGGACGTGAATGTTTACACGCTTGCGAGGCTCGATCCCTGCGCGGGGGCGTGCCCTGGTCTTGGTGCTGGCCCTGACGGTTCTGGCCGGATGCGCGCCCGCTCCGGCACCCGATCCCATGCAGACCATTCGCGACCACCTGTTCTATGACGGTCTCGCCGCCTTCCACGAGGGCTACTACAAGGAGGCGGCGGTCCGATGGGAACGGGCCGCCCGGTTCGGCGACGGCGACGCCGCCCGCAATCTGGGCCATCTCTACCGCCAGGGGCTGGGAGTCGAACAGGATATTTCCATCGCGGTGGGGTGGTATCAGGTCGCCGCCGATGCCGGGGTGGTGACGGCCCAGTACAATCTGGGCATGGTCTACCTCGATGGCGGCCCGAACTTCCCCAAGGACCGGGGGCAGGCCTTGCTGTGGCTGAACAAGGCGGCCAGTGCCGGCGTCGTGCCGGCCCGGAAAGAATTGGAGCGTCTGGCGGCCGAGCCGCCCGTGCCCGCGCCGGTCGCCGTTCCCGCCGTGACGCCCGAGCCGCCGCCCGCACCTCCGCCGGTCACGGAGCCCGAACGGGTTCAGATCGGCTCCTACCAGACCCGTAAAGCGGCCGAGGCGGATCTGCGGCGGCTCAAGCGGCGCTCCGACCTGGATTTCGAAATCGTCGTGGGAGGCAAGGACGGCCAGCACTGGTATCGCTTGATGGCGGTGGGCAAGCCGGAGGAGGTGGAGGCCTATTGCCGCGAGGTCGCGACCCACCGTGTCGGCTGCTGGCCCCACAAAAGGATTCCACCGATCGAATGACGATCATTCGATCGGTGGCAAGGCCAAAGGCCGCCGCGCCTCGTGGCGCGAAAGCCAAGCGGCCCGGAGGGTCGCGCCCGGCGCGTGAGGGCGTACATAAAGTAAGGTCTTGTAAAGCTTGACTCCGGCGGGGCAAGCGTCCCACTGTTTCCGTTCTCCGAAGGGGAGCCCCGTATGCCTGGGGCTGAGAGGCCGGCGATAAAGCCGGCGACCCTTGGAACCTGATCCGGGTTATTCCGGCGAAGGGATCGGAACTTTCGCTTCCGCCTCTGTCGTCGGGATTCCCGCATGTGGACCATGTAGGAAAGAGACGACCATGCCCGACACCACTCCGCTTGATGCCGCTTCTCCCAAGGTGACCACCGGCCCGATGCCGGGTTCGCGCAAGATCTATGTGGAGGGCTCGCGGCCCGACATCCGGGTGGCCATGCGCGAGATCGACCTGGAAGCCTCCTCGGGCGAGCCGCCGGTGCGGGTCTATGACTGCTCCGGTCCGTTCACCGATCCGGCCTTGACGGTGGACATCACCAAGGGCGTCCCCGCCATCCGGGCGCAGTGGATTCTCGAGCGCGGCGACGTCGAGCATTACGAAGGCCGCGCCCACCGTCCCGAGGATGACGGGCTTAAAGCCGGCGAGACCATCTCCGTGCCGGTGTTCGACCGCGCCGGCCGCCGTCCCTTGCGGGCCAAGCCGGGCATGGCGCCGACCCAGCTGGCCTATGCCCGCGCCGGCATCGTCACTCCCGAGATGGAATACGTCGCCATCCGCGAGAACATGAAGCGGGCCGAGCTGAAGGCGGCGGGCGTGATTCGCGACGCTGATGGATTGCCGCTGCGCGACGGGGAGGATTTCGGCGCCGACATCCCCGACGAGGTGACGCCGGAATTCGTGCGCTCGGAAATCGCTCGCGGCCGCGCGGTGTTGCCGGCCAACGTCAACCACCCCGAGGCCGAGCCGATGATCATCGGCCGCAACTTCCTGGTCAAGATCAACGCCAATATCGGCAATTCGGCGGTGGCCTCCTCGGTGGAGGAGGAGGTGGAGAAGATGGTGTGGGCCACCCGCTGGGGCGCCGACACCGTGATGGACCTGTCCACCGGGCGGCACATCCACGCCACCCGCGAATGGATCATCCGCAACTCGCCGGTTCCCATCGGCACCGTGCCGATCTATCAGGCGCTGGAAAAGGTCGACGGCAAGGCCGAGGACCTGACCTGGGAGATCTTCCGCGACACCCTGATCGAGCAGGCCGAGCAGGGGGTGGACTACTTCACCATCCATGCCGGGGTGCGGCTGGCCTATATCCCGCTGACCGCCAAGCGCACCACCGGCATCGTGTCGCGTGGCGGCTCGATCATGGCCAAGTGGTGTCTGGCCCACCACCAGGAGAATTTCCTCTATACCCATTTCGAGGAGATCTGCGAGCTGCTCAAGGCCTATGACGTCGGGTTCAGCCTGGGCGACGGGTTGCGGCCCGGTTCCATCGCCGACGCCAACGACGCCGCCCAGTTCGCCGAGTTGGAGACCCTGGGCGAGCTGACCCACAAGGCCTGGGCCCATGACTGTCAGGTCATCATCGAGGGCCCCGGCCACGTGCCCATGCACAAGATCAAGAAGAACGTGGAAAAGCAGATCGAGCTGTGCGGCGAAGCGCCGTTCTACACGCTCGGGCCGCTGGTCACCGACATCGCGCCCGGTTACGACCACATCACCAGCGCCATCGGTGCCGCCATGATCGGCTGGTTCGGCACCGCCATGCTGTGCTACGTGACGCCGAAGGAGCATCTTGGCCTGCCCGACAAGCAGGACGTGCGCGAAGGCGTCGTCACCTACAAGCTGGCCGCCCATGCCGCCGATCTGGCCAAGGGCCATCCGGGAGCCCAGGTCCGCGACAACGCCCTGTCCAAGGCCCGTTTCGAGTTCCGCTGGCGCGACCAGTTCAACCTGTCGCTGGACCCGGAGAAGGCGCTGGCCTTCCACGACCAGCACCTGCCGGCGGAAGGCGCCAAGCTGGCGCATTTCTGCTCCATGTGCGGCCCCAAGTTCTGCTCCATGAAGATCAGCCAGGAGGTCCGCGACTTCGCGAATGCCGAGGCCGGCATGGCCGAGATGAGCGAGAAGTTCGTCAAGGCCGGGGCGGAGATCTACAAGGTCGAGAAGTCGGCGGCGGCGGAGTAGCCGTGCTGCAAAGTGCCTTCGGCGTCGTTGGCCTGATCCTGCTGGCCGTGCTGCTGTCCGAGAATCGCCGCCAGGTTTCCTGGCGGGTGGTTCCGGCCGGGCTGGCGGTCCAGTTGCTGGTGGCGTTGCTGTTGCTGAAGGTGCCGGCGGCCAAGATCCTGTTCCTGGCGCTCAACCACGCGGTGGACGCCCTGCAGGGCGCGACGCGGGCGGGAACCAGTTTCGCCTTCGGCTATGTGGGTGGCGGGCCGGCGCCGTGGACCGCCACCGATCCGGGGGCCGGCTTCGTGCTGGCGTTCCAAGCCCTGCCGTTGGTGCTGCTGATGAGCGCGCTGTCGGCGCTGCTCTATCACTGGCGTATCCTGCCGGTGGTGGTCCGCGCGGTGTCCCGGCTGCTGGAGCGCAGCATGGGCGTCGGCGGCGCGGTGGGAGTCTCGGCCTCGGCCACCGCCTTTCTCGGCATGATCGAGGCGCCGCTGCTGATCCGGCCCTATCTCGGCCAACTGTCGCGGGGCGAGCTGTTCCTGGTGATGACCGCCGGCATGTCCACCATCGCCGGCACGGTGATGGTGCTGTACGCCACCTTCCTGGAGGGCGTCATCCCCGATCCCATCGGCCATCTGCTGACCGCCTCGCTGATCTCGGTGCCGGCGGCGCTCATGATCGGCAAGATCATGGTGCCCGACGAGTCCCGCACCGGCGCCGCCGAGTTGGGGGCCGAGCACAGCTTCGACGGCTCCATGGACGCGGTGGTCAAAGGCACCCTGGACGGCGTGCGGCTGCTGGTGGGCATCGTCGCCATGCTGGTGGTGCTGGTGGCCCTGGTCAGCCTGGCCAATTCCGTGCTGAACATCCTGCCCCAGGTGGCCGGGGCGCCGCTGACCCTGCAACGGCTGCTGGGCTGGCTGATGGCGCCGGTGGTGTGGATGATGGGCATTCCGGCGGCGGAGATGGTGACCGCCGGCGCCCTGATGGGGACCAAGACGGTTCTCAACGAGCTGCTGGCCTATCTTCAACTGGCGCATCTGCCGCCCGAGGCGCTGAGCCTGCGCTCGCGCCTGATCATGACCTACGGGCTGTGCGGCTTCGCCAATCTGGGCTCGCTGGGCATTCTGATCGCCGGATTGTCGGTGATGGCGCCCCAGCGCCGGGCCGAGATCGTCGCCCTTGGCGGCCGCTCGATTGTTTCCGGCACCCTGGCTAGCTGCCTCACCGGGGCCATGGTGGGGATGCTGTTGTAGGTTTTCCGCCCTCTCCCCTGAGGGAGAGGGCGGAAAAGGATTACTCCGCCGCCGCCGTCTGGTCCCGGCCGACCGGATGCTCCAGCCGGGCCAGCATTTCCTTGGGCGCCACCTGCCAGAACTTGGGCAGCTCGCGCTCCCAGTCGGTCAGGATGGCTTCGGCCCAGGCGGATTGGGTGGTGTCGGCGTGTTCCTGCACCAGGGCTTTCAGCACGCCCTGCCAATGCTCGGTCTCGGGACGCAGCCAGATCACCGCGTCGGGGTTGACGCGTTTCGGGAAGCTGCCGTCCGAATCGTAGACGAAGGCCATGCCGCCGGTCATGCCGGCGGCGAAGTTGGCCCCCACCGCCCCCAGGATGACGACGGTGCCGCCGGTCATGTATTCGCAGCCGTTGGAGCCGCAGCCCTCGATCACCGTCTCGGCGCCGGAATTGCGCACGGCGAAGCGCTCGCCCGCCTGACCGGCGGCGAACAATTTGCCGGCGGTGGCGCCGTAGAGAACGGTGTTGCCGATGATGGTGTTCTCGTTGCTCTTGAGCTTGGCCGCCACCGGGGGGCGGACGATGATGGTGCCGCCCGACAGGCCCTTGCCCACATAGTCGTTGGAATCGCCGAACACTTCCAGGGTCAGCCCCTGGACGGCGAAGGCGCCCAGGCTTTGGCCGGCGGAGCCGCGCAGCCGCACGGTGACGTGGCCGGGGGCCAGCCCGGTCATGCCGTGCTTCTTGAAGATCTTGTGGCTGAGCTTGGTGCCGACGGCGCGCTCGACGTTGCGGACATTGTAGTCCAGCTGCATCTTCTCGCCGTCGTTCAGCGCCGGCTTGGCGTCGACGATCATGCGGGCGTCCAGGGTCTCGGGGACCTCGTTGGGCTTTTCCTCGACGCAATAGCGCGGGAAGCCGCCGGTGTCGGCCTGGGCCAGCAGCGGATTGAGGTCGAGGTCGTCCAGATGCGACGCGCCGCGGCTGACCTGGGACAACAGGTCGGAGCGGCCGATCACCTCGGCCAGCGACCGTACCCCGAGCGAGGCCAGGATCTCGCGAACCTCCTCGGCGATGAAGCTGAACAGGTTGACCACCTTCTCCGGGCTGCCGTTGAACTTGCCGCGCAAGCTGAGGTCCTGGGTGCAGACCCCCACCGGGCAGGTGTTGGAATGGCACTGGCGCACCATGATGCAGCCCATGGCCACCAGCGAACTGGTGCCGATGCCGAACTCCTCGGCCCCCAGCATGGCGGCGATGACGATGTCGCGGCCGGTCTTGAGGCCGCCGTCGGTGCGTAAGCGGACCCGGTGGCGCAGGCGGTTGAGCGTCAGCACCTGATGGGCCTCGCTTAGCCCCAGCTCCCACGGCAGGCCGGCGAACTTGATGGAGGTCTGGGGGCTGGCGCCGGTGCCGCCCACATGGCCGGAGATCAGGATGGTGTCGGCCTTGGCCTTGGCGACACCGGCGGCGACGGTGCCGATGCCGGAGCGTGACACCAGTTTGACGGTGACCCTGGCCTCGGGGTTGATCTGCTTGAGGTCGTAGATCAACTGGGCCAGATCCTCGATGGAATAGATGTCGTGGTGGGGCGGCGGGCTGATCAGCATGACGCCGGGGGTGGCGTGGCGCAGCTTGGCGATCTCCACCGTCACCTTGAAGCCGGGCAACTGGCCGCCCTCGCCGGGCTTGGCGCCCTGGGCCACCTTGATCTCGATCTCGCGGCACATGTTGAGGTATTCGGCGGTGACGCCGAAGCGGCCCGAGGCGATCTGCTTGACCGCCGAATTGGCGTTGTCGCCGTTGGGGCGCGGGCGATAGCGCTCGCGGTCCTCGCCGCCCTCGCCCGACACGCTCTTGGCGCCGATGCGGTTCATGGCGATGTTGAGGGTTCCGTGGGCCTCCGGCGACAGCGCCCCCAGGCTCATGCCGGGGGTGAGGAAGCGCTTGCGGATTTCGGTGATGGACTCGACCTCGTCCAGGCTGACCGGGGCGCCGGCCGGACGGGTGTCCAGCAGGTCGCGGATGGTGATGGGCGGCAGCTTGCGCATGCCCTCGGAGTACTTCTTGTAGAGGGCGTAGGAATCGTCCTTCACCGCGCTTTGCAGCAGGTGGATCAGGGTTCCGTCGAAGGAATGGGCCTCGCCGCCGCGCCGCATGCGGTAGAAGCCGCCGATGGGCAGGACCGGCGCGTCGCCGCCGAAGCCGGCGCCGTGCTGCTCGATGGCCTTCTTCTGGACGCCGGTCAGGCCGATGCCGGAAATGCGGCTGGTCATGCCGGGGAAGAACTCGGCCACCAGGGTACGCGACAGGCCGACCGCCTCGAAATTGTAGCCGCCGCGATAGGAGCTGACCACCGAGATGCCCATCTTGGCCATGATCTTGAGCAGGCCCTGGTCGAGGGCGTATTTGTAGTTCTTGACGCACTCCTCCAGGGTCATGGCGCCGAACAGGCCGCGCCGCTGGCGGTCGGCGATGGCCTCCTGGGTCAGGTAGGCGTTGACGGTGGTGGCGCCGACCCCGATCAGCACCGCGAAGTAATGCACGTCCAGGCACTCGCCCGAACGCACATTGAGCGATGTCCAGGTGCGCAGATGCTCGCGCACCAGATGGGAATGGACGCCGCCGGCCGCCAGGATCATGGGGATGGCGGCGCGGTCGGGTCCCACCGCCTCGTCGGTCAGGATCAGGTGGGTGCAGCCGCCCCGGACCTTGTCCTCGGCCTCGTGACGGACGCGGGCCAGCGCCTCCTTGAGGGCGTTGTCGCCGCCCTTGGGATCGAAGGTGCAGTCCACCGAGGCCGCCGCCGCACCCATATAGTGGAGCATGGCGGCGAATTCGGCGTTGGACAGGACCGGGCTTTCCAACTGCAACAGGTCGCATTGGCTTTCATCCTCGTCGAGGATGTTGCCGAGATTGCCCAGGCGGGTGCGCAAGGACATGACGCGGGATTCGCGCAAGCTGTCGATGGGCGGGTTGGTGACCTGGCTGAAGTTCTGCTTGAAGAAATGGTGCAGGCCGCGATAGCCCTCCGACAGCACCGCCAGCGGGGTGTCGTCGCCCATGGAGCCGATGGCCTCCTTGGCGTCCTCGACCATGGGGTGGAGGATCAGCTCCATGTCCTCCATGGTCTGGCCATAGGTGGACTGACGGCGCTTCAACTCGTCGGCCGACAGCTTCACCGGCTCGGGCGCGCCGGTCTTGACCAGGGAGTCCAGTTCGGTGATGCGCTTGATCCAGGCGCTGTAATTGCGCCGTGCCGACAGCAGGTCCTTGATTTCGGTGTCGCGGTAGAACTTGCCCGCGACCAGGTCGATGGCGATGCTCTGGCCGGGGCCGACCCGGCCCTTCTCGACCACGTCGGCATCGGCCACCTTGACCATGCCGGTCTCGGAGCCGAGGATCAGCAGGCCGCCCTTGGTGATGGTGAAGCGCATGGGCCGCAGCCCGTTGCGGTCCACGCCGGCCACCACCCAGGATCCGTCGGTGGCGCAGATGGCCGCCGGGCCGTCCCACGGCTCGATCACCGAATTGCAGTAGCCGAAGAAGGTGCGATGCGCCTCGGGCATCAGGGCGTTGGAGCCCAAGGATTCCGGGATCAGCATCTGCTTGACCAGCGGCGCCGGGCGGCCGGCGCGGCACATGACCTCGAACACGTTGTCGAGAGCCGCCGAATCCGAGCCGCCGGGCTGGACGATGGGCTTCAGGCTGTCCATGGCTTGCCCGAACACCTCGTGTTCCATGCGCGGCTCGTGGGCCTTCATCCAGTTGATGTTGCCGGTCAGCGTGTTGATCTCGCCGTTATGGGCCAGCATGCGGAAGGGCTGGGCCAGCCGCCAGGTCGGGAAGGTGTTGGTGGAATAGCGCTGGTGATAGATGGCGAAGCGCGACACGAAGCGCGCGTCCAGCAGGTCGGGATAAAAGGTGGTCAGCTGTTCGGCCAGGAACATGCCCTTGTAGATGATCGAGCGGCATGACAGCGAGCAGATGTAGAAGTCGGTGACATGCTCGGCCAGCACCCGCTTCTCGATGCGGCGGCGGATGATGTAGAGGTCGGCCTCGAAGCGGTCCTCCGGCGTGCCCAGCGTGTTGGCCACCATGATCTGCTCGATCTCGGGGCGGGTGGCGTTGGCCTTCTCGCCGATCACCGTCACGTCCACCGGCACCTGGCGCCAGCCATAGATGGTGTAGCCGAAATTCAGGATCTCGGTCTCGACGATGCAGCGGCAGGTCTCCTGCGCTCCCAGGTCGGCCTTGGGCAGGAACACCATGCCCACCGCCAGATGGCCGGGCTTGGGCTCGTGGCCTTGATGGCGGATGTGGTCCTTGAAGAAATCCTGGGGGATTTCCACGTGGATGCCGGCGCCGTCGCCGGTCTTGCCGTCGGCGTCCACCGCGCCGCGATGGAACAGCACCTTCAGCGCCTCGATACCGGCGACCACCACGTCGCGCCGCGCTCTTCCGTCCAGGGCCGCCACCATGCCGACGCCGCAGGCGTCATGGGCGCTGGTGTCGATGCCGGCGGCTTCCAGAATGGCGGCGTTCTCCAGATACTCGGCAACGAATTGCTCGCCGTGGTTCTGGGTCATGGTGCTCTCCTTCAAGACGGGCGAAGGCCCGGGACATATTTTAGGACACGAATGAACACGAATAAGATCGAATAATTAAGCGGTGTTAGCTCTCCGCCAGGACGTCATCGCCGTGAGAGCGCGGCGTCGACAGGGAAAGATATTCGACTTATTCGTGTTCATTCGTGTCAAATAATACTTATTCCGCCGCCTGAGAAACTTTCCCAGAGACATGGCGATGGATCGACTCGGCGGCGTCGCGGCCGTCCTTGATCGCCCACACCACCAGCGAAGCGCCGCGCACGATGTCGCCGGCGGCGAACACGCCGTTCAGGCTGGTCATCAGGGCGGTGTCGGTGACGACGGTGCCCCATGGGGTGACCGCCAGATCGGCGGCTCCGAACAGGGCCGGGACGTCCTCGGGATCGAAGCCCAGGGCCGCGATCACCAAGTCGGCCGGCAGGGTGAAGGCCGAGCCCTCGATCGCCACCGGGCTTTGGCGGCCGGATGCGTCGGGCATGCCCAAATGCATGCGGGTGGCCACGACTCCCTCGGCGGTGATGGCATCCGGCGCCGCCATCCAGACGAACTCGACGCCCTCTTCCTCGGCATGGGTGACTTCGCGCTTGCTGCCCGGCATGTTGGCGCGGTCGCGGCGATAGAGACACTTCACCGACTTGGCGCCCTGGCGGATGGCGGTGCGGACACAGTCCATGGCGGTGTCGCCGCCGCCGATCACCACCACATCCTTGTCGCGCGCGTCGAGATTGGCGACGGACTCGCCGAGGTCGCGGCGGTTCTGCTCGATCAGGTAATCCAACGCGGCATGGACGGTGGGGCGCTCGGCGCCGGGGATGCCCAGCGGCTTGGCCTTGTAGACGCCGGTGGCGATCAGCACTGCGTCGTGGCGGGCGCGCAGTTCGGCGAAGGAGAGGTCCTTGCCGATGGCGATGCCGGTGACGAAGCCGACGCCCGACTGGGCCAGCAGGTCGACGCGGCGCTCCACCACCGGCTTCTCCAGCTTGAAGCCGGGAATGCCGTAGATCATCAGTCCGCCCATGCGGTCGTGACGGTCGTAGACGGTGACGCCGTAGCCCTTGCGGCGCAGGGCCTCGGCCGCCGCCAGACCGGCGGGGCCGCCGCCGACGATGCCGACCGAGCGGCCCAGTTCGGCCGCCGGCCGCACCGGCTTGACCCAGCCCTGGGTAAAGGCGTGTTCGGTGATGTGCTTTTCCACTGCGCCGATGGTGACGTTGCCGTGGCTGGACTGTTCCAGCACGCAAGAGCCCTCGCACAGGCGGTCCTGGGGACAGATGCGGCCGCAGATCTCGGGGAAGGTGTTGGTGGCCGCCGACACGCCATAGGCCTCTTCCATCCGGCCCTGCGCCACCATCATCAGCCAGTCGGGGATGTTGTTGCCCAGCGGGCAATGCAGCGAGCAGAACGGGATGCCGCATTGTTCGCACCGCGACGACTGCTCGCCGGCCAGCGGCGTGGGGAATGTCTCGCTGATCTCGCCGAAATCGCCGCGCCGTTCGGCGGCGGCGCGCTTGTCGGGCATGCGCTGATGGAGGTGGGTGAATTGCAGCATCTTGCGCGTCATGACGGGTCCTCTGAATCGAGCCGCGCGGAGATTACGCCCAAAACCGAGGTGGATCAACGAAAATTCGAGGCATAAGACAGTAAGATTGACCCAATGTGGCGGCGCTGAGGTGGTGAATGATGTTTCCTGGGCGGCGAGGGAGGTGAGTCTGCAAAAGTAGTACCGTTTCGGTCCTTTCTCTCCCTCTTCCGGGTTGCATAGGGCCGGTGGTATAAAGACCGCGGACATATACGGGGAATGCCTTAGTGACGCTGCTCGATGCTCTGGTCATCGCCCTGATTCAGGGGCTGGGCGAGGTTTTGCCGCTGGGCGCTTCCGGGCATCTGGCGGCGCTGCCTCTGTTGGCCGGAACCCCCGAGGGTCGTGCCGCCCTGTCGGTCGCCGCCCATGTGGGAACCCTGCTGGCGCTGATGATCTATTTCTGGCGCGAGGTCGGGGCCATGGGGCTGGGCGTCTGGCGGCTGGCCAAGGGCAAGCCCGATGGCGGTTCGCGCCTGTTCCTGCATGTGGCGGCCGGGACGGTGCCGGCGGCGGCGGCGGGTTGGTTCCTGCTCGACCGGGCAGCCGGGATCGTCGGGCCGGTCACCGCTTCCGCGCTGATCCTCGGCGGCGGCTTGCTGCTGCTGGCCTGCGACAAGCTGGGGGTGACGGTGCGGCGGATCGAGCATATGACCTTCCTTGGCTCATTCAGCCTCGGGCTGTTGCAGGTGCTGGCCTTGATTCCGGGGGTGTCGCGCACCGGCGTCACCATCACCATCGCCCGCCTGCTGGGTTGGGAACGTCAGGCGGCGGTGCGGTTCTCGCTGCTGTTGGCCATGCCGCTGATCCTGGGGCATGCCGGCCGGACGTTCTGGGGCCTGTCGCAGCATGCCCGATTGATTCTCTCGCCCGACCTGATGATCGCGGCGGCGGCGGCGGGGCTGGCCTCGCTGGTGGCGGTCGCGGCCATGATGGTGTGGGTCGAGCGCCATACCTTCGCGCCGTTCGCCGTGGCGCGGATCGTTTTCGGCGTCGTGGCCATGGGGCTGGCGCTGTGGATCGGGTGACCCCCGAGAGATAAACCGACATAGGGACGCTTCATGACCAAGACCAATTCCGGGAACTTCTTCGAGGATTTCAGGCTCGGCCAAGTCATCACCCACGCCACGCCGCGCACGGTGACCAGCGGCGACGTGGCGCTGTACACCGCGCTCTACGGGTCGCGCTTCGCCGTCAACTCCTCGGCCGAATTCGCCAAGTCCATCGGCATGGGCGCCGAGGCCCTCGGCCATCTGGTGCCGGTGGACGACCTGCTGGCCTTCCATGTGGTGTTCGGCAAGACCGTCCCCGACATCAGCCTCAACGCGGTGGCCAACCTGGGCTACGCCGCCGGGCGGTTCGGCGAGCCGGTCTATCCCGGCGACACCCTGACCACCACCTCGACGGTGATCGGCCTCAAGGAGAATTCCAACAAGCAGACCGGCGTGGTCTATGTCCGCTCGGTGGGCGTCAACCAGCGGCGCGAGATGGTGGTGGAGTATGTGCGCTGGGTGATGGTGCGCAAGCGCGACGTCACCGCGATCATCGCCGAGGAGACGGTCCCTGAACTGCCGACCGCCGTGGCCGCCGCCGATCTGATCATCCCCGACGGATTGGACCTGTCCGCCTATGACAACACCCTGGCCGGCAGCCCCCATCGCTGGGACGACTACGCGGTGGGCGAGAAGATCGACCATGTGGACGGCATGACCATCGAGGAAGCCGAACACATGATGGCGACCCGGCTGTGGCAGAACACCGCCAAGGTCCACTTCAACCAGTTCACCGAGGGCCAGGGCCGCTTCGGTCGCCGCCTGATCTATGGCGGCCACATCATCAGCCTGGCCCGCGCCCTGTCGTTCAACGGCTTGGGCAACGCCTTCAAGCTGGTGGCCATCAATGGCGGCCGTCACGCCAACCCCACCTTCGCCGGCGACACCATCCACGCCTGGTCGGAAGTGCTGGAAAAGATCGAGATTCCTGGCCGCCCCGATGTGGGGGCGTTGCGCCTGCGGCTGGTGGCCACCAAGAACCAGCCCTGCGCCGGTTTCCCCTTCAAGAAGGACGACGGCAAGGAGTTCGATCCCGCCGTGGTGCTGGACCTGGACTGCGCGGTGCTGATGCCGCGCTGACCCGTCGGCCCGCGCGCAACAGCCATGCCGGAATCACGGGGGGCGGTCTCCGTCCGGGTTGGTGTTTCATGATAGAATGATCATCTAGGAGCTTAAGGCCCCGGACCTCATGCAGGCCGGGGCCTTTTCATTCTCCCGTCACGGGAGGGCGTGCCATGTTAGACGATCTCACCACCCCCACCCCCACCTCCAGCCCCGCCACCGGGTCCGACAACCCTTCGACGGACACCGCCCGTCAGGATCTCGACGATCTGACGGTATTGAACCGCGTCCAGACATCCGGCATGGGCGAGGCGCGCTTCACCACCACCCGCACCGCCGAGATCGACGACGCCAAGCTTGGCGCCTTGACCATGGTGCACCAGGGCTCGCGCTCGGCGCCGCAGGTTGCCGAGTTGCACCTGAACGGAGTTGGCGCGTCTCATCCCGCGTTGGGGATTGAGGTGGCCGACGGCGGTCGCTCCGGCATTCCCGAGATCGAGACGGTGCAGACCGGCTCCGGCGAGGGCAATCTCGCCGTCGAGCCGTTGGCCGCCGTCGGCGTGAACGTGACCGCCCCGCCGGGCGAGGGGGAAACCACCGCCCTCGGCGAAGCGGAGCACATGGCTCCGTCCATCGGGGGGCCGCCGCCTCTCACCGGGGTGCCGTCGCTCGCCGGGGAGATGACCCATGCGGCACCGGCCGAGGCCGCCAGCGCGGCCGCTCCGGCCGGGACAGCTCCAGAAATCCAGCAGGTCCTGCCGGTCAACCATGATCCCACCGCCGAGGCCGTCACCTTGACCGGCCGCGAGGACACCCCCATCAGCTTCGGCCTGTCCTATGGCGATGCGGATGGCGATGCCCTGAGCGTGGCGCTGGGCACGCCGGGCCACGGCAGCATCTCCCTCGATGCCGCCACCGGCCGTTATGTCTACACCCCCGATCCTGATTGGAACGGCACCGACCACCTGACCTACACCGTGACCGATTCTCACGGCGCCAGCGTCACCCGCAGCATCGACGTCACCGTCGCGGCGGTGGACGACGCGCCGGTGATCGATGGTCATGGCGACCTCGCCAGCAGCCAGTCCGGCACCGTCACCGCCGGTATCGCCGCCCATGACGTGGACAGCGCCGTGGTGACCTATGCCTTGCTCGACGCCGAGGGCAACCGCGTCACCACCCTGGCCACCGAGCATGGCAGCGTGGTGATCGATCCGGCCACCGGCAGCTACAGCTTTACCCCCAGTGCCGACGAAGCCCATCTCGGCATCGGCCAGGTCGATCATGACAGCTTCAAGGTCGTCGCCTTCGACGGCGAGTTGACCAGCGCGCCGGCCAGTGTCGCCGTCACCATCACCGGCGCCAACGACGCGCCGGTGGTCACCGCCGTCACCGGCGGCAGCGGCACCGAGGACCACGCCGTCACCGGCGCCATTGTCGCCAGCGATCTGGACGGCGACCATCTCAGCTTCGCGTTGGCCGATCATGGCGCCCCGGCCCATGGCGACGTCGCCATCGGTTCGGATGGCAGCTACGTCTTCACTCCCGCCCCCGACTGGAACGGCAGCGACAGCTTCACCGTCCTGGTCAGCGATGGCCACGGCGGCACCGCCACCCGCACCGTCGCCCTGACCGTCGCCGGCGTGGCCGATGCCCCGACCCTCACCACCCACGACGTCACCATCGACCTGTCGCATGATGTCGGCCGGGTGCTGACCGGAGCCGCCGGAGCCGACACCCTGATCGGCGGCTATGGCAACGACGTCGTCACCGGCAATGCCGGCGACGACATGCTGTACGGCGACGGCGCCGCCGGGATCCATCACGTGGCGCTGGATATCCAGGCTGCGCTGACCGACACCGACGGCTCCGAGCATCTCGGCAGTGTCACCGTCACCGGCATGCCGGGTGACGCCAGCCTGTCGGCCGGGATCCACAATGTCGATGGTTCGTGGACGCTGACCCCCGACCAACTGGCAGGGCTCAGCCTCACCACCAGCGGCGGCAGCGACTTCGACCTCGGCGTCACCGCCAGCTCGGTCGAGACCGCCGATCTCGACACCGCCCTGGCTCATCAGACCCTGCATGTGGGCTTCACCGGCCTGGGCGGCGGCAACGATACCCTGAACGGCGGCCTCGGCGCCGACCTGCTGGACGGCGGCGGCGGCAACGACATCCTCGCCTACAACGCCGATGCCACCTGGGCCGACGGCTGGTACGCCCATGACGTGGGCAGTCCCGGCAGCGGCGACAGCGGCGACATGATGTCCGTCGCCGGT
This sequence comes from uncultured Magnetospirillum sp., assembly GCF_903853455.1. Lineage (GTDB taxonomy): Bacteria > Pseudomonadota > Alphaproteobacteria > Rhodospirillales > Magnetospirillaceae > Phaeospirillum. Next base: position 49,930 of record NZ_CAINTR010000019.1, read on the forward strand.
ATGGCCCAGAGCAACGACATCTTCATCGGCGGCGACGGCAGCGACACCCTGGTGATGGGCAGCGGCAACGAAGCCCTGTTCCTCGACGACCAGTACAGCCCGATCAACGCCACCGCCGGCATGGGGCCGCGCATCCAGGGCGTCGAGACCATCCTGGCCGGTGACGGCAACGACGTGGTCGACATGACCAGCGAACACTACAGTTACGGCAACGTCACCATCGACGGCGGTGGCGGCAACGACGTGCTGTGGGGCAATGCCGGCAACGACATGCTGATCGGCGGCAGCGGCAACGACACCCTGCACGGCGGCGCCGGAGCCGACACCCTGTATGGCGGCGCGGGCACCGACATCGTCGATGGCGGCAGCGGCAACGACGTCATGATGATGAACGCCGATTCCACCTGGACCGGCGGCTGGTACGCCTGGAACGTCGGCAGCCCCGGCGTCGGCGGCACCGGTGAACTGGTGTCGGTGGAAGGCAAGGGCCAGAACACCGACGTGTTCCACGGCGGCGACGGCACCGACACCATCGTCATGGGCGACGGCGGCCAGGCCCTGTTCCTGGACGACCAGTACAGCGCCAGCCTGGCCAGCGGTCCGCGTTTCGATGGCGTGGAGAGCATCCGGGGCGGCAGCGGTGACGACGTCATCGATCTGACCAGCACCGTCTACGCCTACGGCAACGTCACCATCGACGGCGGCGCCGGCAACGACGTGATGTGGGGCAACGCCGGCAACGACGTCATGAAGGGTGGCGCTGGCGACGACGTCATGAAGGGCGGCGCCGGCAACGACCTGTTCCTGCTCGACGCCCTCGGCCGCGACACCGTCGATGGCGGCGCCGGCGGCGGCTGGACCGATACCCTCGACCTCTCCGGCATGGGCGCCGGCCACAATGTCGTCGTCACCACCGACGACGGCCATGTCTGGGCCCTGACCACCGGCGGCACCGGCGGCCACGAGCAGATTCTCGGCCACGACGTCGCCGGCCATGTCAGCGTCGATGGCGAGACCAAGGTCGATTTCTCCAATATCGAGAAAGTCGACTGGTAGCCCCGTGGTAGGGGAAGGTGCGAGGGGACTCGTCCCCTCGCGCACCCCGGTGGGTGATATCGCCTTGCCGCCACAGCGGGAATAGCCCCGGATTTGACGGGTTGCGCGTTCCGGCCCATACTTCAGCGGTCGCCGCCAGGAACCCGCCCCGATGATCTCCAGCTTCCGCGTCAGCAATTACCGCCAGTTCGAAGACCTGCACGTCGAGGGACTGCGGCGCCTCAATCTGATCGTCGGCGAGAACGCGGTCGGCAAGTCGGCCTTGCTGGAAGCCATTTGGCTGCATGTCAACGACGGGACGGTTGACGTGCTGAAGGACATCCTCGCCATGCGGGGGGAGACCTGCAAGCCGGGTCTCTACGCCGAGAATCCCAAGGATCTTGCTCGCTCGCCGCTCAGCACTTTTACGCCTTGGCCGCCGGAGCAGGGTTCGACAGATTTTGAGTGGCGAACTTGGGCGGGAAACGAATCAGAGCCTCGCGAATCTCGCTACGTGGTGAGCTTGAATGAGTACGCTAGAGGGCAGGCTGCATACAGTACAAGTAGCGATGACTTGAATGAAATATTTTATGGAAAGAAAATATCAGAGTCCAAAGATCCAGTCCTTTATTGGCATCTTTTTCCAATAAATATTGCTGATTTTGAGAAGGCATCTCGTCTTCAATCCAAGCGCGGCAACAACGTGTTCGTTCCCGCCATTGGCCTAGATGCTGATTTTGTCCGCGACTTCTGGGAAAAGGTTGCGCTTACCGAGGTTGAGGATGAGGTTGACCGGGCGGTGCAGTTGCTGGAGCCGGCGATCCAACGGATCAGCCTGGGCAGCGGCAATCCAGTCGTAAAGTTGAAGAACGCTCCCGCGCCCATTCCGATGAGCCGACTCGGCGAAGGCATGACCCGGCTGTTCGCCCTGGCCCTGGCCGTGGTCAACGCCAAGGGCGGAGTGCTGCTGATCGACGAGATCGAGACCGGCATGCACCGCGCCACCCTAGACCGCATGTGGCGGTTCCTGTTCACCCTGGCCGAGCGCTTCAACGTCCAGCTGTTCGCCACCACCCATTCCTGGGACTGCATCAGTTCGTTCGCCGCCGCCGCCAAGGCCGCCGGCGAGGATGTGGCCGCCCTGATCCGGCTGGAGCGCAAGGACGGCAAGGTCGTCGCCGTCACCTATGACGAGCAGACCCTGGCCACCGCCACCGAGCAAGGCATTGAGGTCCGCTGATGGCACTGCCCAAGCGTGACGGGTCGCGCCTGCTGCTGGTGGAGGGCGCCGACGACAAGGGCGTCTGCGTCGCCTTCCTGCGTGAGGACGGCGTTGAAGACGTCACGGTCGCGGTCAAGGGTGGTTACGAGACCTTGCGCGAGTCCATCGCCGCCGAAATCCGCGTTTCCCGCCGGACCCATCTCGGGATCGTCGTTGATGCCAATGGTGACTTGGCGGCGCGCTGGCAGTCGGTCCGCGATGCCGTGGCGCCGCTTGGCTATGTCCTGCCCGACCTGCCGCAGGTGGGCGGAACGGTGGTCGCGGCCGACGGTCAGCCCCGCCTCGGCCTCTGGCTGATGCCGGACAACGCCTCGCCCGGCGCGGTCGAGGATTTCATCGCGGCCTTGGTCCCGGTCAGCGACACCCTGCTGGGGCGGGCAAGGGAGGCGGTGGCCGCCATCCCCGAGTCAGAGCGGGCATTTAAGCCCAACTACCGCACCAAGGCGGAAATCCATACATGGCTGGCCTGGCAGGAGGAGCCTGGCCGGCCCATGGGTCTGGCCGTCACCAAGCAATACTTCGACGCTGCCAATCCGGTGGCGCAGACGTTCGCCGCGTGGCTGCGCCGCTGGCTTGGCTGACCGCCCTGTTCGCCTGATCCTACCCCTCCCACCCCCATCGGGTAGGGTGTCCTGCCGAAAAGTGTGGTTTCTCACCGTTGACTTGTCGCACGCGAGGGTCTAAACACTTGCCGCATCGCCGCAAAGGGCCGGGATCAGGTCCTCGTCGTCCGCACTTCAGGGGCTTATCGCCATGACCACGCGCAATCGGCCGCTTTCTCCCCATCTTCAGATCTACAAGATGCCGTTCACGGCGATCTTGTCCATCTGTCATCGCGCCACCGGTGTGGCACTGGCTCTCGGCACCGTCGTGCTGGCCTACTGGCTGGCCTCGGCCGCTTACGGACCCGTCGCCTATGGCCATGCCCAGGCAGTGCTCGGCTCGCTTCTGGGCAAGCTGGTGCTGTTCGGTTGGACCGGCGCGCTGTTCTATCATCTGTGCAATGGCATCCGTCACCTGTTCTGGGACGTCGGTCATGGCTATGAGATCGCCGCCGCCTACAAATCAGGTCGTATCGTCGTGGCCACTGCGGCCGTGCTGACGGTGCTGGCCTGGATCATCGCTTAAAGCAAGGGGGCACCAAAATGAGCCTCAAATCCCCTATCGGCCGCGCTCGCGGCCTCGGGTCCGCCAAGGAAGGCGCCGGGCACTTCTGGGCGCAGCGGGTTACCGCCATCGCCTTGATCCCCCTGTCGCTGTGGTTCGCCGTGTCGGTGATCGGCCTGTCGCACGCCGACTACGCCACCTTCAAGGGCTGGGTGGGCAAGCCGGGCAATACCAGCCTGCTGCTGCTGACCGTCCTTACGGTGATGTATCACGCCCAGCTGGGCGTCCAGGTGGTGATCGAGGACTATGTGAGCTGCGAGGCGAAGAAATTCGCGTCGCTGATCGCCATGAAGCTCGCCGCCGCCTTCCTTGCCGTCTTCATGACGGTATCGATCCTGAAAGTCGCTGTCGGAGTTTGACGCCATGGCCGCGTACAAGATCATCGATCACACCTATGACGTGGTGGTCGTCGGGGCCGGTGGCGCCGGCCTTCGCGCCACCATGGGCATGGGCCAGGCGGGGTTCAAGACCGCCTGCATCACCAAGGTGTTCCCCACCCGCAGCCACACCGTAGCCGCCCAGGGCGGGATCGGCGCCTCGCTCGGCAACATGGCCGAGGATACGTGGCAGTGGCACATGTACGACACCGTCAAGGGGTCGGACTGGCTGGGCGACCAGGACGCCATCGAATACATGTGCCGCGAGGCGGTGCCGGCGGTGCACGAGCTGGAGCATTTCGGCGTGCCGTTCTCGCGCACTCCCGAAGGCAAGATCTATCAGCGCCCGTTCGGCGGCCACATGTCCAATTTCGGCGAGAAGCCGGTGCAGCGCGCCTGCGCCGCCGCCGACCGGACCGGTCACGCCATTCTGCACACGCTGTATCAGCAGTGCCTGAAGCATGAGTGCGAATTCTTCATCGAGTATTTCGCCCTCGACCTGATCATGGAGAACGGCGTTTGCCGCGGCGTCGTCGCCTGGAACCTGGATGACGGCACCCTGCACCGCTTCCGCGCCCACAAGGTGGTGCTGGCCACCGGTGGTTACGGTCGCGCCTTCTTCTCGTGCACCTCGGCCCACACCTGCACCGGCGACGGTCATGGTCTGGTGGCGCGCGCCGGCCTGCCGCTGCAGGACATGGAGTTCGTGCAGTTCCACCCCACCGGCATCTACGGCTCGGGCTGTCTGATCACCGAAGGCGCCCGTGGCGAGGGTGGCTATGTCACCAACTCGGCCGGCGAGCGCTTCATGGAGCGTTATGCCCCCACCGCCAAGGATCTGGCGTCCCGCGATGTGGTGTCGCGCGCCATGACCATGGAGATCCGCGAGGGTCGCGGTGTCGGCAAGGAAAACGACCACATCTATCTGCACCTGGAACATCTGGGGGCCGAGACCCTGGAACTGCGCCTGCCCGGCATCTCCGAGACGGCGAAGATCTTCGCCGGCGTCGATGTCACCAAGGAGCCGATCCCGGTGCTGCCGACCGTCCACTACAACATGGGCGGCATCCCGACCAACCTCCATGGCGAGGTGCTGCGCCCCACCGCCGGCAACCCCGACGCCACCGTCGAGGGCCTGATGGCCATCGGCGAGGCGGCTTGCGTGTCGGTGCACGGCGCCAACCGCCTGGGCACCAACTCGCTGCTGGACATCGTGGTGTTCGGCCGCGCCGCCGCGCTGCGTGCCGCCGAGACCCTGAAGCCCGGCACCCAGCACAAGCCGCTGCCCAAGGATGGCGGCGATCTGGCGGTGTCGCGCTTCGATCGTCTGCGCAACGCCAACGGTTCCCTGTCGACCAGCGAGATCCGCCTGGGCATGCAAAAGACCATGCAGATGGACGCGGCGGTGTTCCGCACCTCCAAGTCGCTGGCCGAAGGCTGCGCCAAGATGGATCAGGTCGCATCCACCCTGTCGCAGATCAAGGTCAACGACCGCTCCACCGTGTGGAACTCGGATCTGGCCGAGGCCCTTGAGCTCGAGAACCTGATGGACTGCGCCCTGGCGACCATCGTCTCGGCCGAGGCCCGTCACGAAAGCCGCGGCGCCCATGCGCACGAGGACTTCCCCAATCGTGACGACGTCGAATGGCAGAAGCACTCCCTGGCCACGGTCGAGGGCGGCAAGGTGAAGCTGGATTACCGTCCGGTGCACACCTACACGCTCACCGACGAGGTCGAGTACATCAAGCCGCAAAAGCGCGTCTACTAAGGCTAGGGTAAGGAGAACGGAAATGGTCGAATTCGCCCTGCCCCCCAATTCCCGGGTTCAGCCCGGCAAGGCCCACAAGGCTCCTGCCGGCGCCAAGCGGATCAAGGTCTTCAAGATCTACCGCTACGATCCGGATTCGGGTGCCAATCCCCGCCTGGACAGCTACGAGATCGATCTCGACGCTTGCGGTCCCATGGTCCTGGACGCCCTGCTGAAGATCAAGAACGAGATCGACTCGACCTTGACCTTCCGCCGCTCGTGCCGCGAGGGTATCTGCGGCTCTTGCGCCATGAACATCGACGGCACCAACACCCTGTCCTGCCTGAAGCCCATCGAGGACATCAAGGGTGACGCCGCCATCTATCCGCTGCCGCACATGCCGGTGGTCAAGGACCTGATCCCCGACCTCACCGTGCCCTATGCCCAGTTGGCCTCCATCAAGCCGTGGATGCAGACCCAAAGCCCGACCCCGCCGGACGGCGAGCGTCTGCAGAGCCCGGAAGAGCGCGAAGTGCTCGACGGCTTGTGGGAATGCATCCTGTGCTTCTGCTGCCAGACCAGCTGCCCCAGCTATTGGTGGAACGGCGACCGCTATCTCGGCCCGGCCGTTTTGTTGCAGGCTGCCCGCTGGATCCTCGACTCCCGCGACGAGATGACCGGCGAGCGGCTGGACGCCTTGGAGGATCCCTTCAAGCTGTACCGCTGCCACACCATCATGAACTGCACCAAGACCTGCCCCAAGGGACTCAATCCCGCCAAGGCGATCGGTGCCATCAAGGAAAAGCTGATCGAGCGCCGCGCTTAAGGCGTCGCCGATCCGGAAACGGGAAGGGGCGGACCGCAGGGTCCGCCCCTTTTCATTTCACCACGTGCCGCAGTCGCGTCGGTTACTGAGACTGAGTCCCGCCGTCGTCGTCATTGTCAGACAGTCCCGCCTTAGCCCGCTCCTGCGTCTTGCGCCAGGTTTCGACCTGACCGTTGCTGAAGGGGTTGATGTACCCCCCATTGGGCATGCGCATGGCGGGGTCGACGCAGGCATAGGTGGCGAAATGCGGTACGGTGAGCCGGCATTGCCAGCGCTGCTCCAGGACCAGGAACGGCTGCAATCCGTAGACGCCGCAGGCTTCGGCGGCCAGTTCGTCGCGCTTTTCCCGGGGCGTGTCGCTGCCATAGCACACCGTCAATTGACCGTTAAAGCCAGGCAGCTTCTGCTTCTTGACGCCCATGGTCATGTAGTTGCGGTCGACGAAGGCGTCACCGCTCGAGCAGCCGGCGACGATGGTTGAAACCATCATCAAGAGGATCAGGCGAGACGGATGCATGAGCGGATGGTTCCGGAAACGACGGGACGTTCGAAAAGCCCTCCCTGTTTAGCGTAAGTGGCTGGCTTTGGAAACAGACCCGATTGATGCGAATTAGCGGCAAGGCCATCGGTCGGGCGTTGTCTCGCCGCTCGTGCGGGGATATCCTCAGAACAGTTCTCAGGTTCCCGGGGCGGGAAGGAGGGTTTTTATGTCCGACGGCAAGAAATTTCGACTGGTGACGCGAAGCGATTTCGACGGCCTGGTCTGTGCGGTGCTGCTCAAGCAACTGGATCTGATCGACGATATCAAATTCGTCCATCCCAAGGACATGCAGGATGGCGTGATCGAAATCGGTCCCGGCGACATCACCACCAATCTTCCCTATGTGGACGGGGTCCACATCGCCTTCGACCACCATCTGTCCGAAACCATCCGCGTCGGTCGCAAGGACAACCACGTCATCGAGTCCGAAGCGCCGTCGGCGGCGCGCGTCGTCTACAATTACTACGGCGGCGACGCCAAGTTCCCGGCCGAGTGGAACCAGATGATGGCGGCGGTGGACCAGGGCGATTCCGCCCAGTACTCGCTGGAGGAGATTCTCAATCCCGACGGCTGGACGCTGCTGAACTACATCATGGACGCCCGCACCGGGCTGGGGCGCTTCCGTGAGTTCCGCATCTCGAATTACCAGTTGATGATGAACCTCATCGACTACTGCCGGAACCACACCATCGAGGACATCCTCAAGCTGGAGGACGTCAAGGAGCGCACCGACCTCTATTTCGAGCACGCGGTCAAGTTCAAGGACCAGATCGGGCGCTGCTCCACGGTCCACAAAAACCTGATCGTGTTGGATCTGCGCGGCGAGGAGACCATCTTCGCCGGCAACCGCTTCATGATCTATGCCCTCTACCCCCGGACCAACATTTCCATCCACGTGTTGTGGGGCGTCAAGAAGCAGAACACCGTGTTCGCCATCGGCAAGTCCATCGTCAACCGTTCGTCCAAGACCAATGTGGGCGAGCTGTGCCTGAAATACGGCGGCGGCGGTCACGCCAATGCCGGTACCTGTCAGGTGGACAACGCCGTGTGCGACAAGGTGATGGGCGATCTGATCGCCAAGATCAACGCCGACGGCTGATCCAAAGCCGGCCGAACGCGGGCGGGAAGGGTTCCCGCCCGCGCCGTTTTTTCCACTGAACCGAAGAGTACCGGCCACCATGGGCGATGGTCCCCTTTTCGCCTACCGCGCCATGCTTCAGGCGGGCGAGCTCAAGCCCGACATCGCCCAGGGATTGGCGGTGGAGAAGCTGCAAAGCCTGCATCACGCCCTGGCCAAGTACCGCCCATCCTTGGGCGAGGCCGGTTGGCTGGCGCGGTTCGGCCTCAAGAAGAACGCGCCGGGCGCCACCTGGACCTGGAGCGCTGGGGCCGGCGACGGCGAGCAGGCGCGGCCCAAGCACGGCCTGTACATCTTCGGCGAGGTCGGGCGCGGCAAGTCCATGCTGATGGACGTGTTCTTCCATGCCGCCTCCATCGCCGGCAAGAAGCGCGTCCACTTTCACGAATTCATGCGCGACCTGCATGCCGACATCCATCGCTGGCGCAAGTCGCCCTCGCGCGGGGATTCCGACCCCATCCCCAAGCTGGCCCGCGCCATCGCCTCGGAGGCGTGGCTGCTGTGTCTGGACGAGTTGCAGATCACCGATATCGCCGACGCCATGATCGTCGGGCGGCTGTTCAAATGCCTGCTGGACGACGGCGTGGTGGTGGTGATCACCTCCAACCGTCCCCCCAACGACCTCTACAAGGACGGCCTCCAGCGCGACCGTTTCGTGCCGTTCATCCGGCTGATCGAGGAACAGCTCGATATCCTGGAGCTGAACTCCGACCGTGACTATCGGCTGGGCCGCAAGCGTGGCCTCCAGGTGTTCCACGCACCGCTGGACGAGCGCTCGGAATCGGCGCTGGAACTGGCCTTCGCTCGCCTGACCGAGGGCGCGGTGGCCATGCCCCACACCGTCGAGGTCAACGGCCGTCAGGTGCGGGTGCCGCTGGCCGCCGCCGGGGTGGCGCGCTTCTCCTTCGCCCAGCTTTGCGGCACCGCGCTCGGGCCCAGCGACTACCTGGAACTGGCCGGGCGCTTTCACACCCTGGTGCTGTCCGACATCCCGCTGCTGTCGCCGGCCAACAAGGACGAGGCGCGGCGCTTCGTCACCCTGATCGACGCGCTCTACGAGCGCAAGGTCACCCTGATCTGCTCGGCGGCCGCCCCGCCGGAATCCCTCTACCCCGAGGGCGTCGGCGCCTTCGAATTCCAGCGCACGGTGTCACGTCTCATGGAGATGCAGGCCGAGGATTATGTGCTGCGGGAGCATGTGGAGTAGGAGAGGGGCAAGCCAAGCCGAAAGACGAAGCGCCCCACCCCCTCAGGTAGGCCAGAACCCCCTCCGGGTAGGTTTTCTTTGAACGAGTCCAAAGGTTTAGGCCATTGGTCCGACCGGTTGGGGCGCAATGTTCTGAAAACCCAGCGTTTCCCGCCGGGGTCCGTTTGCGTCGGAACGTGCCAATCCCCTTGCCCTTGGGCGCGAATCGGGTTACCTAAGCCCCCCATGTTCATGGCTGTGCAATGGCGCAGCCCACCCGTTCGTCCAGAACTCACTCACCGTTCGAGGGAACCCAATCCATGGCACGCAAGAAGATCGCTCTCGTAGGGTCCGGCAATATCGGCGGCACTCTCGCTCACCTGATCGGCCTCAAGGAACTGGGTGATGTCGTCATGTTCGACATCGCCGAGGGCATCCCTCAGGGCAAGGCGCTCGACATCCTCCAGTCGACCCCGGTCGAGAAGTGTGACGCCCGCTATTCCGGCGCCAACGACTACTCCGCCATCAAGGGCTCCGACGTGGTGATCGTCACCGCCGGCGTGCCGCGCAAGCCCGGCATGAGCCGCGACGACCTCGTCGGCATCAATCTCAAGGTGATGGAAGCCGTCGGCAAGGGCATCAAGGAAAACTGCCCCGGCGCCTTCGTGATCTGCATCACCAACCCGCTCGACGTGATGGTGTGGGCGTTGCAGCATTTCTCGGGCGTGCCCGCCAACATGATCGTCGGCATGGCCGGCGTGCTGGACTCGGCCCGCTTCCGCACCTTCCTCTGTGAGGAATTCAACGTCTCGGTCGAGGACGTCACCGCCTTCGTGCTGGGCGGCCATGGCGACACCATGGTGCCGCTGGTCCGTTACTCCACCGTCGCCGGCATTCCGCTGCCGGATCTGGTGAAGATGGGCTGGACCACCCAGGAGAAGCTGGACAAGATCGTGCAGCGCACCCGTGACGGCGGCGCCGAGATCGTCAACCTGCTCAAGACCGGCTCGGCCTACTACGCTCCGGCCGCCTCGGGCGTGCAGATGGCCGAAGCCTTCCTCAAGGACAAGAAGCGCGTCCTGCCCGTCGCCACCCTGGTCAAGGGCGGCACCTATGGCCAGCCCGACGACGTCTTCGTCGGCGTGCCGGTGGTGATCGGCGAGGGCGGTGTCGAACGCGTGGTCGAGATCGTTCTCGACGCCGACGAGCAGGCTGCCTTCAACAAGTCGGCCGATGCCGTTCGCGGTCTGGTGAAGGTCGCCAAGGGCCTGATGGGTCAGTAATCGAAAGGGAAAAAGTCCCATGAACATTCATGAATATCAGGCCAAGCAGCTGCTGGCCAAGTACGGCGTCGCCGTACTGAAGGGCGGCGTCGCCTACACCCCCGCCGAGGCGGTTCAGGTGGCCAAGGAACTGGGCGGCCCGGTGTGGGTCGTGAAGTCCCAGATCCATGCCGGCGGTCGCGGCAAGGGCAAGTTCCTGGGCGACAGCTCGGGCAAGGGCGGCGTCCGCGTCGTCAAGTCGGTCGAGGACGTGGGCACCAACGTCCAGCAGATGCTGGGCGCGGTGCTGGTCACCGCCCAGACCGGCCCGGCCGGCAAGGAAGTCAAGCGCGTCTACATCGAGCAGGGCTGCGACATCAAGCGCGAGCTGTACCTGTCCATGCTGATCGACCGCGCCACCTCCAAGGTCACCATCGTCGCCTCCACCGAGGGCGGCATGGAGATCGAAGAGGTCGCTCACAATCACCCCGAGCGCATCCTCAAGGTCGCCATCGACCCGGTCGAGGGCTTCCAGCAGTATCACGGCCGCAAGATCGCTTTCAGCCTCGGTCTCGAGGGCAAGCAGGTCAACACCGCCGTGAAGTTCATCGGCGGCCTGTACAAGGCTTTCATGGAGCTCGACTGCTCCATCGTCGAGATCAACCCGCTGGTGGTCACCGGTGCCGGCGAGATCATCGCCCTGGACGCCAAGGTCAACTTCGACGACAACGCACTGTTCCGTCACAAGGACATCGAAGAGCTGCGTGACGAGTCGGAAGAAGATCCGGCCGAGCTCGAAGCCGCCCGCCACGCCTTGAACTACATCAAGCTGGACGGCCAGATCGGCTGCATGGTCAATGGCGCCGGTCTCGCCATGGCCACCATGGACATCATCAAGCTGTACGGCTCCGAGCCGGCCAACTTCCTCGATGTCGGCGGCGGCGCCACCAAGGAGCGCGTCACCACCGCCTTCAAGCTGATCCTGTCCGATCCCAACGTCGAGGGCATCCTGGTCAACATCTTCGGCGGCATCATGCGCTGCGACGTCATCGCCGAAGGCGTTGTCGCCGCCGCCCGCGAGGTCAGCCTCAATGTCCCGCTGGTGGTGCGTCTCGAAGGCACCAACGTTGAGCTGGGCAAGAAGATCATGGCTCAGTCGGGTCTGCCGATCATCGCGGCCGACAATCTTGCCGACGCCGCCGAGAAGGTGGTCAAGGCCGTTAAGGAGGCTGCGTAATCATGGCCGTTCTCGTTAATTCCCAGACGAAGGTGATCTGCCAGGGCTTCACCGGAGCCCAGGGCACCTTCCACTCCGAGCAGGCCATCGCCTATGGCACCAAGATGGTCGGCGGCGTCACCCCCGGTAAGGGCGGCACCACCCATCTCGACCTGCCGGTGTTCAACACCGTCGCCGAAGCCCGGGCCAAGACCGGCGCCAACGCCAGCGTGATCTACGTCCCGCCGCCGTTCGCCGCCGACGCCATCCTGGAAGCCATCGACGCCGGGATCGAGCTGGCCGTCTGCATCACCGAGGGTATTCCGGTGGCGGACATGCTGGTGGTCAAGCGCGCCCTCCAGGGCTCCAAGACCCGCCTGATCGGGCCGAACTGCCCGGGCGTGATCACTCCCGGCGAATGCAAGATCGGCATCATGCCCGGCCACATCCATCTGCGTGGCAAGATCGGCATCGTGTCGCGGTCCGGCACCCTGACCTACGAAGCGGTGGCGCAGACCACCGCCACCGGTCTGGGCCAGACCACCTGCATCGGCATCGGTGGTGACCCGATCAACGGCACCAACTTCGTCGATTCGCTGGAACTGTTCCTGGCCGATCCCGAGACCCAGGCGATCATCATGATCGGCGAAATCGGCGGCGACGCCGAGGTCCAGGGAGCCGAGTTCCTGAAGCGCAGCAAGATCAAGAAGCCGACCGTCGGCTTCATCGCCGGCCGCACCGCTCCGCCCGGCCGTCGCATGGGTCATGCCGGCGCGGTCATCTCCGGTGGCAACGACACCGCCGACTTCAAGGTCGAGGCCCTGAAGTCCGCCGGTATCGCCGTCGCCGATTCGCCGGCGTCGCTGGGTTCGACCATGGTGAAGTTGTTGCAGGGTTAAACTACTTTCGGTCCGGCGCGCCGCCGGGGCGTCGGACCGATTCCCTTCTCGTCAAAAATAAGAAAAGATGGTTGCGCCGTCGGCAGTGCGGCGCCCGGCGGCGCCGCCCCGGCCCGAACACGAAAGGGACGCGGGCTAGAACCTGCGTCGACCAACAATGACAAAGCAGCAGCTCGACGAAACGTCATTCCTGTCCGGCGGCAACGCCGTTTTCATCGCGGAGCTTTATGCCCGCTATCTCGATGATCCCTCCTCCGTTGATTCGTCCTGGGTTGCTTTTTTCCAGGAACTGAAGGACGACAGCGCCCAGATCCTGGCCGACTTCAAGGGAATCGACGGGGTGCGCCGCGACCTCAAGGTGATCGGCGCCGTCGATCCCGAGGCCGCAGCCATCGCCGCCGCCGCTGCCAAGAAGGGCGGCAAGCCGGCCGCTTCGACGGCGAGTCCGGCGGAGATTCGGCAGGCGCAGCTGGATTCCATCCGCGCCCTGATGCTGATCCGCTCGTACCGCGTGCGCGGCCACCTGCTCGCCAAGCTGGACCCCCTGGGTTTGGCCAAGATCGAGCAGCATCCCGAGTTGGACTACCGCACCTACGGCTTCACCGATGCCGATCTCGACCGCGAGATCTTCATCGACAACGTGCTGGGGCTGGAATCCGCCAAGCTGCGCGACATCATGCGGGTGGTGCAGGAGACCTATTGCGGCTCCATCGGCGTCGAGTTCATGCACATCCAGGATCCCGACCAGAAGGCCTGGATTCAAAAGCGCATCGAGTCCATTCAGAACCGCACCGACTTCACCCCGCGCGGTAAGCAGGCCATCCTGGAGCGCCTGACCGAGGCGGAAGGGTTCGAGCGCTTCCTCCAGGTCAAGTACACCGGCACCAAGCGCTTCGGCCTGGAGGGCGGCGAGACCGTCGTTCCGGCGCTGGAGCAGATCCTCAAGCGCGGCAGCCAGCTGGGCATGGAGGAGGTGGTGCTGGGCATGGCCCATCGCGGCCGCCTCAACATCCTGGCCAATTTCATGAAGAAGCCCTATCAGGCCATCTTCTCGGAGTTCCAGGGCAACGCCGCCAACCCGGAAGACGTCCAGGGCTCCGGCGATGTGAAATACCATCTCGGCACCTCGGCCGATCGCGACTTCGACGGCAAGGTAGTGCATCTGTCGCTGATGCCCAACCCGTCGCATCTGGAAGTGGTCGGTCCGGTGGTGATCGGCAAGGTCCGCGCCAAGCAGACCCAGAAGAACGATACCGAGCGCTCCAAGGTGATGGGCATCATCCTGCATGGCGACGCCGCGTTCGCCGGCCAGGGCGTGGTGCCCGAGACCCTGCTGCTATCGCAGTTGAAGGGCTATGCCACCGGCGGTACCATCCACATCATCATCAACAACCAGATCGGCTTCACCACCGCGCCGCAATATTCGCGCTCGGGTCCGTATTCGTCGGACGTGGCCAAGGGCTATCAGGCGCCGGTGTTCCACGTCAACGCCGACGATCCCGAGGCCGTGGTCCACATCGCCCGCATCGCCACCGAATACCGGCAGGAATTCAAGGCCGACGTGGTGATCGACATGGTGTGCTACCGCCGTCACGGCCATAACGAATCGGACGAGCCGGCCTTCACCCAGCCGCTGATGTATCGCAAGATCGCCAGCCAGCCGACCACCCGCGCGCTCTATTCCGACAAGCTGGTCAAGGACGGCACCCTGACCAAGGACCAGGCCGATTCCATCTACGCCGAGTTCCAAAGCCGCCTGGAGGGCGAGTTCCAGGCCGCCAAGAGTTTCAAGGTCAACAAGGCCGACTGGCTGGAAGGCAAGTGGCAGGGCCTGGTGCAGTTGGCCGGCGAGGAGGAGTTCCGGGAAGACAAGACCGGCGTCGCCGCCGAGATCCTCAAGGAGGTGGGCTACGCCCTGGCCACGGTTCCGGCCGATTTCAACGCCAACCGCAAGGTGGTGCGCCAGCTTGAGGCCAAGAAGGCCATGGTGGATTCGGGGGACGGCATCGATTGGGCCACCGCCGAGGCGCTGGCCTTCGGCACGCTTCTGGTGGAAGGCAACCCGGTCCGCCTGTCGGGTCAGGATGTGGGCCGCGGCACCTTCTCGCAACGCCACTGCGTGCTGACCGACCAGGAGAACGAAAGCCGCCATGTGGCGCTGAACCACATCCGCGACAAACAGGCGTTTTTCGAGGTCATCGACTCTCCCCTGTCGGAAGAGGCAGTGCTGGGCTTCGAATACGGCTATTCCCAGGCCGAGCCCAACGCCCTGGTGCTGTGGGAAGGCCAGTTCGGCGACTTCGCCAACGGCGCCCAGGTGATCATCGACCAGTTCATCAATTCCGGCGAGTCCAAGTGGCTGCGCATGTCGGGTCTGGTGATGCTGCTGCCCCATGGCTATGAAGGCCAGGGACCGGAGCATTCCTCGGCCCGCTGGGAGCGTTATCTCCAGATGTCGGCCGAGGACAACTGGCTGGTCTGCAATATCTCGACCCCGGCCAACTACTATCACGCGCTGCGTCGCCAGATCCGGCGCAACTACCGCAAGCCGCTGATCGTCATGAGCCCCAAGTCGCTGCTGCGGCACAAGCTGTGCGTCTCCAAGCTCGACCAGTTCCGCACCGGCACCCGCTTTATGCGCGTGCTGGAGGAGACCGAGACCCTGGTGGCCGGCGCCAAGGTCCGCCGCGTCCTGCTGTGCTCGGGCAAGGTCTATTACGACCTGCTGGAAGAGCGCACCAAGCGCGGCATCAAGGACGTGGCCATCATCCGGGTCGAGCAGCTCTATCCGTGGCCCAAGGACGCGGTGAAGGCCCAGCTTGCCCGCTACCCCCATGCGGAGGTGGTGTGGGTTCAGGAGGAACCGGCCAATATGGGGCCGTGGACCTTCGTTGATCGCCGGATCGAATTCATCTGCGAAGAACTGGAAATCAAGGCGAAGCGCGCTTTCTACTGCGGCCGCCGGGCCGCCGCCTCACCGGCGACCGGCCTCTACAAGACCCATGTCGCCGAGCAGGAATGGATCTGCGACATGTCGTTGGCCGGCCATGTGGCGGATATGCCGCAGCCGTTCCGCCGCGCTACCAAGCTGTCCAGCCTGCACGCCTAAGAGATCAGAGGGGAACACCATCATGTCCATCGAAGTCAAGGTGCCCACCCTGGGCGAGTCCGTGTCCGAGGCGACCATCGCCAAGTGGTTCAAGAATGTGGGTGACGCCATTCGCGCCGACGAGCCGCTGGTCGAGCTGGAGACCGACAAGGTCACCGTCGAGGTCAACGCGCCTTCCGCCGGGACGCTGACCGAGATCGCCGCCGCCGTCGGCGCCGTGGTCGAGGTCGGGGCGCTGCTGGGGGTCATCGGCGCCGCCGGTGCCGCCGCCAAGGCGGCTCCCGCTGTTGCTCCGGCTCCGGTCGTTGCCGCGCCCGCCGTTGCCGCCGCGCCCGCCGTCATGCCGTCGGCCAAGAAGATCGCCGCCGACACCGGCGTCGACACCGCTGCCGTCGCCGGCACCGGCAAGGACGGCCGCGTCACCAAGGGCGACGTTCTCGCCGCCGCTGCCGCGCCGGCTCCCGCTGCCGCCGCTCCCAAGCCCGCCGCGCCCTCGGGCCCGCGTGCTAAGGCCGACCTGGAAGAGCGGGTGAAGATGACCCGGCTCAGGAAGCGCATTGCCGAGCGTCTGAAGGAGGCCCAGAACACCGCCGCCATGCTGACCACCTTCAACGAAGTGGACATGACGGCGCTGTTCGACCTGCGCAACCAGTACAAGGACCAGTTCGAGAAGCGTCACGGCACCAAGCTGGGCTTCATGTCGTTCTTCGTGAAGGCCTCGGTCGCCGCCCTGAAGGATTGGCCGGCGGTCAACGCCGAGATCGACGGCGAGGATCTGGTCTACAAGAAGTACTACGACATCGGCGTCGCCGTCGGCACCCCGCAAGGCCTGGTGGTGCCGGTGCTGCGTGGCGCCGACGCGCTGTCCTTCGCCGGAGTGGAGCAGGGCATCGCCGCGCTGGGCAAGAAGGCCCGCGACGGCAAGCTGTCCATGGAAGACCTCACCGGCGGCACCTTCACCATCTCCAACGGCGGCGTCTACGGCTCGCTGATGAGCACCCCCATCCTCAACACGCCGCAATCCGGCATCCTGGGGATGCACAAGGTGCAGCAGCGCCCCATGGTCATGCCCGACGGCTCCATCAAGGCGCGGCCGATGATGTATCTGGCGCTGTCCTATGATCACCGCATCATCGACGGCCGCGAGGCGGTGTCCTTCCTGGTGCGCCTCAAGGAATGCATCGAGGACCCGCAGCGCATCCTGCTGGAGATGTAGTCACCGGAAGGGCCTCGTGCTTCGAGATGCTTCGCTCCTCAGCATGAGGCCCGCTTTGCTTCCAACGGAATAGCCCCTCGTCCTGAGGAGGGCGCCTTGGCGCCCGTCTCGAAGGGCGAGGCGGCAGGGGAGAATACCATGTCCGAGAACTCTTTCGACGTCGTCATCATTGGCGGTGGCCCCGGCGGCTATGTCGCCGCCATCCGCGCCGCCCAGCTGGGCCTCAAGGTCGCCTGCGTCGAAAAGCGCGGCACCCTGGGCGGCACCTGCCTCAACGTGGGCTGCATCCCGTCCAAGGCGCTGCTGAGCGCGTCGCACCACTACCATGCCGCCGGTCACGAGCTGGCCGCCTTCGGGGTCAAGGTCGGCAAGGTCGAACTCGACCTGGGCGCCATGATGGGCCACAAGGACAAGGTGGTGTCGGACAACACCAAGGGCATCGAGTTCCTGTTCAAGAAGAACAAGGTGACCTACGTGGTCGGCGCCGCCGAGATCACCGCCCCCGGGCAGGTCAAAGTCACGGGCAAGGACGGCGACAAGACCCTGGCGGCCAAGCACATCGTCATCGCCACCGGCTCCGACGTCACCCCCCTGCCGGGCGTGGCCATCGACGAGACGGTGATCGTATCCTCCACCGGCGCCCTGGCCCTGCCCAAGGTGCCTAAGCATCTGGTGGTGATCGGCGGCGGCGTCATCGGCCTGGAACTGGCCACCGTGTGGGGCCGTCTCGGCGCCAAGATCACCGTGGTGGAATTCCTCGACCGCATCCTGCCGTTCAACGACGGCGAAGTGTCCAAGCAGATGCAGCGCATCCTGGGCAAGCAGGGCATGACCTTCAAGCTCGGCACCAAGGTCACCAAGGTGGAGAAGACCGGCAAGACCGCCACCGTCACCGTCGAGCCCGCCGCCGGCGGCACCCCCGAGGCCATCGAGGCCGATTGCGTGCTGGTGGCCATCGGCCGCAAGCCCTACACCGACGGCCTCGGCCTCGACAAGGTCGGTGTCGCCCTGGACAAGCGCGGCTTCATCGCCATCGACGGCCACTTCCAGACCAATGTGCCCGGCATCTACGCCATCGGCGACGTGGTCGGCGGCGCCATGCTGGCCCACAAGGCCGAGGAAGAGGGCGTCGCCCTGGCCGAGATCCTGGCCGGCCAGCACGGCCATGTGAACTACGACGTCATCCCGGCGGTGGTCTACACCTGGCCGGAAGTGGCCTCGGTGGGCAAGACCGAGGAGCAGTTGAAGGCCGACGGTGTCGCCTACAAGGCCGGCAAATTCCCCTTCACCGCCAACGGCCGCGCGCGCTCCATGAACGAGGTCGACGGCTTCGTCAAGATCCTGGCCGATGCCGCCACCGATAAGGTGCTGGGCGCCCACATCATCGGCCCCAATGCCGGCGACCTGCTGGCCGAAGTGGTCCTGGCCATGGAATTCGGCGCCGCCGCCGAAGACATCGCCCGCACCTGCCACTCCCATCCCGGCCTGGGCGAAGCCGTCAAGGAAGCCGCCCTGGCGGTGGACGGACGGCCGTTGCATACCTAGGGTTTTAGGGAAAGGTGCGAAGGGACTCGGTCCCTTCGCGCATCCCCGGTCCTTGGGCCTCATGGCCGGGCACGAGAGTCCCATGGCTCCCCTCTCCCTCAAGGGAGAGGGGGGATGTGCCCGCCGTTCGAGTCTTCCCCCGCCTCTGACCTTCCGCCCTGGTGACAGCGCCAAGGTTCCGGTCTAGTATCGCGGCGCGGCGGGCCGTCCCGGCTCCGCCCGACGGATCCGCACCATGGTGACCAGCCTTCCCAATCTCCTGACCCTGTCGCGCGTCGTCGTGATTCCCCTGGTGGTCGGGTTGTTCTATATCGACGGCGACGCGGCCCGCTGGGTCGCCTGTGGCCTGTTCGTGGCTGCCGCCATCACCGACTGGTTCGACGGCTATGTGGCGCGGTCGCGCAATCTGGTCTCCACCTTCGGCCGCTTCCTCGACCCCATCGCCGACAAGCTGCTGGTGGCCGCCGTGCTGTTCATGCTGGTGGCGTTCGACCGGGTCAGCTCGGTGTCGTTCCTGCCGGCCTTGGTGATCGTGCTGCGCGAGATCCTTGTGTCGGGCCTGCGGGAGTTCCTGGCCGAGGTCCGGGTCGGCATGCCGGTCTCGCGCCTGGCCAAGTGGAAGACCGCTATTCAGATGGTGGCGATTCCGGTCATGCTGGTGGGTGACGCCGCCACCTTCATGCCCACCCGTCTGATCGGCGAGGTGGGATTGTGGCTCGCCGCCATCCTGACCATGATTACCGGTTGGGACTATCTGCGATCGGGCTGGCGTCACATCAAGGCCAACCCGGTGCCGAAAGAGTGACGCCATGAAGGTTTTCGGCGTGGCGGGCCGGTCCGGCAGCGGCAAGACGACCCTTCTGACCCGCCTGATCCCCTGGTTGAAGGACCGGGGGATCACCATCTCCACTGTCAAACAGGCGCAAGAGGCCTTCGACGTGGACAAGCCGGGCAAGGATTCCTACATGCATCGCGAGGCCGGGGCGCGCGAGGTGATGATCGCCTCGGCGCGGCGTTGGGCGGTGATGCACGAATACCGCGAGCAGCCCGAATTCTCCATGGAAGAGCTGCTGGCCCGCCTCGCCCCGGTGGATCTGGTGCTGGTGGAGGGCTTCCGCCGCTGGCCGCACGAGCGCCTGGAGGTGTTCCGCGCCGCGTTGGACAAGCCGCCCTTCTTCCCCGAGGACCCGCTGGTGGTGGCGGTGGCCAGCGACGGCCCGGTGCCCGACTGCACCCTGCCGCGGCTCGACCTGTCCGACATCGACGCCATCGGCGCTTATGTCCTGGCGAGGATCGGGCGATGAGCGAGCCATTGGCGAGCGCGGGCGCATTGAGCGCCCCGGAGCGAAGCGGAGGAGCCAAGCGCGCGGAGGCGCGCGCCCGGCGTTTGAGGGGCATGCTAAGATGACCGGGCGCTTTGCCGCCGATGCCGGGCTGATGACCATCGATCAGGCGCTGGCCCGGCTGGAGGCCAGGCTGGCTCCGGCGGTGGGGACGGAGACGGTGCCGCTGCGCCAGGGGCTGTTCCGCATCCTGGCCGAGGATGTGGTGGCCGGGCTTGACGTGCCGCCGCACGACAATTCGGCGGTGGATGGCTGGGCCTTCCGCCATGCCGATCTTGCGGAACCGGGAAAGCTGCCGGTGGTCGGCCGCGTCGCCGCCGGCCATCCCTTCGCGGGGGTGCTTCCCTCCGGCGGCGCGGTGCGCATCTTCACCGGCGCCCCCATGCCGGCCGGCGCCGACACCGTCGCCATGCAAGAGGATTGTAAGGAGGACGGCGACGCCGTCGTCCTGCCCACCCGCCTGAAGCGGGGCGACAACGCCCGCCGGGCCGGCGAGGACGTGACCTCGGGCAGCGTGGTGTTGCGGGCCGGCACAAGGCTGCGGCCGCAGGAACTGGGCCTCGCCGCCGCCATCGGCCGCGCCGAACTGCCGGTCTACCGCCCCCTGCGGGTGGCGGTGTTCTCCACCGGCGACGAGATTCGCGAGCCCGGCGCGGCGCTGCCGCCCGGCTGCATTTACGACAGCAACCGCTTCACCGCCGGGGCGCTGCTGCGCGGCCTGGGGGCGGAGGTCACCGATCTGGGGATTCTGCCCGACCGGTTGGAGGTCATCCGCGACGCGCTGGCCGAGGCCGCCGCCACCCACGACCTGATCCTGACCTCGGGCGGGGTCTCGGTGGGCGACGAAGACCATATCAAGCCGGCGGTGCTGGCGCTGGGCTCGCTGGATTTCTGGCGTCTCGCCATCAAGCCCGGCCGGCCGGTCGCCATCGGTGAGATCGGGGGGGGAGAGGGGACGGGAACCCCCTTCGTCGGCCTGCCCGGCAACCCGGTGGCGGTGATGATCACCTTCATGCTGATCGCCCGGCCCATGGTGCTGCGCCTGATGGGAGCCACCGACACCGGCCTCAAACGTTTCGCCGTGGAGGCCGGTTTCGCCTGCAAGCACAAGCAAGGCCGCCGCGAATATCTGCGGGCCAAGCTGGTTCACGCCGACGGGCGGCTGGTGGCGGCCAAATTCCCCTCGGACGGTTCGGGGGTTCTGACCTCCATGGTGTGGTCGGACGGTCTGGTGGATATTCCCGAGGATCGCGGCGACATCGCTCCCGGCGAGATGGTCGAGTTCGTGACCTATGCGGAGATGATGCGATGAAGGTGCTGTACTTCGCTTGGCTGAAGGCCAAGACCGGCATCGGCGAGGAGAGCGTCGCGCCGCCGCCCGGAATCGCCACGGTCGGCCAGCTGATCGAGCATCTGAGGACCCTGTCGCCCGGCCATGCCGCCGCCTTCGAAACCCTGTCGGTGGTGCGGGTGGCGGTCAACCAGGATTACGGCGGCCTCGACACGCCGGTGAAGCCCGGCGACGAGGTGGCGTTCTTTCCGCCGGTAACGGGGGGATGAGATGATCCGGGTCCAGCGCGAGGATTTCGACCCCGGCGCCGAACTGGCCGGTTTCTCCGCCGGCAAGACCAGCGTCGGCGGCATCTGCCTGTTCATCGGTCTGGTGCGCGACTATCTGGGCCATAGCCCTGCGTCAGGGTCTGGGCCGGCGGCGGGCGCCGAGGTGCGCGCCATGACCCTGGAACACTATCCCGGCATGACCGAGCGCCAGTTGGAGGCCATCGAGGCCGAGGCGCACAAGCGCTGGCCGCTGGAGGACACCCTGGTGATCCACCGCTATGGCCGGCTGGAGCCGGGCGAGCGCATCGTCCTGGTGGCGGCGTCCTCGGCCCATCGCGACGCCGCGTTCGAGGCCTGCCGCTTCCTGATCGACTGGCTGAAGACCAAGGCGCCGTTCTGGAAGGTGGAACACACCCGCGACGGCGACAGCTGGGTCGATGCCAAGGAGTCCGACGACGCGGCGGCGGCGCGCTGGGAGAAGTAATACCGCCGAGCCCTCGAACTGATCTTTCAGTTCGAGGGTGAGAAGGCAAGAGCGAAGCCCGCCGCGCCACCCGCCGGCTTCGCCGGCAATTATATGATTGCACGCCTGCGCGTGCGTCGCGCGAAAGCCAAGCGCGAGCGCCCGGCGACTGAGGACAATAGACGAGTCATGTGTGGACGGCCCCTGCGTTGCAAGGGGATTCTGACGTGATTTTGCCCCGGTCGGGTGCAGTCATGTGTCCGGCCTGTTTGCGCGGCAC
>NZ_CAINTR010000020.1 GCF_903853455.1 uncultured Magnetospirillum sp.
GAGAAGAAGCTGACATTGCGCAGGCGGCCGATGATGTAGGATTGAGCTACCCTGACCCCGGCCTCGACCTTGGCCTTGTCGCGCGGTTTGTATGGCCGTGCCGGGAGAATGCCGACACCATAATGGTAAGCCATGCGACCATAGGTCTGGTTGACCTCGGGGTCGTAGAATGACGGGCGATGGATGCCGGATTTCAGGTTGTCGGGCACCACCAGCCGAGGCACCTTGCCGAAATGGGCGAACATGCGCACATGGGCACCGATCCAGTCCGGTAGCTTCTGGCTCCACGTCGCCTCGGCATAGGTGTAGCTGGAGGCCCCGAGCACGGCGACGAACAGTTCCGCCGATTTCACCTCGCCGGTGGACGGGTCGATGATGTTGATCGTTTTGCCGGAATAATCGACGAAGACCTTGTCCCCCGCCACATGCTGCTGGCGCATGGTCGGCGTCAGCCGTCGCTCGAACTCCCGGTAGAGATCGCAGAAGCGGCTGTAACCGTAGCCCTCTGGATGAATCCCCCTGTATTCGCCCCACAAAATCTGCAAATCGACACTGGGCCGCTTCATTTCGCGAACCAGCGCCGCCCAGTCCGGCTCGACCCGACGCCGAAGGCCGGTCTGGGTGCTCGGACGCCCGAATAGGCGCTCGTTGAGCATCGTATCAGTGACGTCTTCGGGTAGCGGCCAGATCAAACCCGCAGCCGTGATCCTCGCCACATAATCTTGGACGGTACTGCGGGCAACGCCGAGTTGAAGGGCAATCGCCCGGTCACTCAGTTTTTCATCGCCAAATTTCAGCCTCAATAGCTCGCGTATCTGCCTCATGGTCAGTCCCTTCTTTGGCATCGTGCCTCTCCTTGCTGGAGGGCAGATGCTTGATGGATGCTGACCTGCTGGGCAAACGGTCACCCTTGATCGGAAACCGCCACCTCAACCAAAAGGGTGGCCGGAACGCGATCGGAATAGGTGGCCGGAACCGGATCGGAATGGGTGGCCGGAACGCGATCGGAATCAGTGGCCGGAATCAAATCGGAATGGGTGGCCGGAACGTGTCGGAATCCGCATTGATCCTGCAGACCGAGGTGGCGATGATCAAGCAGATCAGGTCAATGGGGGTGGAAGTGCCCCTCACCACCATCTACTCAGACGACGATATCACCCAGGGCGATTACGTCTCGGTCAGCACACGGATTCAGGACCACCTCAAGAAGGCGGCAGAAATCCCAACGGGGCAGATCCTCATCATCACCCACGCAGCCTTTCTCTCCCTGCCCCATTGGTGTGACAAAGATTCTTGGGAAATTATCATCGACGAGGTGCCCAACATCGCCCCCTTCCATCGATACGAACTGGAAGAGAACAGCGATCTCTTGAAGAATCTGGCACGGATTGAGCCGGACCGCGGCAGCCCCGCCTACAATAAGGTGGTCGTTAATGACAGGGAGTTCGTCGAGAAGGCAATTCTGCTCAACAACGATGTGTTTGGCGTGTTTCGTGACCTCGCCAAGAACCTGATCAACCCCCATGCCGACATC
>NZ_CAINTR010000021.1 GCF_903853455.1 uncultured Magnetospirillum sp.
CTCCAGTCGGGGCTCCGCCCCTCCTTACGTCCGGCCCCAGCGGGCAATCATACCGGCCATCATAGTTGTCGCTCAACCGGCCAAGATAATTGTCGGCGGCGAGCGCAGATGCAGACGATGCCGCAGGCGGCCAGCAGAATGGCCAGTTCTCCCACCCGCCGGATATTCTCGTGGCGATCAGTAGGGGAAAATCCGAGGTCTGAACAGATTCCGGTGCGAAGGGTATCACCGTCAAGCACGACGCATTGCCAGCCACGGTCGAACAGTGATCGCTCGGTTCCGGTGGAGACCGTGGTTTTACCGGACCCGGACAGGCCGGTCAGCGAAAGGATCCCGCCTCGATGTCCGTTGCGGACAAGTCGTTCGGGTGTGCTGATCAAAATCGACATGCCGAACCTCAATTAATGCCCTTGAACTGAGATCCCGGCGGAATGTCGATGACAGCCACCCCCTGCTTCTCGACGGGTGCCGATAATACTTGGCCCCGCGCCATTGCTTCAGCCCTCGGTCCTGCCCTGCCGCAACCTCTTCACCGTCGCCCTGTCCATGCCCGACAGCATCGACGGCTTGACGTCCGGCTTGCCCTTCAGAGGAGCGACATCCTTGCACAGCGCTGCATTCCCGATTCCAGCCGCGCACTCCCTTTCTGCCGCCCCGAATCAACGGCTTGAGCCATAATGGAGGTGAACTCATCAGCATCTAGGGGCCATTTGACTATAGTAGGCTGAATCATGAGATGGGTGGCGATTTTACCAAATGCGGGTGGCGTCGTCTGACCACTCAGACTTTTGCCCCCACTTAGCCTTCCTTCACCATTTCTCGCAGTATCGACCGCGCCAGGGTATCGGGAGGTACGTCATCAATCTCGGCTGACTTGATGCCGAATTCGGATGTGACCACCACGGCATTGCCGCGCACAATATAGCGACCGATAAAGGGAACGCCATCCAGTTCGACGGCAATATCGTGCGGGGTGTTGGTCATGGCAAGGTGCTTCCCAAGGTCACGCGATCAGGAGAGTATCATGCAGTCCCAAGGGGGCAACTGGCTTTTCTTACAACCCTGCTGCTTTGGTCAGGTTGCCCCGGAATCTGTCCCGTCGGCGCTGGTGCCATCGCGGGATCTCTGCCGAGGCGCGACCCAGTTAGTGCTGGATGTGGCGCTCCACTACTTCAGCCGGTGTCGCCAGTACACCTCCTTGCAACTTGGGCCAGGACCGGCGCCGCGGCCCAGGCCACCCCAGTGTCAGCCGTGGAGAGTCTTAAGAACGGCCTCGGGGGCAGCGGAAACGATCTTGAGCAGCGCCACCGCCGGGCCGGTCGGATAACGGCGGTGCTGCTCCCAATTCTGCAGCGTCTTCACGCTCACCCGCATCAACCGCGCAAACTCATTCTGCGACAGCCCGATCCCCTCGCGCACGGCTTTCACGTCAGTTTGTTCCATCTCGAAGCGCCGCGACGGGGCGGCGGCGCCCGTGCGGATCGCCGCCGATTCCTTGAGGCTCTGTGCCAGGTCATCAAACAGGGACTTGTCCATCCTATAGTTCCTTCACCAATGCGCGGAGGATTGCAATTTCCTTGGCCGTCAGGGTGTCTTTCTGGGACTTCGGGTAGGCCACCAGCATGAAGATTTGCTGGTCATCGCGCAGCCAGTAATAGATGACCCGAATTCTGCCGCTCTTGCCGGTTCCCTCCATGGCACAGCGAATCTTGCGAATGCCGCCACCGCCCCAGATCAGGGCGCCACGCTCGGGATCGTCGGCGAGCGTCGTCTGTAGCCCCCTGTATTCCTCGTCGGTCAACAGGGCCGTCACCATCCGGGTGAATGTCGGCGTCTCAACGAAAATCACGGCCCATGCTATCCGCCAGTGGCGGATGAAACAACTTTTTCATAACCCCGCCGCCTTGGTCAGATTCACCCTAAACCGATCCTTTCGGCGCTGATAGCGGCGCGTCATCTCCGCCGAGGCATGGCCCAGCTGACGCTGAACATGCCGCTCATCCACCTCCGCCGAGCTGGCCAGTCCGGCCCGCAGAGAATGCCCCCCAAAGCACAGGCGGCGCTCCCCCTCGGGCAGATCGCCGCGCAGACCGGCGGCAACGGCGGCGCGTTGAACCAGCTTGGCGACGTGGCGGTCGTTGAGACGGTGGATGAGGGAGCGCTGGCCGTCCCGGGAG
>NZ_CAINTR010000022.1 GCF_903853455.1 uncultured Magnetospirillum sp.
GAACCTGGAAAACAGACTTGGCGAGGTCAAACCCGATGGTGCTAATCTGGCTCATGGACGGCCCCCTCTATGTGGCGTGTTGATAACGACCACTTTGGCGCATTGCGACGCCGGTGAGCAGGGGCCGTCCACCTCATCACTGACTCCGGAGTGGAGCGACTATGCCCGTTGAGGGCGCGCGGCACATGCCGCGAAAGCCAAGCCCCACGGAGTGGGGCGCCCGGCGACTGAGGGGCAGAAAAGACTCTAATCCGCCGCGCGCTTGAGTACTTCGGTGATGGTGACGGCCAGGTGGTCTTCGACCACCACCACTTCGGCGCGGCAGACGCGCTTGCCGTTGACGTAGAGATCGACCGGGTCGTTGACCCTGCGGTCCAGTTCCACCACGGCGCCACGGCCCAGCTTCAGCAACTGGGCGATGGGGAGGCTGGCGGTTCCCAGCACGGCCGAGACCTCGACCGAGACGTCGTAGACCGCTTCCCGGTTGGCTCCGATCCCGAGGGCTGCGTTGATCGCGTCGTCGCTGTCGGCCATATTTCCTACCCTGTCCGCTCCCAGGTGCCGGAGCAGTCCAAGCTATAGCACAGAGAGTGTTAACAGGGAGTGGAGAAACGCCCTTTCCCCTTTGCGGAGGTTGCGGCGAGGCGATGCTCGCCGCTATGATCACGGCGGCAACGGGACCGGCGCGATGACAACCGAAATCTATATCTGCAAGGACGGCCAGGAGCTCAAGCAGGGGAAGCTGGTCTATTCCGACGACGTCGTCGACCGGGAGGGCGCCGAGGAGGATGCCATGCGTCGCTGCAAGGGCGACCCGACCATCAAGAAGGTCGCCTATTACAAAGTGACGGCCAGCGGCGATTTCCGGGTGTTTTTCTCCTACACCAACCCCAATTGTAAGCCGGCTCCCAAGCTGCAAACCGGCGCGCCCCCGAAGAAGAAGCCGCACGTCGCCAAGAAAAAGCCGCCGCCCAGCCTGCTGGAACGGCTGAAACGGAAGATCGGTCTTTAGCCTCTGACCTAGGAATATCCCGCACATTGGAACTTGAACTTCTGTACTGCCGGTCGACGGCCCCCTCGCCCGCCGAACGCCCCCCCATCCTGTTCGTTCACGGCTCGTATTGCGGCGCCTGGGTCTGGGCGGAATATTTCATGCCCTATTTCGCCGAAGCCGGCTATTCCAGCCATGCGGTGTCCCTGCGCGGCCACGGCGACAGCCAGGGCCGCTTCAACCAGGCGACGCTGGAGGATTACGTCAGCGACGTGCGCTCGGCCATGGACAATCTGGGCGGACGCTGCATCCTGGTCGGCCACTCCATGGGCGGTCTGGTGGCCCAGCATTGCCTGACCGGCACGCAAACGGTGGAGGCGGCGGTGCTGATGTCCAGCGTGCCGCCGTCGGGTCTGGCCTCCTCGGCGCTGTACCTGTCCATGTTCTCTCCCGACGTCTGCCTCCAGTTGAGCCTGCTGCAAAGCTTCGGCCCCTCGGCGGTGAAGAGCGAGGTCATCCGCCGGGCGCTGTTTTCCAACGCGACCCCGGTCGAGACCGTCGCCCACCTTTTGCCCCGCTTCCAGCAGGAGTCGCAAAGCATCTGCGTGGAATTGCTCAACCCCGTCCGCCCTCCCCTGCCCCTGCCGCAGGGCAGCCTGCCGATCCTGGTGATCGGCGGCGACCGCGACGTGCTGGTTCCCAGCTTCGCGCTCTACGAGACCGCCTCCTATTTCGACGCCGAACTGGAGGTTCTGCCCGGCGCGCCGCACGGGCTGATGCTGGATACGTCGTGGTGGAAGATCACCGCCGACAAGACCCTGGCATGGCTGGAAAGCAAGGGATTCTGAGCAGAGTCGCCAATCCGGCCGCTCAAGACGTCCGACAAAAACACCACCCGTCCTATTCTTGCGGTTACTTGCGATGCACCATACGGTGGTCACGACGGACTCTCGGCTATGACGCAAGGCATAGGCAGACTTTCCAATTCGTGGGCGGTCTCTTGAAATCGCTTCAAATTTTCGGGTAATCGCGCTATCTTGAAAGGTGGATTAGTCTAGGTTCATTCTATCCGAGTAGTGAGATGGCACTGAGTACGCGTCAGGTTGGGTCGGCAACGGCGTCAGGAATTGCGGCGGCAACAGCCCGCGTCGGCAATGGCGGCCGTAATGTCGCGTCCACCACGCGCGGCGACGTGGAGAAGATGGATTTCTCGCCCCATCTGGGGGTCAACGAGGAATCGGTCCTTCGCTTCCAGCAGGAAGGCCAGCTCAACCCCGACGGCCGCCGCCAGCAGCAGCGCGACCAGCGCGACGGCTTCACCCCCCTGCTGGCGCGCAACGCCTACAGCACCAACATGGACTCCACCGACGAGACCAATGCCGACGGGTCGCCCAAGCTTTTCCTCAACGACGTCATGCGCGGCATCGGCACCTACGAGGAAAACATGCGCGTCACCTCGCCCGCCGCGGTCAAGCCGGGCAGCGTGATGAACTACCTGTTCTGACAGGCCCCCCTCCTGATGGAACAAGCTTTGCGTCCGTCATGCCCGGACGTGTTCCGGGCATCCACGCCGTTCCGTACCGTAACCGTTTGAGCTTGTCGCACCGCGTGGATACGCGGGACAAGCCCGCGCATGACGACGTCGGGGGATCTGCTTCCGTCTAAACGGGAACCGCTCCAACTCCCCCCGTCACGGCATCCGCGAATTCAGGGTGATGGTCTCGCCGTCCACCGCGAACGTCCCATAGCCGTGGTGATGGATGGTCTTGGGATGGGTCTGGGCCGGATCGATCCAGGCCTTGACCACTTCGAGGACGAAGAGGTTGTAGCGGTCCACCAGGGTCTTGTCGGCGACCTTGCATTCGAGATTGGCGAAGCACTCGGCCACCAGCGGCGCCGCCACCCGCTTGGCCGGCAGCGGCGTCAGGCCGAACGCCGCGAACTTGTCGGTATCGCGGCCCGAGGAATTGCCCACTTCCACCACCTTGGCCGCCAGGTCCACGGCGGGAATGGCGATCACGCATTCCCCCGTCGCCCGCAGCGCCGCGAAGCTGTAATCGCGGCCGCTGACCACGCAGGCCACCAGCGGCGGGGTGAATTCCACCATCATATGCCACGACATGGTCATGACGTTGGCGCGGCCGTCTTGCGCCGTGGTCAGCAGCACCACCGGTCCCGGCTCCAGCAGCCGATAGACCTCCGACAGGGCAAGGTTTTTCATGGGAGTCCGATCTCCTCGTCGCTGAGGTAACAGCCGGGGTCTTCCGCCCATACGTTACCGCTGATGCGCTCGGCGCGCACGCGGGTATTGCCGTTGCAGGCGGCGAGATGGACACAGGCGGCGCACCGCCCCTCCACCGGCCGGGGATGGCGCTTCAGCCCCGCCATCAACGGGTCGGAGACATCCGGCCAGATGGCGGAGAACCGCCGCTGCCGCACATTGCCCAGGGAGTGGTTCCACCACATGGTGTCGGGATGGACCTCGCCCAGGTTGTCGATATTGGCCACGTTGACCCCGGAGGCGTTGCCACCCCACTGCGCCAGCTTGGCGGCGACGTGATCGACCCTCTCCGGCTGGTGGCGGCGCACCCAGGACAGGAAATAGGGACCGTCGGCATCGTTGTTGCCGGTGACGAATTCCCGCGCCCGCCCTGCCTGGGCATGCTCCCAGGCAGTGTCGAACAGCAGGTCCATGGCGTCGCGGGTGATCTGCATCGTGGCGTCGTCGAGGCGGTTCTTGTTGCCGCGTCCGGCATAGTTGAGGTGGGAGAAGTAGAACTTCGCCACCCCTTCCGCCTCCATCAGCCCGATCACCTGGGGCAGCTCGGCGGCGTTGTCCATGGTCATGGTGAAGCGCAACCCCACCTTGACGCCGCGCGCGACGCAGCGGCGGATGCCGGCCAGGGAGGCGGCGAAGGCGCCGTCCCGCGCCCGGAAGCGGTCATGGGTGGCGCCGATGCCGTCGATGCTGATTCCCACATAGTCGAAGCCGGTGGAACCGATGCGGTCGGCGGTCGCCTCGTCGATCAGGGTGCCGTTGGTCGACAGCGCGGTGTAGAAGCCCATGGCCTTGGCGCGGGCGGCGATGCGGAAGATATCGGGACGCAGCAGCGGCTCGCCGCCCGACAGGATCAGCACCGGCACCTTGAATTCCCGCAGATCCGTCATCACCGTGAACACCTCGGCGGTGGTGAGTTCGCCGGCAAAGTCCTTGTCGGTGGAGATGGAATAGCAGTGCTTGCAGGCGAGGTTGCAGCGCCGGATCAGGTTCCAGATCACCACCGGGCCGGGCGGATTGCGGTGCGGCCCCACCGGGCTGGGAGCCATAAGCTCGTGCATGAACTGGGAGACACGGAACATCTAGAGCCTCAATCCCGTCTTCTTGAGAATGCGCGAACTGAACAACACCAGATGGCCGGAGGACAGCGGCCCCAGCGTCGCGGCGATCCTCGCCACCAGGGCGTCGGCGGCAACGCGCTCCTTGGCGTGGATCATGGCGAACAGCGAATAGGGCCAGTCGGGCAGGGCGCGCGGCCGGTGGTAGCAGTGGCTGACGAAGTCCAGCTCCCCCACCAGACGCCCCGCCTCGGAGACGTCGCCGTCGGCCACATCCCACACCGTCATGCCGTTGAAGCCGTAGCCCAAGGCGTAGTGGTTGGGCACCAGCCCGATGCGGCGGATCACGCCCGCCGCCAGCAGCCGTTCCAGCCGCTCCATCACCTCCTCGGGAGGAATGCCCACCGTTTCGGCGACGGCGTGGTATGGCCGCTCCACCAGCGGTAGCCCATCCTGGGTGGCCTTGACGATGGCGCGGTCGATGGTGTCGATGATTTGTCCCTCAAGCGCCGGGCGCGCGCCTCCGCGCGCTTGGCTTTCCTCCGCTAAAGCTCCGGGTCGCTCAACGCTCCCGCGCTCGCTTTGCTCGATCTTCATGCCTCGAACCTCAAGCCGACGAAGAACTCCTCGATCTTGGGCATGTCGTGGACAGCCAAGCCGGTGCGGGCTTCGATCTCCGCCAGGACCTCGGCGATGCGCTCGGGCCGCTCGGTGGCAACCACGAACCACATGTTCAGGGCATGGTCGCGGGCGTAATTATGCGCCACTTCGGGGAAGGAATTGACGATGGCCGCCACATCGTCGAACCGCTCCGCCGGCACGCTCATGGCCGACAGGGTCAGGCCGCCACCCATCTTCTCGGCGTGCCACAGGGGGCCGAAGCGGCTGATCACACCGTCGTCCCGCATGGCCTTGATCCGGGCCAGCAGATCGGCCTCCTCCAGCCCCAGCGCCTCGGCGGCGGCGGCGAAGGGCCGCTCGGCAATGGGAAAGCCGCCTTGCAGGGCGTTGACGATGCGGCGGTCGGTGTCATCCATGGGCCTACTCCGCCGCCAGGGGCCGCCGGCCGTAGCGGGCGCCGGTCTGCTTGAAGCGCCGGGTCGAGAACAGCACCGCATGGCCATGGGAGGCAAGGCCGTGACGCTCGGCCAGCCCCCGGATCGCCGCCTCCACCGCGTCGCGGTCGCGGCCGTGGACCATGCAGAACAGGTTGAACGGCCAATCCGGCAACCGGCGCGGCCGGCGGTAGCACAGCGTCACCTCGGGCGAATCGCCCAGCCGCCGCCCCAGCTCGCCGACCAGCGGATCGGGGATGTCCCACACCGCCATGGCATTGGCGCGAAAGCCCAGCTCGTGATGGCGGACGATAACGCCGAAACGGCGGATGATGCCGACCGCGCTCATGGCCTTGATGCGGGCGATCACCGCGTCCTCGGACAGCCCCACCGCCTGGCCGACGGCGCGGTAAGGCCGGTCCACCAGCGGCAGGCCGTCGGCCAGCACCGAGACCAGATCCAGGTCGGAATCGCTCAACTCCATTTAAGGTCGAACCCCAGGTCAATGTGGAAATGCTCCAGCAGCGGCAGGTCCAGCACAACAAGGCCGGTCCGGGCGGAAATGTCGGCCAGCACCGCCTGCACCGCCGCGTTGGACGGCGCGGTGACCACGAACCACAGGTTCAGCCGGTGCTCGCGCTGGTAATTGTGGTTGACCTCGGGGTAGG
The DNA here is from genome assembly GCF_903853455.1 of uncultured Magnetospirillum sp. Taxonomy (GTDB): domain Bacteria; phylum Pseudomonadota; class Alphaproteobacteria; order Rhodospirillales; family Magnetospirillaceae; genus Phaeospirillum. The sequence goes on from NZ_CAINTR010000022.1 coordinate 6,051, forward strand.
CGCTGACCAGGGCGGCCACCCGCTCCAGCTCCGCGTCGGGCACCGCCATCGCCGCCAGGGTGCTGCCACCCACCGCATGGGGCCGGAACACCGCCCCCACCCGGCTGATGGCGCCGCCGCGCGACAGCCGCGCCAGCCGGTCCATCACCTCGTCGGCGTCGATCCCTACCCGTTCCGCCACGGCGGCATAGGGGCGCGCCACCAACGGGAAATCCTGCTGGAATTCGTTCAACAAAGAGCGGTCGATGTTATCCATGTCACAGCCCCGTTTTGTGGGCGCGGGCGGAGAAGAAGATGCCGCTGGGCTTGACCGCCGGCAGCTCGGCCACCTGCTCCAGGGTCTCGGTGTCGTAGACCACCACCTTGTCGGAATCCCTGGCCGAGATCCAAACCCGCTCGCCGCGCGGGGTGAACTCCATGTGGAGGATGGCCTTGCCCGGATACAGGGTCTTGACCACCTTGCGGCTGGGCACGTCGATCACCTGCACCACGTCGTAGTCGGGCACTGCGAAATTGACCCAGACCTGCCGCCCGTCCGGCCGCGCCATGACGAAGACCGGCTGGCCGGCGACATCGACACGGGCGGCTTCCTTCCAACTGGTCTTGTCCACCACCAGCACCTGATGGTGGCCGATGGCGGGCAGCCAGATCTCGTTGTCGGCGGCGGCCCAGCCGCGCAGATGCGGCATCTTGAATACCGGCAGCGGCTCGGTGCCCTTGCCGTAATGGTCGAGGATGCGCCGCACCCCCTGGTCCGGGTTCCACAGGTCGAGCAAGGCGATGCCGTCCTCGCCGAACAGGCCGGCGAGATACCAGCGGCCGTCGCCGGTGACCAGGGCGTCGTAGGGCAGCCTGCCGATGCCGGTGAACTTGGTCAGCGCCGGCTTGGCCGGATCGGCCAGGTCGGCGATCCAGATCTCGCCGGCGTCGTAGAGGCTGTAGATGAATTTACGCCCCGGCAGGTCGGCGATGCCGATCACTTTGCTGGGCTTGCCGTCGGCGGCGATGGCGGGAATGTCGGCCACCAGGGCCAGACTGGCGGTGTCGAACACCTTGATGCCGCCGGGGGTGTAGTTGGCCACCGCCACCAGCGAACCGTCCTGGGAGATGGCGCCGCCGATGGAATTGCCCGACTGCACCACCCGGCCGGCGATGGTGCCGGTCAGAAGGTCGACCTTGGTCAAGCCGCCGTCGCGGCCGAACACGAAAACATAACGTTCGTCACGGGAATAGACCAGGGCGGCATGGGAGAGATCGCCCAGGCCGGACACCGTGGACAGGATGGTGGAGCCGGTGCTTTCCACCACCGTGACCCGCCCGTCGGCGCGCTCGACGATCACCCCCAGGTCGCCGGTGCCGCGTAATTGCGGCGAACAGGCGGCCAGCAGGGCCAGGGCGGCGGTGAATACCGACGAGCGAATGAAGTCCTTCATTCGCTTGGAGTTGCGGCCAAGGGCCGGCGCGGCTTGTGCCGCGAAAGCCAAGGGCGCGGAGGCGCCCGCCCGGCGACTGAGGGACAACCGAATCATTCCGTCTCTCCCATCAGATAGGCGGCGATCCAGGTGGCGTCGTCGCGGCTCAGCATGCTTTTCCATGGCGGCATCGGGGTGCCCGGACGCCCTTCCAGGATGGTCTCGACCACACCCTCGGCGGAGAGGCGCGACAGATCCTCGGGCAGCAGCGGCGAGCCCAGGCCGCCCTTGCGGGTCATGCCGTGGCACGAGCCGCAATCCTGGGCGACCATGTCGCGCAGCTGATCGCGCCGCCCGGCCGAGGGCTCGGCGGCGGCCGAGGCGCACAGGCCCAATCCGATCAGCACGAGCGTCATCCCCAGTCGCATCCCCAGCCTCCCTATGGCCATGACAGGGATAGCATCGTTGGCAAAGCCACGGCTTGACGTTGGGCAAGAGGCGCGATTGGAACCTTAACCAACGTCAAGGCTCCAATCATTAACTTGCTGCAATGTTCGGCATGGACATGGGGAGTGAGCGATGAAGTCCAGGGCTGTGCGCGCGCTGAAGAGAAATCCGCTATTCGCGGCGCTGCCGTTGTCGGAGATCGACACCCTGCTGCACGGACATGATCCGCGGACGGTCGCGGAAGGCGCCGAGCTGTTCCGCGAGGCGGAACCCGCCGGGCAGCTGTTCCTGATCCTCGACGGCGAGGTGGTTCTGCTGTCGCCGGCCAACGGCGGCGGCGGGCAGCCCGTGGTGCAACTGGGCCCCGGCGACACGGTGGGCGAGGACGCGGTGCTGACCGGTACGCCCTATGGCGCCACGGCGCGGGCCACCGCCCCCACCACGGTGATCGCCATTCCCGCCCAGGCCCTGATGGGCATCCTCGAATCCCACTTCGACTTGGCCATCGCCATGATCTCCAACATGGCCGCCCATCTGCGCGAGCAGGTCAAGGAGATCACCGAACTCAAGATGCAATCCACCGCCGAGCGACTGGCCAGCTTCCTGCTGACCCTGGCCGGCACCGCCACCGGCCGCGCCGTGGTGCGTCTTCCCTATGAGAAGCGGCTGCTGGCCGACCATCTGGGCATGGACCCGGCGACCCTGTCGCGGGCCTTCGCCAAGCTGCGCGACAAGGGCGTGGTCGCCAATCGGACGGACAAGGTTGAAATCGAGGATATCGGGAGGCTGAGACTCTATGGCGACGGCACAGCGATCGCTCCTTAAGGACACAGCCGAAAGCGGCCAGGTGCGCTGCCCTTGCCGGCCGGCCTGCGAAGGGCCGACGGTGGATTGCGACCGGACGCTGTCCACCCCCGCCCGGCTGTTTCGCGGGTCGCAACCGGCCCAGGAGGTGATCGCCGCCTTGCCGCTGTTCGACGGCATTCCAAGCGCGGTGCTCAACCGCCTGCTGGGCGACGCCAACACCATCACCCGGCGCCGCAACACCTTGCTGTTCGGCGCCGGCGACGAGGCCGACTGCTTCTACATCGTCCTCGACGGCGGGGTGAAGCTGTTCGCCCTGACCCAGGACGGCCGCGAGAGCATCGTCGAGATCTTCGGTCCCGGCACCTCCTTCGCCGAGGCCGCCATGCTGTCCACCGGCCGTTTCCCGCTCCATGCCGAGGTGATCGAGGACGCCACCCTGATCCGGGTCGGCCGCCGCGCCTTCCTCCACACCCTGCATTCCGACCACGCCTTGGCCTATCGCATGCTGGCGGCGCTGGTGGCATGGAACCACCGGCTGGCCTCGGAGATCTGGGACCTCAAGGAGCTGACGCCGTGGCAGCGCGTCGCCGAATTCCTGCTGGCCCAGACCGCCGCCACCGAAGGCAAGGCGGTGGTGGCCCTGCCCTTCAACAAGGAAGTGCTGGCCAGCCGGGTCGGCATCCGCCGCGAAAGCCTGTCGCGGGTACTGGGCCGGCTGCGGGTGCTGGGGGTGCGGACCTCGGGCAATTCCGTCCATATGGACGACGTGGCGCTGTTGCGCCGCGCCTGCCAGGAGGCCGGCAGCGGCAGGGCCTGAGCGACAAAAAGCCCCCCGGCGGAGTGCCGGAGGGCTTTTTCATTCCTGGCCGAACGATGTTCAGCCCTTGTTGGGGGCAGCCTTGCGGGCCACGTCGATCAACTGCTTCAAGGTGCTCTGGTCGAGGGCGCTGGCGAGGATGCGGTCGCCGACGATGAAGGTCGGGGTGCCGCCGATGTCCAGCGTATGAGCCAGGTCCGAGGTCTTCTTCAGCTGACGGTCGATGTCCGCCGCGTTGATGTCCTTCTTCAACTGCTCCACGTTGAACCCGGCCTCGCCGGCCAGACGGAAGATGGTCTTCTCGTCGAGGCGGCCGCGGAACTTCATGAAGGAGCGGTGGATTTCGTCATACTTGGCCTGGCTCTGGGCCTTGGCCACCAGGGCGACGCGGGACGCGATCACCGAATCCGGCCCGAGGATCGGGTATTCCTTCAGCACCACCCGGGTCTTGCCGTCGGCCTTGACCGCATCCCACATCGCGTCGAAGGTCTGCTTGCAGAAGCCGCAATTGTAGTCGAAGAACTCGACCACGGTGACGTCGCCCTTGGGATTGCCGGCGACCGGATCGTCGGGGCTCTTGAGGATCTCGTCCTTGCGGGCTTCCATCATCCGCTGGGCGTCGGCCTCGGCCTGGGCCCGCATCTTCTCGCGCAGGGCCTCCAGCGCCTCGCCCAGCACCTCGGGATGCTCCATGAGATAGTCGCGGACGACCTTCTTCACGGCATCGACCTGCTTGGGCGACAGCGGCATGTTTTCCTGGGCGGCGGCGGGAGTGGCGGTGAACGCGATTCCCAGCGCGAGGAGGGCGGCGGCAAGAGTCTTGGCGATCATCTGAGGACAGAACCTTTGACCATGGCGAAGCCGGCATATTGGCCGAAGCCGGGCGCGGGAGCAAGCATGCTGGAACTATTGCTCGGGTTCGCCCTCGTCCGCCGGCTCGTTGGTCTCGACCCGGTAGACCCCGCCCAGCCAGCGATGCAGATCCACATCGGAACAGCGGGCGCAGCAGAACGGCTTGTATTTGGGATCGGCCGCCGGCTTGCCGCAAATGGGACAGGGTATGGTCCCCAATGATTCGCTCATATCGTCACCTCCTCGATCAACACATCCTCGCGGTCCCGTCCCGGCTGGGAACGCACCACCAGCGTCCGGCCCAGCCGCCGTTCGGTCTCCGCCACCGCTCCGCCCAGCCGGGCCAGGGCCGTGGCCACTTCCGGCGCGGCCACCAGCGCCAAGGCGGCGCCGGGCCGGGCGTCGGCCTCGGCCAGCACCCGCCGCAGCGCCGCCAGCGCCACCGACTCGGCGGTCAAGTCGGTGGAGCGCCGGCACAGAATCTCGGCCAGCGACGGGCCGCGCCGCTCGCGCGTCAGTTCCACCATGCCCAGCGGCGTCACCCCGAAGACATGGGTCGGCACCGGATCGGCCGCCACCGCCCGCTTCAGCGCCGCCGCCAGCTTGTACGGCGTTCCCTTGGGACCGGACACGAAATCCACCGTGATCTGGCCGCCGATGCCGCGCAGGCGGATCTGGCGGGCGATGGCGGCCACCGCCTCGCGGTTGGCCTCGACCGGCCGGCCGGCGCCGGAATCCACGTCCATGGCGGTCAGCGCCGCCGTCGCCTCGATCACCAGCCGCCCGCCCGAGGGCAAGACCACCACCGGCGCCAGCGCCTCCTCCAGCACCTCGTCCACCTCGGGCAGCGGGCGCCGCGCCGCCGCCGCGAACCACCGCCGCGCCTCGGCCAGGGCGGCGGCATCGTCCACCACCACCCGGGCGACGGCGGGATGGGCCGCCAGCAGCCGCTCCAGCACATGCGGCCGCCACAGCAGCGCCGGCGGCTTGGCCGTCGCCAGGCCGGCCAGGACGTCCTCGGGACAGTCGCGAAGGTCGGCCGACAGCTTCGGCCCCTTGCCGCCCCTGGCATCGGCGCGAACCTGCACCACCAGGGCGGCCCCTTCCGACAGGTCCAGCGCCGCCGCGCCAGGCAGGAAGCCCGGCCGCTCACCGGTGCCGATCTCCACGAAGGCGGCGTCGAGCGAGCGGTCCACCGTACACACCCGCCCCAGGAACACCGCGCCGGTCAGCCCCTCCGGCCGCTCGACCACCACCTCCACCGGCCGGTCGCCGGCCAGCAGCAGCAGACGCGACTCGCCCGGCCCCCACGACCACAGAATCTCGGTGATGTCGGAGGGCGGGGGCATGGGGGGAGCTTTCGAGGGTAGGCCGTTCAAGGGCTTTCGTGCGGATCCGCGTGGATCGCCGGGACACCTCCGACCTCCAAATCCACCCCCCGGAGTATGCGGGTTTCCGGGGATAGTGGTAACCCCCAAAACACCCCCACGAAGGATCGGAGGCCGCCACAGCGGGCCGAAAGCTTGCCGTGGCGCAACCTCTGGACCTCGGGGATGCGGCTGGGCTACCATGGTTCCAGATTGGAGCCGATCTGGAGCCGCGCCATGCCCGTCAACTTGTCCATCAAGACCGTCCCCGATGAAATGCTCCGCCGCCTCAGGGGGCGGGCCGAACGTCATCACCGTTCCCTCCAGGGAGAACTGATGGCGATCCTGGAGGAGGCGGTCCATGACCCCGCACCGCTGTCGCCCGAGGACGTCCTCGCGGAAATTCGCCGTCTCGGCCTGGCGTCGCCCAGTGAATCCGCGCTGATGGTGCGCGAGGCTCGCGATGACCGTTAAGGTCGTCGATGCTTCCGCCCTTGCCGCGATTCTGTTTGGCGAACCGGAAGGGGAGGCCATAGCCGGCCGCATGACGGGCGCCGAACTGGTGGCCCCGGCCCTGCTGCACTTTGAGTTGGCCAATGTCTGTCTGATGAAGATGCGCCGCCATCCCGCGGACCGGGACAAGCTTGTCTCGGCCTTTGAATTGCTGGCGCGCATGGGAGTCCGGACCATCGACGTCGATCATCTTGGCGTCTTGGAATTGAGCGAACGAACGGGCCTGACCGCCTATGACGCCAGCTATCTGTGGCTGGCGCGGCGGCTTGACGCCGATCTGGTGACGCTGGACCGCAAGCTGGAGGCGGCGTGGGCGACGCCGCTCACCCCTTCGGCAAGCTGACCGTCACCCGCAAGCCGCCCTCGGGACGGTTGGCCAGGGTGATGTCGCCGCCCTGGGCGCGGATGGCGGCGCGGGCCACCGCCAGCCCCAGGCCGCTGCCGCCGGTATCGCGCGAGCGCGAGGCTTCCAGCCGGACGAAGGGGGCGAACACCCGCTCGAAATCGTCCTCGGGGATGCCGGGACCGTCGTCATCGACGACCAGATGGATCTCGTCCGCCAGGGGCGACAGCTCCAGGCGGGCGCCGCCGCCATACTTCACCGCATTGTCGAGCAGATTGGCGATGGCGCGCTTCAAAGCCGCCGGCCGCGCCTCGATCACCAGGGTTTGCGGGCCGGAATAGGCGCAATCGACGCCCATGTCTTCCATGTCCTCCACCATGCCCTGGACCATGGCGACCAGATCCAGGCGCAGGCGCGGCTCGCTGGTGGCGTCGTCGCGGGCGAAGGCCAGGGTCGAGGCGATCATCACCTCCATCTCGGCCAGGTCGGCCAGCATCTTGGTGCGCTGCTCGTCGTCCTCGACGAATTCGGCGCGCAGGCGCAAGCGGGTGATGGGCGTCTTGAGGTCGTGACTGATGGCGGCCAGCATCTGGGTCCGGTCCTGGACGAAGCGGCTGATACGGCCCTGCATGACGTTGAAGGCCTGGGCCGCCCGCCGCACCTCGCGCGGGCCGGACTCGGCCATGGGCGGCGCCGCCACGTCGACGCCGAGGCGCTCGGCGGCGGCGGCGAAACGGGCGAAGGGCTGGGTCGCCTTGCGTACCGCCAGCAGCGCCGCGCCGGTCACCAGCACCAGGGCCAACAGCAAGGGCAGCACGAAGCGCGGTCGCCACAGGGAATCGCCCGGCTCGAACGGCGCCAGCACGTTCAGCCAGGACGCGTCGGTCAGCCGCACCGAAATGCGCAATGCCGGGCCGATGACATGGGGTGGCCCCATGTGCCGGTTGTGCGGCCCCAGCCCCGACGCGTTCTCGCCACCGCCACCAATGGGACCGGGACGGGTGGAGATGAGGATTTCGCGCCCCTCCAGCCCCTTCTCCAGGGCGTCGCGCACATAGGCGGCCAGGCCGAACGACTCGTTCTCGGTCACGATGGGAGCGGTGCCCCAGCCGACCCGGAAGCGCGGTGTGTCGAGGTTGTGCAAGGTGTGGTGACGCAAATCCGGCTCGGTCTGCTCGGCGATGGTCACCAGACCGCCCACCCGCTCGGCGGCATTGCGGCCGCCGATGGCCTTCAGCGCCTCCTCGCGCTGCACCGCGAACAGCACCAGCGCCGTCATGGCCGACAGCAGCAGCGCCGCCACCAGCACCAGGGCGGTGCGGCCCACCACGGTGTCGGGCAGCAACCGGTCCCGCAGGTGAAGCCGGGTGGTCATGCCGTCTCCACCTCGGCGGTGAACAGATAGCCGCCGCCGCGCACCGTCTTGATCAGTTGAGGGTCCTTGGCGTCGTCGCCCAGGCGACGGCGCAGGCGGCTGACCTGGATGTCGATGCTGCGGTCGAACGGGATCGCCGACCGCCCCCGGGCGAAGTCCAGCAACTGGTCGCGCGACAGCACGCGGCGGGGATGCTCGACGAAGACCTGCAGCAGGCTGAACTCGCCGGCCGACAGGCTGACCATCACGCCGTCGGGCGAGGTCAGGTCGCGGGTGGCGAGGTCGAGGCCCCAGCCTTGGAAATGCAACCTGGCCCCGTGGGACGGGGCGGCGATTCCGCCGTCGGCGACCGACTGCACCCGGCGCAGCACCGCCTTGACGCGGGCCAGCAGTTCGCGCGGATTGAACGGCTTGGCGACGTAGTCGTCGGCTCCCATCTCCAGCCCGACGATGCGGTCGGTGTCCTCGCCCATGGCGGTCAGCATGACGATGGGCAAGTTCGAGCGTGCCGCGCGCAGCCGCCGGGTCAGCGACAATCCGTCCTCGCCCGGCAGCATCAGGTCCAGCACCACCAAGTCGATGCGCTTTTCATCCAGCAGCTTCATCATCTCGACGCCGTCGCGCGCCGTGGTCACCCGCAGGCCGTGGCGGGTGAGGAAGCGCGCCAACAGGTCGCGGATTTCGCGGTCGTCGTCGACCACCAGGATGTGAGCATTCGAGTCCATACTGGTGTTATACCCCGGCACGCCTTCCGCGTCGGTTGCTATTCGGTAACCGAAGGTAACAGGCGCCCTGCGCCCGGGGCTTTAATGAAACCACACACTGGTGCGCCGCCGCGAAACCCTGTAGATGTTTCAGCCCCCGCAGGAATGAGTTTCAAGACCGTGCGCCCTGAAGACAAACTGGTGATCGCCCTGCCCAAGGGCCGAATTCTCGACGAAGCCATGCCGTTGGTGCGTGCCGCCGGCATCGAACCCGAAGCCGCCTTCGACGATCCGAAGAGCCGGCTGTTGCGCTTTGCCACCAACCATCCCCATATCGACATCATCCGGGTGCGCTCGTTCGACGTCGCCACCTTCGTCGCGTTCGGCGCCGCCCATCTCGGTATCGCGGGAAATGACGTGCTGATGGAATTCGATTACCCCGAAATCTACGCTCCGCTCGACCTCGGCATCGGCAAGTGCCGCCTGTCGGTGGCCGAGCCCGACGACGTGGCGGCCGGCGACGACCCCCGGCGCTGGAGCCATGTGCGCATCGCCACCAAATACCCCGAGGTGACCCGGCGCTACTTCGCCGCCCGCGGCGTCCAGGCCGAATGCGTCAAGCTGAACGGCGCCATGGAACTGGCGCCGTCGCTGGGCCTGTGCTCGCGCATCGTCGACCTGGTCTCGTCGGGCGCGACGCTGGTGGCCAACGGCCTGAAGGAAGTCGAGGTGATCGCCGAGGTGACGTCGCGCCTGATCGTCAACCGCGCCGCCTTGAAGACCCGTTCCGACGAGATGACGGGCTGGATCGAACGCTTCCGCAAGGCCTGTCAGGCATGAAGGAGCTGCTGTCCACCGATGCCGGCTTCGAGGCCGACTTCGCCGCCTTGCTGAATATGAAGCGGGAGAACGACGAGGACGTCGATACCCAGGTCGCCGCCATCCTGGCCGACGTCAAGCGCCAGGGCGACGCGGCGCTGATCAGCTACACCGCCCGCTTCGACCGGCTGGAGCTGACCCCCGCCACGCTGCGCATCACCGCCCAGGAGGTGGACGAGGCCGCCGCCTCCTGCGATCCCGAGCTGATCGCGGCGCTGACCCTGGCGGCCGAGCGCATCCATGCCTTCCATATCCGCCAGATCCCCGAGAACCACCGCTACGTGGACGCGGCCGGCGTCAAGCTGGGCCTACGCTGGACGGCGGTAGAGGCCGCCGGCCTCTACGTTCCCGGCGGCACCGCCGCCTATCCGTCCTCGGTGCTGATGAACGCCATTCCCGCCAAGGCGGCGGGGGTGGAGCGGCTGGTGATGGTGGTGCCCTCGCCCGGCGGCAAGCTCAACCCGCTGGTGCTGGCCGCTGCCAAGATCGCCGGTATCGACGAGATCTACCGGGTCGGCGGCGCCCAGGCGGTGGGCGCCCTGGCCTACGGCACCCAGACCATCCGGCCGGTGGACAAGATCGTCGGCCCCGGCAACGCCTATGTGGCCGCCGCTAAGCGCCGCGTGTTCGGCACGGTCGGCATCGACATGATCGCCGGTCCGTCGGAAATCCTGGTGGTGGCCGACGGCGGCAACGATCCCGGCTGGATCGCCGCCGACCTGCTCAGCCAGGCCGAGCACGACACCGCCGCCCAAAGCATCCTGATCACCGACGACCGCGACTTCGGCCGGCAGGTGGCCCTGGCGGTGGAATCCCACCTCAAGACCCTGGCCCGTGCCGCCATCGCCCGCGAAAGCTGGGACCGCTTTGGTGCCGTCATCGTGGTTCCCGCCATGGACGACGCGGTGGCGCTGATCGACCGCATCGCGCCGGAGCATCTGGAACTGGCGGTGGCCGATCCCGAGGCCATGGCCGCCAAGGTGCGCAATGCCGGCGCCATCTTCCTCGGCCGCTACACCCCCGAGGCCATCGGCGATTATGTGGGCGGCCCCAACCACGTCCTGCCCACCGCCCGCTCGGCCCGGTTCTCGTCGGGTCTGGGGGTGCTGGACTTCATGAAGCGCACCACCCTGCTGGGCTGCGACGCCGCCTCCCTGCGGGCCATCGGACCGGCGGCGGTGACCCTGGCCGAAGCGGAAGGGTTGGGAGCGCACGGATTGTCGGTCTCGGTGCGGCTCAATCCAGGGGAGGCTTGATGCCGCATCGGCAGAAGCTGATCAGTGTCCAACTCGACGAGAAGACCATGGTGCGCCGCGCCGCCGAGGTGGAACACGAGCGCGCCGTCGCCATCTACGACCTGCTGGAAGAAAACTACTTCGCCCTCAACGGCGACTTCACCGGCCCCTACGCCCTGCATATCCGCCTGGAAGACAACCGGCTGATCTTCGACGTCCGCACCCAGGATGGGGTGCCGCTGACCCAGGTGCCGCTGCCGCTCAAGACCTTCCAGTCGGTGGTCAAAGACTACTTCATGGTCTGCGAGACCTATTACGCCGCCATCACGAAGCTGACGCCATCCCAGATCGAGGCCATCGACATGGGCCGCCGGGGCCTCCACAACGAGGGCTCCGAACTCCTGCGCGAACGGCTGCACGGCAAGGTCGACATCGACTTCGACACCGCGCGGCGGCTGTTCACCCTCATCTGCGTCCTGCATATCAGGGGGTAGACTTGGGCGAATTGCCGTCCTCCGTCCTGTTCTGCTGCACCATGAACGCTGTGCGCTCGCCCATGGCGGAAGGGCTGATGAAGCGCTTCCACGGCAAGCGCATCTATGTCTATTCGGTCGGCGTGCGCCGAGGCGAGCCCGATCCCTTCGTGGTCCAGGTCATGGACGAGATCGGCATCGACGTCTCCAAGCACCGCCCCCGCATCTTCGAGGAGTTGGAGGACGACAGCTTCGACGTGGTGGTCTCGCTGTCGCCGGAGGCCCAGCACAAGGCGGTGGACCTCACCCGCCACAACGCCTGCGAGGCGGAGTACTGGCCGACCTTCGACCCCACCCTGATCGAGGGCAACCGCGAGACCATGCTGGACGCCTATCGCAAGGTGCGCGACGAGTTGGAGCGTCATATCCTCAAACGCTTCCCCATGCAGGGGATGGCGAGGGAGTAGTTTCGGGTGCCCCTCAATCGCCGGGCGGAATGCGTCCCGCATCCCTTGGCTTTCGCGCCATGTGGCGCGGCGGCCTTTGGCCTTGCCTCCCGACGAATGAATGGGTTCATTCGTCGGGAGGTACAATCCGGTTGTTGCGGCGCGAAAACGCTTGACCAAACACCGCCCAGCGCTCACTTATCTTTCCTCGCGGAAGAAGAAGCCCTGAATGGAGGACCAATGGCGAAAGAGGATGTGATCGAGTTTTCGGGCACGGTGACGGAACTGCTGCCCAATGCCATGTTCAGGGTTAAGCTCGACAACGAACACGAAATCCTTGCCCACACGTCCGGCAAGATGCGCAAGAACCGCATTCGCGTGCTGGCCGGTGATCGGGTCAACGTGGAAATGACGCCCTACGACCTGACCAAGGGCCGCATCACGTTCCGCTACAAGTAACGCCATGAGCGGCCTCGTCGAGAGTCCGGCGCTGGTTCTGGCGTCGGCTTCGCCCCGCCGCCTCGACCTGCTGCGCCAGATCGCCGTCGTGCCCGGGATCGTCGATCCCGCCCATCTGGATGAATCGCCCGCCAAGGGCGAACTCCCCGTTCCCCATGCCCGCCGTCTGGCCGAGGAAAAGGCCCGCGCCGTCCTGCCCCGCCATCCCGGCTGCTTCGTCCTGGCCGCCGACACGGTGGTGGCCTGCGGGCGGCGCATCCTGCCCAAGGCCGAGGACGCCGCCACCGCCCGCCAATGCCTGACCCTGCTGTCGGGCCGCCGTCATCGCGTCCATGGCGGGGTCTGCCTGATCGCCCCCGACGGCAAGGTCCGCCAGCGGCTGGTCACCACCATCGTCACCTTCAAGCGCCTGACCGCCGCCGAGATCGCCGCCTATGTGGAATCGGGCGAGTGGGACGGCAAGGCCGGCGGCTACGCCATCCAGGGGCTGGCCGCCCGCTTCGTGCGCGCCCTCTCGGGCTCCTACTCCAACATCGTCGGCCTGCCGCTGTTCGAAACCACCGCCCTGCTGGAAGGCTCGGGCTTCTTCCGGTCTTCCCCGTGACCCGAGCCGGCCCCTACCGCATCACGGTCGTCCTGCTGGCCGGGCTGGCCGTGGTCATGTTCGCCTATCCCTGCCTGCGGGTCGGCGCCGCCTTCGAGATCGACTACAACGAGGGCTGGAACGCCTATCTGCAGGGGCTGGTCATGACCGGCGCGTCGCCCTATGCCGGGGCGGGAGCGCTGTTCTTCAACAATTACCCGCCGCTGTCCTTCTATCTGATCGGGCTGGCCGGACTCGTGGTCGGCGATCCGGTCCTGGCCGGACGGCTGTTGTCGGTGCTGGCGGTGGCGGTCATCGCCGCCAGTTCGGGAGTGGTGGTGCGGGCCAATGGCGGTTCACGCACCGATGCCACCCTGGCGGCCGCCACCTGCGCCGCCCTGTTTTCCGCCTTCGCCACCGATTATGTCGGGGTGGACGACCCACAACTGCTGGCGCAAGGCTTCCTGTGCGCCGGCTTCGCCGTCTATGTGAGCGGCAAAGGCGGCCCGGCGCGCATGGCCGCCGTGGCGGTGCTGTTCGCCCTCGGACTGCTGTGCAAGCACAACGTGCTGGCGCTGCCGCTGGTGGTCACCGTCCACGCCCTGTGGCGGGGCCGGGGAGCCGGGCGCTGGACCTTCCTGGCGGTCGGGCTGGCCCTGGCCGCCGCCGCCGCCGCGGTCATCGCCGCCCTGTTCGGGGTCGATTTCGTTCACCGGCTGCTGGCGCCGCGCATCTATGACGCCACCCGGGGCTTCCTGCTGACCATGGAGGTGCTGGGGCATATCCAGGCGCCGCTGGCCGTCGCCGGGCTGTTCCTGCTGTTGGTCCGCCGGAGCGCCATCGGCACCATGGTCGCCGCCTATCTGGTCGGCAGCCTGCTGCTGGGCATGGGCTTTTCCGGCGGGGCCGGCGTCGACATCAACATCTTCTTCGACACCATGATCGCCGCCGCCATGGGCGTCGGCCTGACGGCGACCTGGCTGCGCACCCGGCCGGGCCTTGCCGCCATGGCTCCGGCGGCGCTGGCGGTGCTGGCCAATATGGGCGTGCTGCTGCTGACGCCGCAGGTGCTGGGGCGGATGGTGGTGGACGCCCTGGGCGAATACGCCGAGCGGGAGGAGCTGTTCCGCGCCGACGTCGCCTATCTGAGCCGCATCCCCGGTCCGGCCGTGTGCGAATCCATGCTGCTGTGCATGCGTGCCGGCAAGGCGGTCACGGTCGATCCCTACAACGTGCTGCAAGCCAGCCTGACTGGACGGCTGCCGCCCCGCCAGTTGGAAGACATGCTGGCGCGGCGCGAATTCCCCGTGGTCCAGATCAGCAGCAGCCGCGAGCATCCGCTGGACGAAGCGCCCGGCCTCCAGGTGATTCCGCCGCGCTTCGTCAATTTCAGCGACGGCGTGTTCGACGAGCTGGCCCGCTCCTACACGCTGGAGCGCGTCGGCCTGTCGGGCCGTTTCTACCGGCCGAAGGACTCGTAATCTTGTCCCTCGCCGGGCGGGCGCCTCCGCGCCCTTGGCCGCCGCCTCAATGGCGGCTTGATCCCGGCGAAAGATTCGCCGGGATATAAATCACCCCTCCGCCCGGCTCCTGACTTCGGCGAAGGTGGTGGTGGACAGCACCCGGCCGTCGCGGAACACCGGCCGCAGCCGGTTGTCGGCCTCGGCGCAGCTGTCCTGGGGCACCGTCTTCCATCCCGCCGCCGCATCGAAGGTCAAGGCCAACCGGCCGCGCTTGGAGCCCTTGCCCTGATCGGTGACCGGCTCCTTGTAGACGTCGCGCCACTGACCGTCCACCTGGATGGCCGAGGCCTTCATGGCCCAGGAGAAGGTGTCGCGGTCGACCTTCTGGAGCAGGGCGCCGCCCATGCCGAAGGCGATGTTGTCGATGGCGAAGCCGTCCGCCTCCATGCGGGTCAGGATGGCGCGGATGGAGTGGGGATTGACGCCGTCGCCCTGGATCACCCGCACCGCCGGATTGAGGACGTGGAAGCCCTTGGCGTTGCGGCTGGTGCCGAAGGCGTTGGCCGCCAGCTTGAGCACCTGGGAGACCACCTCGACCGGCTCGCCGGAATCGGGACGGATCACCAGGGTGCCGCCCATGTCCAGCACCTGCGCCCGCAGTTGTTCCCCCCACAGCTTTTCCACCGCATGGAACACGTCGTAGGAATCCGACACCACCGCCACCAGCTTTCCTGGCCCGCCGAACTGGCTGAGCATGTTGGCATAGGCCGCCAATTCGCCGTCGCGGCCCCAACTGGTGATGGTGGAATGTTCCGCTGCCGGAATGGAAAACCCGGCCATTGCCTCACCGTAATATTCGTCGGCGGCCAGCAGGGCCTCCACCGTATCGGTGCCCTTGAAATTGACCAGATGGGCCATGCCGCCCAAGGCGGCGCTCTCCCCCGAGGACGCGCCCCGCGCCCCGAAATCGTGCAGCTTGAAGTCCAGTATCTCGACCGGCGCGTCGGAGGTCCGCTCCCAGAATTCCCGCAAGATGCCCTTGACCGCCCAGGACACCGTCGCCACCGTCGAGGCGTACCACACCGCCCGCTGCAAGCCGGTTTCCAGGTAGGAGGTCAGCCAGAACGCCTTGGGGTCGGTGTTGACCAGCTGGATCACCGCATTGCCGAACGGCACCACATGACCCTCGGCGACGGCGCGGATCTCCACCGGCAGGCGGCCGTCGTGGCGCTCCAGGATCCAGCGCCAGCCCTCCGCGTAGAACGGCACGCCATGGGCGCCGAACACCGCCGCCGCCTTGGCGATGTCCGCCTCGGTGACGGGAGTCTCGGCCAGCCATTGCAGATAGGGCTGCAAGCCGAAGAACACCGCGCCGGGCAGATCCAGGCCGCTGTTGTTGGAGCGCGCCTCCACATAGGAGGACACGTATTGGGTCCCCTCGGGATACTGCCATTTGTGGCTGGCCTTGTAGCTGTCGACCGCCAGGATGGGCGAATTGGCCAGACTCATGATGACGTCGTCCCCTCGTTGAATGCCTCGGCGATCATCGCCTCCTTGCCGATCAGCGCCGACCGGTACAGCTTGTCCTCGGCGGCGATATGGCCAACCCACCAGTCCACCAGATAGGACAGCAGGCCACCCGTGTCGATGTCGTGTTCGGCGTCCCGGGCATGGGCCACATAGCTGCGGAAGCTTTCATGGCGCGCCCGGTGCTGGTCCAGATGGGGATAGCCCGCCGCCGCCAGCATGCGCTCCTCGCGGTCGAAATGGTTGTTGGAGTAGTCGGCGATGATGGCGATTCCCTCCACCACCACCCGCTCGTCCTGTTGCAGCAGGAAAGCCTCCTGCAAGCGGGCGATGAACTGGAGGATGCGCTTGTGGTCGTCGTCGATGGCGGCATGGCCGATGGACAGGTCCTCGCTCCAGAACTCCCACTGCAACTTTTCCGGCTTCATTCCAACAACACCTGAACTGCCTGTTTTTTCGCCAGCATCGGCGAGCGCCCATTATATGGGCCGGCGGCCGATCCCAGCAACATTCTCGGCCCCAAGGCGGCTGAATTCCCGGTTCCCGCTCCCACCTGGATGGAGTAGTTATAAACAAGCTGCTCCGGCGGAGTGCGGACATGGGTCCCCTGACGTCCAACGTGTTGGTCCGAGCCTATGCCATGGGCGTCTTCCCCATGGCGCGCTCGCGCGACGACCCCCGGCTGTACTGGATCGACCCCGAGCAGCGGGGCATCCTGCCGCTGGAGGGGTTCCACGTGTCCAAGCGGCTGCGCAAGACCCTGCGCCAGGGCGGGTTCGAGATCCGCTGCGACACCGCCTTCGAGACGGTGATGCGGGCCTGCGGCGAGCCGACCGACGACCGCCCCGATTCATGGATCAACGAGGAGATCGTGCGGCTGTTCGTCGAGTTGTTCCGGCTTGGCCTGGCCCATTCGGTGGAAACCTGGCGGGACGGCCGGCTGGTGGGGGGGCTCTATGGCCTCGGCCTGGGAGCCGCCTTTTTCGGTGAAAGCATGTTCTCGCGCGAGACCGATGCCTCCAAGGTGGCGCTGGTCCATCTGGTGGCGCGGCTCAAGCACGGCGGATTCCTGCTGCTCGACACCCAGTTCGTCACCACCCATCTGCAGCAATTCGGCGCCGTCGAGATTCCCCGCGACGACTACCAGGACCGCCTGTCCGCCGCCATCGACCGACCCGCCCAATTCGACCGCGGCCCCGGCGTGAACTGGGAAGAGGCCCTCGCCTGAAGAATGGCTGCCATCTCCGCCCTTTCGCTGAGGGCTGCCATTGGATATGCTGCGCCGCAACAAACCCTCGCACCCGGTGCCGCATGCCGATCTTCTACCTGCGTAAACTCTCAGGGGACAGACGCACCTCGACCGCCAACAAGCATCTTGGCTGCTCGCTGGCGTTCATCGCCGGCGCGATCAACGCCGGCGGCTTCCTGGCCGTCGACCGCTACACGTCCCACATGACCGGGATCGTCTCGTCCATGGCCGACTACCTCGTCACCAACAACGTGACGGCGGTGGTCATCGGCCTGGGGTCCCTGGTGGCCTTCGTCGCCGGTTCCGCCTATTCGGCCATCCTGATCAACTGGGGCAGCCATCATCGCATGCACAGCAAATACGCCTATCCCCTGTTGTGGGAGGCGATGCTGCTGCTGTGCTTCGGCTTGATGGGCGGCTATCTGGAATTGCACCAGAGCGGGTTCATCCCGGTCACGGTGATGCTGCTATGCTTCATCATGGGGTTGCAGAACGCCATCATCACCAAGATTTCCAATTCGGAAATCCGCACCACCCACATGACCGGCATCGTCACCGACATCGGCATCGAGCTGGGCAAGGTCTTCTACATCAACTCCCAGTCGGAATCGGCCCATTACAAGCCGGTGCGCTCGAACAAGGGCCGGCTGGTGGTGCTGTCGTCGCTGTTGGCGTCGTTTTTCTGCGGCGGCACCGCCGGAGCGGTCGGCTTCAAGTATATCGGATACTCATCGACGATTCCGCTGGCGGCCTTCCTGGTCCTGCTGGCCATCGTCCCGCTGGTGGACGACGTCCGCACCCGCCTGCGGGTCCATATGCGCCATCAGTTCCACGGCCGCCGCGCCGCCCTGCCCTCCCACGGCTTCAAGCAGGCCGATCCGCGTTAGGCTCAGTGGCTTTTGCCGTTGCGGCAGTCCAGCACCCAGATGTCGTAGACCGGGTGTTCCATGGCCGACAGCGCCGGGCTGGAGGCGAACATCCAGCCGCGGAACAGGCCGGTTGCCGGCTGGTCCGGCCGCAGTTCCCAGATGTCGAGGAAAGCGGCGCTTTCCGGCTGGTCCTCGGGCCGGCGCTTCATGCAGGCGCGGGCGACGATCTCCAGGGCGCCGAAATGCACCGGCTTTCCCACCGGAACCTCGATGGTGACCACCCGGGCGGACACCTTGTCCAACCCCTGGAGAATGGCGGTGTCGAAGGACAGGTCGCCGCTTTCCGCCGCCTGAGCCCAGCCGATGCCGGAAAGCCCGACCACCATCAGCGCCGCCAGGATGGGACCCGCCGCCTTCATTTCTGCGCGGGGGTCTCGGGCGCCGCGCCCTTGGCGGCGGCCGGCGGCTGATTGTCGGCGGTGGCGAGGAAGATCAGGTTGCCGACCATCTCCTCGATGGACTTGAAGTTCTTGGTGGGGCCGAGGGCGGCGTCGGCGGCGAGCATGGTGGTGGACTTGCCGGGCGCCAGCTTGACGAATTTGCCGCCCAGCAGCCCCTCGCTGGAGATGCTGGCGACGGTGTCGTCGGGCAGCTTGATGCCGTGGGCGATGGACAGCTTGACCACCGCGTCGTAGCTCTGGGGATCCAGGGTCTGCGACAGCACGGTGCCGACCTTGATGCCGTTGATCTTCACGTCGGCGCCGGTGTCGAGGCCGCCGACGCTGGTGAAGGTGGCGGTCAGGGTATAGCCCTCGATCTTGGCGATGTTGGCGTGGGTATAGGCGAAGACCAGGAAAAAGGCCGCCACCGCCAGCACGACGGCCCCCATGATGGTTTCGATCAGATTGCGTCCCATGATGGGGGGTACCCTGTTCAGTTGGTCGCGGAGGGCAAGGGCTTGTCCAGGTAGCCGCGCTTGGCCTTGGCCTGCTGGATGATCATGTCCAGGAGATCCTCGATCACCACCGTGTCCTGGGTGTAGTGGATTTCCTGGCCGGGCTTCATCATCGTGTCGTCGCCGCCCGGCTTCAACTCGACGAACTTGGCGCCGAGCAATCCGTCGGTGTAGATCACCGCCGCCGTGTCGCTGCTCAGTTGGATGTCGGGACGCACCAGGAAGGTGAGTACCGCCCGGTAGCGGTCGTCCAGCCGTTGCCCGACCACATGGCCGACCAGCGACCCCGACAGGCGCACCGGACTGCCGATGGAGATCCCGTCGGCCCGGTTGAAGCGAGCGCTGAGCGTATAGCCCTCGGCGGATTCGGTGGACTTGCCGCCGATGGCGAAGGCCAAGGTCAGCAGCAACGCCCCGATCACGACGACAGCGCCGCCGGTCATGGTGTCGCGGTCGTCGCGGCTCACCATCACGTTCTTCCTCTCCTCGGCCCGAACCTAGGGCTGCCAAGCCTCGTAATCGCCGGTGGCGCGCTCGCGCACGCCGCCCGCCAGATTGTGGCCGGGCGGCAGATAAGCCTCGGCCGAGCCGGTCTTGTTGGCCTCGTGCGGCTTTTGCCACGGCTGCTTGACGGCGGCGGTCAGCGGCACGTCGCTGGTGTAGTGCAACCAGACATGCCATTCGGGCGGAACCTTCGACGCTTCCGGCTTACCGGCGAACAGCACCCAGCGCTTGGTCCGCCGCCCCTTGGCGGTCTTGCGCTCGGTGTAGTAGCGGTTGCCGGCGGTATCGGTGCCGACCAGCTTGCCCGTGGTCCAGGTGTACAGCAGGGTGCCGATTGTCGCCATCATCGTCCTCACGCAGCAAAATGTCCGCCGGACTATAGGCAAAACCCCCCCGTCCCGTCCAGTGGGGTTCACTCTCCTTCTGCAAAACCCCGCATTTTGCAATTTTCGTTAAACGTCAACACAATATACGGCAAACACACTGCATCTCGTGGTTAACCTTTGTAAACAGACCATATCTTGTATTGTGAACGAGTTATGTCTTGACGTCCTCCGGGGAGCTGGCATAGGCTGCGGTTTCGTCGAGGGAGAGCCACTAGATGTAGTGGTGCGGCGCGGGAGGGGGGAACGTGCCGCAAGGCGCCAACCGCCATGCCTGCGCCCTTTCGACCAGAGTCGGTCAAGACCAGTCGAGCCAAGAGGGGAAACCATGCGGGTCCAGCGTCACTACACCAAGACCGGTGAATCAGCCTATAGCGGGATCGAGTTCCGCAAGGCCGTCAGCGAAATCCGCAACCCCGACGGATCGGTGGTGTTCGCCGCCGACGACCTCGAAGTGCCGAAGGACTGGTCCCAGGTGGCGTGCGACGTGCTGGCGCAGAAGTATTTCCGCAAGGCCGGCGTGCCGGCCAAGCTGAAGCGGATCGCCGAAAAGGGCATCCCCGAATGGCTGGCCCGCCACGAGCCCGATGCCGAGGCGCTGGCCAAGCTGCCGGAGAAGGAACGCATCGTCGGCGAAAAGAGCGCCAAGCAGGTGTTCGACCGCCTGGCCGGCACCTGGACCTATTGGGGCTGGAAGGGCGGCTATTTCGACGGCGAGACCGACGCCCAGGCCTTCCACGACGAGATGGCCCACATGCTGGCCCGCCAGATGGGCGCCCCCAACTCGCCGCAATGGTTCAACACCGGCCTGCATTGGGCCTATGGCATCGACGGCCCCGGCCAGGGCCACTCCTATGTGGACCACAAGACCGGCAAGCTGGTCCGTTCCAAGTCCGCCTACGAGCATCCCCAGCCCCATGCCTGCTTCATCCAGTCCATCGAGGACGACCTCGTCAACGAGGGCGGCATCATGGATTTGTGGGTGCGTGAAGCCCGCCTGTTCAAATACGGCTCGGGCACCGGCACCAACTTTTCCAAGCTGCGCGGCGAGGGCGAGAAGCTGTCGGGCGGCGGCCGCTCGTCGGGCCTGATGAGCTTCCTCAAGATCGGCGACCGCGC
The DNA here is from genome assembly GCF_903853455.1 of uncultured Magnetospirillum sp. Classification (GTDB taxonomy): domain Bacteria; phylum Pseudomonadota; class Alphaproteobacteria; order Rhodospirillales; family Magnetospirillaceae; genus Phaeospirillum. The sequence goes on from NZ_CAINTR010000022.1 coordinate 26,832, forward strand.
CGCCGGCGCCATCAAGTCGGGCGGCACCACACGGCGCGCCGCCAAGATGGTGGTGGTCGACGTCGACCATCCCGACATCGAGAAGTTCATCTCCTGGAAGGTGCGCGAAGAGCAGAAGGTGGCCGCCCTGGTGGCCGGTTCCCGCCTCGCCGCCCGGACGCTGTCCGAGGTCATGGCCGCTTGCCGCGAATGGGACGGCGTTGACGGCGAAGGCCGCTTCGACCCCAAGGTCAACAAGCGCCTGAAGGCCGCCATCATCGACGGCCGCAAATGCGAGATCCCGGAGAACTACATCCAGCGGGTGATCCAGTTCGCGCGTCAGGGCTATACCCAGATCGACTTTCCGGTGCTGGACACCGATTGGGATTCGGAAGCCTATCTGACGGTGTCGGGCCAGAACTCCAACAATTCGGTCCGTGTCGACAACGCCTTCCTCAGCGCCGTCATCCATGACGCCGACTGGCAGTTGAAGCACCGCAAGAACGGCAAGGTCGCCAAGACCCTGAAGGCCCGCGAGCTGTGGGAGCAGATCGGCGACGCCGCCTGGGCCTGCGCCGACCCGGGCATCCAGTTCGACACCACCATCAACGAGTGGCACACCTGCCCCGAGTCCGGCCGCATCAACGCGTCCAACCCCTGCTCGGAATACATGTTCCTGGACGACACCGCCTGCAATCTGGCGTCGCTCAACCTGCTGTGCTTCCGCAACGACGACGGCAGCTTCGATGTCGAAGGCTATCGCCACGCCGTGCGGCTGTGGACCATGGTGCTGGAAATCTCCGTGCTGATGGCCCAGTTCCCCTCGCCCCGCATCGCCGAGCTGTCCTACGAGTTCCGCACCCTGGGCCTGGGCTACGCCAATGTGGGCGGACTGCTGATGGCGTCGGGCATCCCCTATGACAGCGACAAGGGCCGCGCCCTGATCGCCGCCATCACCGCGCTCACCACCGGCGAGTCCTACGCCACCTCGGCCGACATGGCCGAAGAGCTGGGCGCCTTCGAGGGCTTCGACAAGAACCGCGCCGCCATGCTGCGGGTCATCCGCAACCATCGCCGCGCCGCCCACGGCATGGGCACCGGTTACGAGGGCCTGTCCATCACCCCGGTGCCGCTGGACGCCGCCAATTGCCCCGACGCGCCCCTGCTGGCCGCCTCGCGCCAGGCCTGGGACGAGGCGCTGGCCAAGGGCGAAAAGCACGGCTTCCGCAACGCCCAGACCTCGGTGGTCGCCCCCACCGGCACCATCGGCCTGGTGATGGATTGCGACACCACCGGCATCGAGCCTGACTTCGCCCTGGTGAAGTTCAAGAAGCTGGCCGGCGGCGGCTATTTCAAGATCATCAACCGCATGGTCCCGGAAGCCTTGCGCACCATGGGCTATCCGGAAGGCGACATCGCCGAGATCATCCGCTACGCCGTCGGTCACGGATCGTTGCGCGGCGCGCCCTCCATCAATCACGACAGCCTGCGGGCCAAGGGCTTCGACGACGAGACCCTGGAGAAGATCGAGGCGCAGCTGGAAGCCGCCTTCGACATCAAGTTCGTCTTCAACAAATACGCCCTGGGCGAGCAGTTCTGCACCGACATCCTGGGCATCCCGGCCGCCAAGCTCAACGACTACACCTTCGACATGCTGGGCTTCCTGGGCTTCTCGCGCGAGCAGATCGACGCCGCCAACACCTATTGCACCGGCGCCATGACCCTGGAGGGCGCGCCCTTCCTCAAGGACGAGCATCTGCCGGTGTTCGATTGCGCGTCGCCTTGCGGCCGCATCGGCAAGCGCTCGCTGTCGGTGGAAGCCCATATCCGCATGATGGCCGCCGCCCAGTCCTTCATCTCGGGCGCCATTTCCAAGACCATCAACATGTCCAACTCGGCCACGGTCGAGGATTGCAAGGAAGCCTACATGCTGTCCTGGCGCCTGGGCGTCAAGGCCAACGCGCTCTACCGCGACGGCTCCAAGCTCAGCCAGCCGCTCCAGGCCTCGCTGCTGGACGATGCCGGTGAACTGGCCGACCAGTTGGCCGAGTCCTCCACCACGGTGCGGACCGAGATCGTCGCCGAGCGCATGGTCGAGCGGATCATCCAGCAGGTGCAGAGCCGCACCAAGCTGCCCGACCGCCGCAAGGGCTACACCCAGAAGGCCATCGTCGGCGGCCACAAGGTCTACCTGCGCACCGGCGAGTACGAGGACGGCAAGCTGGGCGAGATCTTCATCGACATGCACAAGGAAGGCGCCGCCTTCCGCGCCATGATGAACAACTTCGCCATCGCCATCTCGGTGGGTCTCCAGTACGGCGTGCCGCTGGAGGAGTTCGTCGAGGCCTTCACCTTCACCCGGTTCGAGCCCTCGGGCATGGTGGTGGGCAACGAGACCATCAAGATGTCCAGCTCGATCCTCGACTACATCTTCCGCGAACTGGCCATCTCCTATCTCGGCCGCAACGACCTCGCCCATGTGGAACCGGCCGACCTCACCCCCGACGCCATGGGGCGCGGCACCTCGGAAAGCCAGCTCGAGCCCCAGTCGGTCGCCGCGCAGTCCCTGGCGGCCCAGCATCTGGCGGTGGTGGAGCGGGTCGCGTCCAAGGGCTATGTGCGGTCCAACCTGCTGTTCCTCACCCGTGGCGCCACCGGCCCGACCTCCATGTCGGCCGACATCTCCGGCGGCATGCAGATGGCGGCGGCGGCCCAGACCGTGGTCAGCGTCGGCGGCGACACCGAGGCCCTGATCCAGGAGTTCGACGCCCGCGCCGAGCAGATCCGCACCGCCCGCATGAAGGGCTACGAAGGCGACGCCTGCCCCGAATGCGGCAACTTCACCCTGGTCCGCAACGGCACCTGCCTGAAATGCGACACCTGCGGCGGCACGACGGGCTGCAGCTGAGCTCTTGCCGACACGATCGCGGGTTCGAACTTAATCTCCTCGACCCGCGCTCGACGGGCCGGCCCTCACAAGGGCCGGCCCATTTTCGTTGGAAAGAGCGGTTCTCAGCGCACCCCCCGCTCCGCTCCGGCCTTGGCGATGATCTCGGCCACCAGTTTGGGGTTCTTGGCCAGCCAGTCGTCAAACTCGGCGACGATCTCGGGGGCCTTGCCCGAGGACAGCCGGTAGGACTCCGCCACATGGGGCAGGTCGGGGGCGTAGACCAAGGCGTCCGAACTGCCCAGCACCGTTTCGGCGGCGGTCAGGGCCACCGCCACGTTGACATAGACCCCGTCGATACGGCCGGTCTGCACCTGACGCAGCAACTGCTCGAACCCCGGGTTTTCCTTCACCTCCACCGAGCCGGCCTGGATACGGTCCTGCCAGGCGTAGGGCGTGAAGCCGGCGACGATGCCCAGGCTGTGAAAGGCGTCCACGCCCCGGCCGGCATTTTCCCGCCGCACCAGGGTGCCGTCGATATAGGCGATCACCGGCCCGGAATAGGCGATGGGATGGCCCTGGCGGACCGCCGCCTGCCAGTCGGGGCTGTCGGGAAATTTCAGGTCGATGCCGCCATGGATCAACTCGGCCAGCAGGCGCTTGACGGGAAAGGCCTTGTAGGTCAGCCGATGGCCCTTGGCCGCGGCGAAAGCGTCGAGGATGGAACGGCCGGCGCCGATGAACTGTCCGTCGCGGTAGCCGTAGACCGGGGTGTAGTCGATGGCCTCGACCCCCACCACCAGATCACGGGCCGAAACAGCCGTCATGGGGGACGCCACCGCGACCAGGGCCGACAAGCCCAGCAGCCGGACAAAAGATCTCGCCGTCATCATCCCCCCGCCTCTGATCCAGAGAACGGGGATTGAAGCATGACCGGAAAACCCGATCAATCCCCTTGATAATCAACAACGATTCCGGGTAGGGCGCCAGGTGGCGACGAAGCCGTCGATTCCGGCCTCGTTGATTCCCAGGTCACGCAGGGTCCGGGGGTCCAAACCGTCCAGTTCGGCGCGCAAGGCGCGACGGGCGGCGACAAGTTCCAGCGGACGGATGATCTTGTGGACGATGAAAGCGGCGACGGCCTGCCCGAATCCCTGGTGCTGGGCGCGAGGGGCGGGGCCGGAAGCGCAAGGACCGAAGGTGGGAGAAAGCGACATGACGGCCATCCGATACATTTGGAATAAGTTTAATATTCATACGAAATTAGCCCCCTGCCCCGCAACCACTGCCGGCGCATGGCTTGCCTGCGGAATCGCGAGGCTTTATTCCCGAGCAACGGCGCGCTAGGTTTGGGGCGACCTCAACGGGAGAGTACGATCATGAGCGGAACCATCGCGGCACGCCTGAAGGACCTCGGCATCGAGCTGCCGCAACCAGCCGCCGCCGTGGCCAATTATGTGCCGTTCGTGGTCAGCGGATCGCTGGTGTTCGTCTCCGGCCAGTTGCCGCTGGAAAACGGCAAGCTGATGGTCGCCGGCAAGTTGGGCGACAGCGTGACCCTCGAGGATGGCGTCCGCGCCGCCCGCCTGTGCGCCCTCAATCTGCTTGCCCAGGCCCGCGCCGCCGCCGGGGGCGACCTGGACCGCATCCGCCGGCTGGTGCGGCTGACCGCCTTCGTGGCCAGCGTCCCCGGCTTCACGGATCAGCCCAAGGTGGTCAACGGCGCCTCCGACCTCATGGTCCAGGTGCTGGGCGAGGCCGGCCGCCACGCCCGCGTCGCGGTGGGCGCGCCGGCGCTGCCGCTGGACGCGGCGGTGGAGATCGACGGAATTTTCGAACTGGCGTGAAAGCCCTCTACCCGACCTCTTCGGTCTTGGCGATCAGGATGTCGCCACAGCCGATGGCGCGGTCCTTGCCGTTCTGCTTGGCGGCATACATGCGCTGGTCGGCTTTTTCCACCAGCTCCGCCCAGGTCAGCACGCCGTCGACGATCCGTTCGGCGACACCGATGGAGGCGGTGAGCGGCTTGCCGTCGGGCCGCATGCCCAGACCCGCCGCCCGCATGCGGCTGATGGCGATCATGGCGCCGGAGGGGTCGGTGCCAGGCATCACCGTCAGGAACTCCTCGCCGCCCCAACGGATCAGGATGTCGCCGCGCCGCAGGACCTTGCGCAAGCTGGCGGAGGCGGCCCGCAGGGCGGAATCGCCCTCCTCATGCCCGAATTTGTCGTTGATGGACTTGAAGTTGTCGAGATCGACGAAGGCCAGGGACAGCGGCGCCTGCGACCGCGCGGCGCTGACGAATTGCTGGACCAGCATCTCCTCGCCGACCCGGCGGTTATAGGCGCGGGTCAGGCCATCGTGGGAGGATTGGTCCACCAGCTGGCTCATGAAGTGCAACTGGCTCATGCCCGCCAGGGTGGACACCATGGCCAGCAGCAGCAGCCACTGCGCCCCCAGATGCGACGCGAACGGCAGCAACTGGTAGCCCAGCACGCCGGTCAGGAAATACGCCGCCAGCAAGGGCAGCGCCAGCAGGGCGCCCTCCACCGCGGTGATGGGGAACACCGACAGGCCGGCGACCATGACGAAGGGCAGGAAGGCGTAGCCGGCGGCGATGACCTGCTGCGCCGGATCGGTGATGGCGAACTGCCCCAGCAGCGGATGGCTGATCAGGAAGAACACCGTGGGAATCACCAGCAGCCAGACCAGCGACCACCGCGCCACCACCACGCTGTCGGAACCGCGATAGGACAGGGCCAGCAGAGCAAAGGCAATGCTGGCCAGAACACGCAGCGCCGCCAAGTACAGGGCCAGCGAGGTCTCGAAGATCACAAGGTCGACGGGTATCCACAGCGGGGTCAGAATGGCGAATGTCGCCGCCACCAGACGCACACGCGAAAGGATCAGCAAAGCCCGCCGACGTTGAACGAAGGCCGACTGCCGCGTCGGGAGAAACAGGTCGAAAATCTCCGCCATCGCCATTCCGGAGAATACGGTAGCGAGAACTTTTTTTATAAACTCTTTGATAACAATCACCTGGCGGCTTCCTTTTGTTTGAACCACCGGCAACGACCGTAATGCGGGACTGGAATCGTTGCAAGGGAAAGTCCAGACCAAAGGATCATCCCTGCCTTTCACCACGCCGCCAATCCCGCGATTGACGGGAGACCCGATAATTCGGTATTACAATACCTAATTAAACGCGGAGGAAGAGCATGCCTGATCGGCGCAACGCCCAGATCCTGGCGGAGCGGGTCGCCGCCGCCATCGGCGAGCGCGACGCGGTGTCGCGCTTCCTCGGCATCGCCGTCGACCAGGTCGGCCCCGGCTTCGCCCGCCTGTCCATGACGGTGACCGCCGACATGCTGAACGGCGTCGGCACCTGCCACGGCGGCCTCAGCTTCACCCTGGCCGACACCGCCTTCGCCTATGCCTGCAACTCCCACAACCGGGTCGGCGTCGCGCTGTCGTGCACCGTCACCTATCCCGCCGCGGCTCAGTTGGGCGACCGCCTGACCGCCGAGTGCCGTGAAATCCACAGCAAGGGCCGCAACGGCACCTACGACTGCACCGTCACCCGCCAGGATGGCGAGGTGGTGGCGCTGTTCCGCGGCCAATGCCGGATCATCAAGGGCCATTTCGTCGAAGGAATTGAATGATGTTCGAAGCGTTGATCTGTGATGCCGTCCGCACCCCCGTCGGCCGCTATGGCGGCGTCCTGGCCGGCGTGCGCACCGACGACCTTGCCGCTCATCCCATCAAGGCGCTGATGGCCCGTCATGCCGGCCTGGACTGGAGCCTGCTGGACGAGGTGGTGTACGGCTGCGCCAACCAGGCCGGCGAGGACAACCGCAACGTCGCCCGCATGGCGGGGCTGCTGGCCGGCCTACCCATGGAAAGCGGCGCCACCACCTTGAACCGGCTGTGCGGCTCGGGGATGGACGCGGTGGGCTACGCCGCCCGCGCCATCAAGACCGGCGAGGCCGGACTGATGATCGCCGGCGGGGTGGAGAGCATGAGCCGCGCGCCCTTCGTCATGCCCAAGGCCGACAGCGCCTTTTCCCGCGACGCCCGCGTCTACGACAGCACCATCGGCTGGCGCTTCGTCAACGCCCTGATGGAAAAGCAGTACGGCATCGATTCCATGCCCGAGACCGCCGAGAACGTGGCCGCCGAATTCGCCATCTCGCGCGAGGACCAGGACGCCTTCGCCCTGCGCAGCCAGGCCAAGGCCTCGGCCGCCCAGGCGAACGGACGGCTGGCCCTGGAAATCGTCCCGGTCACCATTCCCGGCCGCAAGGGCGAAAGCACCGTCGTCGATAAGGACGAGCACCCGCGCGAAACCACCATCGAGGCGCTGGCCAAGCTGCGCGCGCCGTTCCGCGCCGGCGGCTCGGTCACCGCCGGCAATGCCAGCGGCGTCAACGACGGCGCCGCCGCCCTACTGCTGGCGTCGCGCGAGATGGCGGAAAAGCTGGGCCTGACGCCCCTGGCCCGGGTGGTCGGCATGGCCACCGCCGGGGTGCCGCCGCGCATCATGGGAATCGGACCGGTGCCGGCGACCCGCAAGCTGCTGGCCCGCCTGGGCCTGACCATGGCCGACATGGACGTCATCGAGTTCAACGAAGCTTTCGCCGCCCAGGCCCTGGCCTGCACCCGCCAACTGGGGCTGGCCGACGACGATTCCCGCGTCAATCCCAATGGCGGCGCCATCGCTCTCGGCCATCCGCTGGGCATGACCGGGGCGCGGCTGATCGGCACCGCCGCCATCCATCTGCGCGAGACCGGCGCCCGCCGGGCTCTGGCCTCCATGTGCATCGGCGTCGGCCAGGGCATCGCCATGGTCATCGAGAGAGTCTGATTTAATTCACATCCGGCGAAGGCTCCGTCAGAGGGCCTCGCCACCCCGGGAGGAACCCATGTCCAACTCTGCCCACCGGCGCGTCCCGCCGTCCAAGGATCTGCTCGACCCCATCGAATATGCCGGCCGGGACGAGATCACCGCTCTTCAGACCAGCCGCATGAAGTGGTCGCTGACCCACGCCTACACCAACGTGGAACACTACCGCAAGAAGTGCCAGGACAAGGGCGTCCACCCCGACGACTTCAAGGAGTTGAAGGACCTCGCCAAGTTCCCCTTCACCACCAAGGCCGACCTGCGCGACACCTATCCCTTCGGCATGTTCGCGGTGCCCATGGACGACGTGGTCCGCGTCCATGCCAGCTCGGGCACCACCGGCAAGCCCACCGTGGTCGGCTACACCCAGAACGACATCACCATGTGGGCCGGCGTCATGGCGCGGTCCATCCGCGCCGCCGGCGGCCGCCGCAAGGACAAGTGCCACATCTCCTACGGCTACGGACTGTTCACCGGCGGTCTGGGCGCCCATTACGGGGCGGAAAAGCTGGGCTGCACCGTCATTCCCATGTCGGGAGGCCAGACCGAGAAGCAGATCCAGCTGATCTGCGACTTCAAGCCCGAGATCATCATGGTGACGCCCAGCTACATGCTGGCCATCGCCGACGAAATGGACCGCATGGGCGTCGATACCAAGACCTGCTCGCTGGAAGTGGGCATCTTCGGCGCCGAACCGTGGACCGACGCCATGCGCGCCGAAATCGAGGCCCGCATGGGCATCGAGGCGGTGGACGTCTACGGCCTGTCGGAGGTGATCGGCCCCGGCGTCGCCTGTGAATGCGTCGAGACCAAGGACGGCCTGCATCTGTGGGAGGATCACTTCTATCCGGAGATCATCGATCCCCACACCGGCGAGGTGCTGCCCGACGGCTCCATGGGCGAGCTGGTGTTCACCAGCCTGACCAAGGAGGCGCTGCCCATCATCCGCTACCGCACCCGCGACCTGACCCAGCTGCTGCCCGGCACGGCGCGCAGCTTCCGCCGCATGGGCAAGATCACCGGGCGGTCCGACGACATGCTGATCATCCGCGGCGTCAACGTCTTCCCGACCCAGGTGGAGGAGTTGATCCTGAAGGACTACCGCCTGGCGCCGCATTACCAGTTGGAGGTCACCCGCGACGGCCATCTGGATTCGGTGACGGTCAACGTGGAGGTCCGCGCCGACCAGCCCTTCGACGACACCGCCCTGGAAGCGGCGGCCAAGGATCTGCAACACCATATCAAGAGCTTCATCGGCATCAGCACCAGGGTCAACGTGCTGGCCCCCAACTCCATCGAGCGGAGCATGGGCAAGGCGCGGCGCGTGATCGACAAGCGCCCGAAGGGATAAAAGCCCCCTCCCCCACTTGAACAGCGCCCGGGCACGGCCGCCCGGGCGTTCCTGGACGTCCTGACCTCCAACGCGGCCAAGGGCTCGCATTGGCGCCTATCCCGGCTGGGCGCATCACTGATGATGTTCGAGGTTTGGGAGGTAGGGGCACGCCTCCGCACGGATGACGGATGCTTCCATTGGAGCAATAGTCGCACTATAGTTGAATATCGCAATATCCGTAGCAGTGCCTATTTTCCCCCTTCGTATATGCGAGTACAGTCTCCCTATGCCTTTTGGTCTATGCCGTACGCAGCGTGCTCTCCGCTGCGGCAAGACCTCCCCGGGCCAGATCGAGGCGCTCCGCGCCAGCGCGCTGGCCGTTGCGACGGGGCTGAAACGGCAAAGGGGAGACCGCCATGCCGATGCTTTCGAACCTTCGCATTTCCACTCGGCTTGCTGCGGGCTTCGTGGTTGTCCTGGCGCTGACGGCCATACTGGGCGTCGTCGGAATAACCAGCGCGACCAGACTGGCCGACCTCACCGTCCGCTTCCACGACCACCCCTTCACCGTCATCGACAATATCGGCCGCGCCCGCGTCGCCTATCGGACCATGCGCATGTTCACGCGCGACGTCATCCTGGCCGAAACGCCGCAGGAGCTGGCGGCGGCCGAAGCCGGACTGGCGAGCGAGGAAAAGGTCTATTTAAGTTCCCTGCAAGCGGCCAAGGACGCTTTTCTCGGCGACAAGAGCAAATTCGACGAATCCCTCGCCGCCTATACCAGCTACAAGGCTGTGGTCGATGACATCACGGCCAAGATGAAGGCCGGGGACCGAACCGCGGCCATGGCGCTTCTACGCGGCAGGGGAGCCGAGGTGTCGCGCCTGACCGCGGAAAAGAACATGGCGATCTGGGACTTCGCCCAGCAGAAGGCCGACGCCTTCATGGCAACCGCCGCCAGCACCTCCGCCGAGGTGGTGCGACTTTCCATCGGCCTGCTGGTCGCGTCGCTGATCGCCGGCGGCGCCATCGCGTTTTTCACCGCCCGCTCCATCTCCCGCCCGGTCAACGCCATGACCGGGGTGATGAGCGAACTGGCCGGCAACAACCTGACGGTCCAGGTTCCCTTCGCCGAACGCCGCGACGAGATCGGCGCCATGGCCAAATCGGTGGGCCACTTCAAGGACCAACTGCTGCGGGTCCGGCAGTTGGAAGCCGACCAGGAGGAACAGAAGCGCCAAGCCGAGGTCGACCGCCTCGCCGCCATGCGCAAGATGGCCGATTCCTTCGAAAGCAGTGTCGGCAAGGTGATCGAAACCGTCACCTCCGCCGCCACCGAGCTTCAGGCGGCGTCGAGCCAGATGGCCGGCACCGCCACCGAGACCAGCGCCCAGGCCACCACCGTGGCGGCATCGGCGCAGCAGGCCTCGGCCAATGTCCAGACCGTCGCCTCGGCCACCGAGGAACTGGCGGCCTCCATCAAGGAAATCGCCCATCAGGTGGAACGGTCGCAGTCGGTGTCCGCCCATGCCGGACAGGAAGTGAACACCACCACCACCCGGGTGCGGGCGCTGTCCGACAGCGTCAGCAAGATCGGCGAGATCGTCAAGCTGATCAACGACATCGCGGCGCAGACCAACCTGCTGGCGCTGAACGCCACAGTGTCTCGTTCTATTAAACAAGCACAATTTTCGCCATGGTATGAGCCGATCTCCGTCGCCGCCTGACGCTGGCCGAAGGGCAATGCGGGATCGATGCCCTGCCCATGAGGCCGCCCATCATGCCGCCCTGTC
>NZ_CAINTR010000023.1 GCF_903853455.1 uncultured Magnetospirillum sp.
CTTGACCGCCGCTCCGCTCAGCCGCATGCCAGATTCGCAGGTCGGGACGGAGGGATGGCCTTCAGATCGAACATAGGGATGGACGCAGGGGTGATCAACCAATGGTCACGCAGCCACCCACTCCGAATAGCGAGGAGCCGAGGGAAATCGTTTTCAATCGCCGAACAGACACGACGGATTATTGAAATGACAGAACGCAACGGCGTATTGTTAAAAAATGGTTAACCGATATTGCTGCTGACTTTCCTATTCATTCCACCCGACATTCCGCCCAGAGATAAGTTTTTGAAAAATCGATGCCCTGGTGTATGATTTGAGTGTTTGAAAAGGCAGATCGATTGCTTGTGATGGGAAACGTACACCACCTACAACATCTCGGCCAGGGAGCTGGCGGCTGGAACGCTTGGCGCCAGCAGGAGCCCGATGTGCGGCCAGACCTGACAAGCGCCAATCTGCGTGGGGCCAATCTTGCCGGCATGGACCTCAGCGGTTCACTGTTGTCCCTGGCCAACTTGCGCAAGGCCGTGCTTTCGGGGGCGAACCTCAGAGACTGCAACCTTCCCAGGGCTTGCCTCGAAGACGCCGACCTCTCCGGCGCGAAACTCCAGGGCGCCAATCTGGCCGGTGCGACCTTGCTGCGCGCCAACTTCTCCGGCGCCAACATGCGCATGGCCAATCTGGCCGGCGCGAATCTGGCCGGCAAGATGGACTTGTCCGGGGTGGATCTGACCGGGGCCAACTTGGCTGGGGCCAAGTTGATGGGGGCGAATTTCTCCGGCGCGACCCTCACTGGTGCCAATCTGGCTGGCGCGGATGCCCGCAACGCCAATTTCACTGGCGCGGATCTGACCAATGCCATTACCGCCGGCGCCCTCCTGGATGGCGCCAATATGTCTGGCGCCGTCATTCGCCAGACCCCATCACGCCCCCAAACCACTGTCGCGGAGCCGGAGGCGCCGCCAGCCCCCGTCACGTCCGAACTGCCGCAGGTATTTCCGGTCGAACCCATTAGTTTCGCCGATTTCGATGCGGCACCTGATCAGGTCGAGGTGTCGTCAAGCGACCTTGAGCCCGGTTTCGAGGCGGAAGAGGAATGGGATCGTCCCGCACCGGCGGAATTGAACGATACGCCCGAGGCTGAGCCCGAGCCCGAGGCTGATCTCGCCCATGAACCTGCCCCCGAACAGATCGAGGAACCCAGCGACGAATCCGCGAATACCGGACTTGAACTGGAAGCGGAAATCGAGGCCCCCGCCCTTGAGACGATGGCCGAGGACGTGAGCGCACTCGTGGATGCCGTCCCCGTTCCGGGCCTGCTGGCGGAGTCGGAGATTTCAGATCTCCTGGCGGACTCGGAGATGGACACTGATGGCGCCATTAGTCCTCTGGCGGAGGACGAGGCCGCTGACGAAGACTCCCAGGAAAGCCCGTTTTACACCTATGAAACCAGGGAACTGGCGATTCTCGCCTTGTACTTGGATCAGGTCAGCCGGAAGACAAAAGCCGAAAAGGCCATGCTTCTCGACCTGCTGGTTCAGTATAATCGGAATTTCCTCGGTCAGGATGTCAGCGTTCCGATGACGACCAGTGGGAACGCCATTCTTGTGGGATTCAGCGACCCGACGAATGCGTTGCGATGCGGCGGACTCTACATAAGCATGTTGCGCGACATGCATGTTGAGTCCTATGTCGCCATCAATTGGAGCATGGCCGCCGTTCGCATTGACCCCGAAGGGATCGTGAGTGACGAACTCATCGCCAATTCCATTTCGCCATCGGCCCGCCTGATGCCGGTGGGGGTTGTCGGCGAAGTTCTCGTTCTCGAGGAATTGTATTCCAACCCCCTGACCCAACGCGATCTCTTCACCTTTGAACGCGTAGCCCGGAAGTGGAAGGCCGCCAACGATACCAAGGGCGAAGGCATCGCCGTTATCTGCTACAGCGTTCGAAGCAAGCCGCCGTCACGCCCCTGACCGGCTGCGGAAAAAGCGCCTCCTCCCGCATCCGTTTGTATCGGTCAGCCCCTGCGAAAGCGGGGGCCATGTTGAGGTAAGCCTCCTGCGCTGCTCCGCGATATGGATTGCGGAGACATGGATTGTCCGCTTCGGATGACCGCCTCAGGATCGGCCCAACTCGCCGACGACGGCACGCTGGAATTGGGCTGCCCATCGAAAGCCTGCGCTCGTGTTTGCTGTCAACGGTTTCGCGCAAGCGTCACCGCTCTGGTTGCACCCAGACGCTGCTATCCAGGGAGCCCCCGGCAGGAGGCCGGGCCAAGGACGACGGTCGAACAAGCTCTCAACGCGGGGGATACCCATGACCCTGGGTTTGCCTTGGCAAGCCACCTGATAAGGCTTCCACGGACTGGCTCTGTGCTAACGGCTACACCACGGAAAGGAATTGCCTCCCCGGCCGCTTTCTCCCGGCCCGAACCACCTTCTACACCGCCTCAGCGACCCGGTCTCAAGCGCCTTTCGACACATTCAGGATCTTGCTGATCCCGCCATAGAGCGACTTGATGGAAAACGGCTTCACCATGAAGAGGTCGACGCCGGCAGCAAATGCGGACGCCTCGGCCTCCGGCCCTTCGGCACTGGTCAGCAGCAGTATGGGGGTGGAGGCATCGATCCCCTCGATTCCCGCCCGTATCCGCCGGGTGCACTCAAGCCCGTCCATGACATCCATCTTCCAGTCCATGATGATGATATCGACCGGGGTAGCCTTCAGTGCGGCAATGGCTTTCTCGCCGTTATCGGCCTCAATGATGTTCTCGATCCCGAGCGAATTCAACACAACGTTAATCAACTTTCGGACCTGGGCGTTATCTTCGACAACAACCGCATTCCTTGGTGTTTTGTTCATTCAAGCCATCCTAAAGATGTTTTATTCCCGCACGCCGAGCGGAGGTCCCCATCTCCGTCAGAACCCATTCCCCGCCCACGGCCAAAGACCACATCATCGTCGCGGTGCCTCCCAAGAATGGAGCCCGCCGCCGCGGCTAGGCTACGTGCCTACCTTGCCCCCCATCAAGCCGGCCAGACCGGACTCGACTTTTCGCAGTACCCCGCCAAGGTCATGACCGACGGTGGCACAAACCCCACGGCTCCCAGCCCCCCTGGCGGCAAGAACGCCAGACAGACCACCGATTAGCAACTTTACGACGCCAGATCCAAAATCCTCAACCGGAATTTCTTTCACACGGCCGGCATCCTCGTTCTCGATTGGCGCCATCTGGGGCCTCCTTATGGGGTAATCATCATTTCCGCCACATCCATCCCTTCAGTCTCGCGGATAGGGCGGGCGGGACTCTCAACCGGATTCGCGTCCCCGGCCCCATTGCACGCTGGACCGCCAAGTAGGCCACGAGCATGAGAAGCCCCCCCAGGACAATGACCACGAAGAGATGAATGAACAGAATCGCAGCCATCAGCCCAAGGGCAGCGGCAATAAGAACCCGCAGCCAGACACCGGAGCTGATTGCCCGACGGAAACCGTTCAATTGGAAAGCATGGTCACGGCCCACCTTCGATGCCTCCATGGCGCGATTCCGGCGAAAGCCACGCGGATACGCTGATTCATCCCCGAGGATCAGGGGCTAGTCAAATGATTGTTGCCCGCTTCCTGACGAAGGCTGCCAATCGCGATTGCGACTTATATTTACTGCCTTTTCTCGCATGGCCCGTGCTACAATGAGCAACTCGAAGTCGTAGGCAGGTCAGCCCCCCCTACATGGGGATAGTGAAATATTCTAAGCTGGGCGGCTGTCCGCCGAAAATGTAACATTCTGGTACAGATATATGAAAATATTGACGGCGCCAGTTGACTTTTGGACGGCTTCACATCCTATGTAGCTCTGATGCGGAACAGGTTGGGCCGCCTTCTTGAACAGGCAGCGAGACAGGGCATGGGACAGATAGATACGCTTCCCGCATGGGCCGATGATTTATCCGTGGATGTCGATATCCTCGACGAAGATCATCAGGCATTTTTCCGCTTGGCCGCTCTGATGCAGGACGTAACGTCCGCTCAGGACAGCGATCAAGGCTACATCATCGAAACCGCCATCCATATCCTGGAAGAATACATCGAAGGTCATTTCCTACGCGAGGAGAAGGCCCTGACCGAAATCGATTACCCCCACTTGGCGGAGCATATTGCTGAACACGACGCATTCGCCGACCAGGTCGCGCGCGTCATCAAGGAATACCGGAACACCGGCGAGGCGACGACGCTCGTCACCCTGTCGCACCTGGTCGCCGAGTGGCTCACCGGCCACATTCAGACCATGGCTTCCCAATTCAAGGGACTCCTGACCAACGCGAATGTGGATGATCGCCCCCTGGTCTACATGGCTGCCGGTGTGGACGCAGAGCTTGCCCCATAACCACTGGCGGGCGAGGCACAGCCCGGTCCTTCCGCTCCAGAATCCAATGTCAGCGTCACCGTACGAGCCGTCTTGTCGCGGTATCGAGGCCCCCTTGAAGTCCGGCGCGAAAAATACCCCCGCCATGGACGAGGGCCAGCACGGGATTGCCGATGTCCGAGAGTTCAGACATAATGCATTTGTTCGCGGCACCTCTGGGTCGTAACAGATGGCTCAACCCTCGGTTTTATCTGTCGCGCTCGCGAATCTACAGAAATCGCACGAATTCCTGCTGAAAATTCTAGACGTCTGCGGCAACCTGCCCGGAGCCCCCGGGACGGTATCCGATCGGGAAATGATGGCCGCCGTTGCCCACCTTGCACGGATGACCGAAGCCATTATCCAGGAAGGTGACCACGCCCGCTTGGCCGGCGGCGATTTCCTCGCCGCCAGGGCGCTTTCGGAGCCCCCCTCCCCCCCTGGCACGCCCCCCGTCGATGACAAGACGAGACGTCTCCAGGTCATCTTGCAAATGTGCCTTCAGCAAAGCGAGCAGAGCTGGCGGCGAGCCAAATCCCTCGAAGCTGAAAACAGCACCCTCCGTCGCGGATTGAAGCAGGTCGAGGCCGATGTGGTCGCTGCCAAATCGGCCCTGACGTCGATGCCCGCGAACTCGGCAAAGGCCCCGCGAGGGCGCCGGAACGGTTAATACCGCCGAGCCCTCGAACTGATCTTTCAGTTCGGGGGTGAGAAGGCAAGGGCGAAGCCCGCCGCGCCACGTGGCGCGAAAGCCAAGCGCGAGCGCCCGGCGACTGAGGACAATAGACGAGTCATGTGTGGACGGCCCCTGCGTTGCAAGGGGATTCTGACGTGATTTTGCCCCGGTCGGGTGCAGTCATGTGTCCGGCCTGTTTGCGCGGCAC
>NZ_CAINTR010000024.1 GCF_903853455.1 uncultured Magnetospirillum sp.
AGACGCTGGGGAAGGTTGCGGTCACGACGGCCATCGCCGGCTCCTTGGCTGCAAGCCGTGACCTGATCAGTCAACAGCACTGTTCGTATATTGTTCCCGCCGATTGGCTTTGTCGAGTCTTTCTGATGGGGCGGAATTGTCGATGGGGTGTTCCCACAAGGGGGGATCAAAATCGGCCTGTAATGCCTTGTTTTCTGAGGGTATGGCGAGGGGCGGAAACGGGGTTTATTCCCCTTTCCGCCCCATTCCGCCTCTCTGGCCCCTCGTCCGTCGTGCTTCTGTGGTGTCCGCAGTGAACGCCAGACGGAACGAGATGCAACATGGCCCAGCAACGTCAAACCAGCGAAATGGACATCACCGGGATCGGCCTGGCCGCCGCAGATCGGTGTGCGCGTCGGATCGGCCGCACCCTGCGCCTGCCGCCGCCGGACATCGGTGACGTTCGCCAGGAACTGCTGCTGGAACTGGTGCGCCGGGCGCCGCGCTTCGACGGGCAGGCCAGTTGGCCGACCTTCGCCAAACTGGTGATCCGCCACGCCGGACAGGATGTGGCCGACCGACTGGTCCGCGAGCGCGGCCGGCATGGTGGGTCGATCGACGACACTGAACGGACCAGTGAAGACGACGGCCTGGCCGCCTGGTGGACTGGCGGCGCCGCCGGAGCGGGTGCCATCCACCAGCGTCTCGACATCCAGCGTTTCCTGGAAGGTCTGCCCCCTCGGCTACGGCGGCTCTGCCATCTGCTGGCCGAGGAGGACCACGCCGACGCCCTCGCCGGGTCCGGTTTCTCGCGCAGCGAGTTCTTCCGCCAGATCCACGAGCTTCGCATGCGCCTTCGGGCCTTTGGCCTCGCCCCCTTGGGACGATCCAACTGAAGCGCCGGTACATAGCAAATAACCAGCAACACGAGGACCACCATGACGACCGCAGTTTCCCACCCCCCCGATCATCCCGCCGGCCCGTTGCTGGTTGACGAGAACGGACTGTGCGACTGGCTCGCCGACGCCATTCCCGGCGCCACCCTGGTCTATTACCGCGGCCATCTCGGGCACGACCGGATGCCCAGCACCAAGGTGCTCCCGGAATTGCTGCGCCGGCAGTTGGTCGATGTCGCTGCCCGCGTGCAGCAAGCGGCCGAGGACGAGCGGGTTTACCTGCTTCAGCGCCGCAATGGCGATCACGACTTCAGCTATCTGGCCGTGAAGGCAACCGGCAATGCAAAACGGAGGAGCCGCCGATGACCATCCCCAATCGCCCCAGCCTCGCTGATCTGGCCCGCATGCCTCTCGGCGACATCGTCGCCCTGTCCGGTGAAACCCTGGCGCTGCTGCAGGAGGAGGCCGATGAGACCCTCCGTCGAGCCAAGACCGCCAAGGACTGGCTCGACGGCGCGCTGGACCGCAAATACGGCGCCATTGCCGCCGGTCTGCGCCGTAGCGAGGGCAAGGACACCGGCACCGTCCGGTTCGACGATGGTGGCGTCACCGTGGTGGCCGATCTGCCGAAGAAGGTGGAGTGGGACCAGGATCAGTTGGCGGCCACCGTCGAACGCATCCGTGCCGCCGGTGACGATCCGACCGAATACGTCGATCTCGCCTTCAAGGTGCCGGAGCGCAAATACGGTGCCTGGCCCGGCCACATCCGCACCGCCTTCGAGGCCGCCCGCACGGTGAAAGCCGGCAAGCCCAGCTTCTCCCTCAAGCCGAAATCCCCCTGAGACAGCGACGGGGCAGCCCGACCCGCAAGGGCGGGCAAGGCTTCCCTTCGGCGCCCGGTCAACGCCCCGTCGTCCCCAATTTGAAACGGAGAATCACATGGCCGTTCGCATCATCACCGCCGACGAACGACTGTCGTCCGCCGGCAACAAGACCTCGGTGGCCATCTTCGGCCCGCCAGGTTGTGGCAAGACATCACTCCTGAAGACCCTGCCGGCCGACAAGACCGCCTGTCTCGATCTCGAAGCCGGCATGAAGTCGGTCCAGGACTGGCCCGGCGCCAGCATCCCGGTGCGCAGCTTCGCCGATTTCCGCGATCTGGTGGTGCTGATCGGCGGCCCCGATCCGGCGGTCGATCCCAACGCATTTTATAGCGCCCAGCACCACCAGCATGTGCGCTCGGTCTATTCGGGGAGCGGGGTCGAGGAGTTCCTCGCCTCCATGCCGGTGATCTTCGTCGATTCCATCACCGACCTGACGCGCCAAGCCATGGCCTTCGCCAAACAGCAGCCGGAGGCCTTCTCCGACCGCACCGGAAAGCCGGATGTGCGCGGTGCCTACGGTCTGCTGGGGCGCGAGGTGATCCAGGCGCTGAAGCATCTCCAGCACGCGCCGGCCAAGACCGTGATCTTCGTCGGCGTGCTGGAGAAGGTCACCGACGAGTTCAACGCCGTTACCTGGCAGCCGCAGATGGAAGGTTCGAAGGCGGGGCGCGAGTTGCCCGGCATCGTCGATCAGGTGATCTCCATGCATCTGTTCTCGGCCGATGCCGAGGGCAACTGGCTTCTGGATGAAAAGGCCACCGAGCGGCGCCTCGTCTGCCGCTCCGGCAATCCATTCGGCCTGCCGGCCAAGGATCGCTCCGGCCGCCTGGATATGACCGAGGCCCCGGATCTCGGCGCCCTGCTTTCCAAGATCAACCGCATTCCCGCCTGACCGAGAGGAGTTTCCCCCGATGTCCTACGATCTCAATGACGCCCAACCGCAGATGATGCCCCACGGTGAACTGATCCCCGACGGCACCTTCGCCAAGATCCGCATGTCCATCCGCCCCGGCGGTGTCAACGGCTCGGCGCCCATGGATGCCGGGCTGCTGAAGGCCTCGACCGAGAGCGACGCCAAGATGCTCGACTGCGAGTTCACCGTGGTCGAGGGGCCGTTCGCGCGGCGGAAGTTCTGGCAGAACTTCACCGTGGCCGGCGGCAAGCTCGACGACAAGGGCCAGTCCAAGGGCTGGAACATCTCCAAGGCGTCGTTCCGCGCCATGGTCGATAGCGCGCTGGCCCT
>NZ_CAINTR010000025.1 GCF_903853455.1 uncultured Magnetospirillum sp.
CGGGGGAACTGGACGCCGTTATCCAGAACCACATTTCCACCACCGCCAAGAACCGCAAGGCAGGGCGTCCCAAGAAGGCGTCGTGATGTTTTCCACGAACCACCATCGTCACGAATCAACGAGGCGATGGTGGGACGAGGCAATCAGATGAACCACATCCAGCCGCACATTTCCCACGACGGGACAAGCATCACCTTCAAGAATTCCAATGGGAGTGCCATTGGATATGCTGGGTGGGCGGGCTTCATCGCCAGCATCGTTCATTCATTGGGATGGAGGGCATATGGTTCGCCATCCCAAGGTGGCGGCTACTTCATCGCCCTGCCATCGCCCTATGTCCCCGAAGACCTGCCGATTGATGCTGGGTTTGATGGGTGGCATCGTCTTTCCATAGAAGACCTATTGGACTTCATTGGGAATGACGAGCGAATGATATAAAAATTCCTAAATTCAGGTTGGCTTCCGAAAACTGAATTATGAAGCCGACTTAGCGGAATACCGTCCTGAAAAACACACCAACATACCTATTGACATTTAGATATCGCTGTATTTGCCACACTAAAAACCACACACTTTGCCACACAAAATGGCACTTATTCCCTATTGACAAACAAGAAAGTCGTTATAAATCAACGACTTAGAGGGTTGGTGGGCCCGGCAGGACTCGAACCTGCAACCAGACCGTTATGAGCGGCCGGCTCTAACCATTGAGCTACAGGCCCCACCGGCCCCGACCATAACCGACGGCCGGGGGAATGCAAGGGGGTGCCCCCTTACACCGCCGAGCGAATGGGTTTACCCATTCGCTCGGAGTTGCGGCTAAGGGCCGGCGACCGAGGGACAATCAGGTGTCGAGGAAGCTGCGCAGCTTGCGCGAGCGGGACGGGTGCTTGAGCTTGCGCAGCGCCTTGGCCTCGATCTGGCGGATGCGCTCGCGCGTCACGCTGAACTGCTGGCCGACCTCTTCCAGGGTGTGGTCGGTGTTCATGCCGATGCCGAAGCGCATGCGCAGCACCCGCTCCTCGCGCGGCGTCAGGCTGGCCAGCACGCGGGTGGTGGTCTCGCGCAGATTGGCCTGGATGGCGGCGTCGAGCGGCAGCACCGCGTTCTTATCCTCGATGAAGTCGCCGAGATGGGAGTCTTCCTCGTCGCCGATGGGCGTCTCCAGCGAGATGGGCTCCTTGGCGATCTTGAGGACCTTGCGGACCTTCTCCAGCGGCATGGACAGCTTTTCCGCCAGCTCTTCCGGGGTCGGCTCGCGGCCGATCTCGTGCAGCATCTGGCGCGAGGTGCGGACCAGCTTGTTGATGGTCTCGATCATGTGCACCGGGATGCGGATGGTGCGGGCCTGGTCGGCGATGGACCGGGTGATGGCCTGGCGGATCCACCAGGTGGCGTAGGTGGAGAACTTGTAGCCGCGCCGGTATTCGAACTTATCGACCGCCTTCATCAGGCCGATATTGCCTTCCTGGATCAGGTCGAGGAATTGCAGGCCGCGATTGGTGTATTTCTTGGCGATGGAGATCACCAGACGCAGATTGGCCTCGATCATCTCCTTCTTGGCCCGGCTGGCCTCGCGCTCGCCGCGCTGCACCGTCTGGACGATGCGGCGGTATTCGCTGATGGGCAGGCCGGCCTCGCCGGAGATCAACCCGATCGTGCCGCGGATGTCGCCGATCTCGCGGGCGTATTTGGTGCCGAAATCCTTCCAGTGCTTGCTGCGGGTGGCGACCTGCTCGCCCCATTTGGGGTCCAGTTCCGAGCCGTAATAGGCGTCAAGGAAGTCCTGGCGCTTGATCTTGCAGGATTCGGCCAGACGCAGCAGGCGCCCTTCCTGGGACATCAGGCGGCGGTTGAGGCCGTTCAACTGCTCGACCAACTGCTCGATGCGGGCGTTGTTGAGATGGATGCCGTCCATCAGCCGCACCAGTTCGGTCTTCAGCTTCTCGTATTTCTTTTCCATGGCGGGCGTCACCGCTTCGCCCTTGGACAGCAGGGCCAGACGCTGGTCCTGGACCTTCTCCAGCTTGTGATGGGTGGCGGCGATGGACTCGAAGGTCTCCAGCACCACCGGCATCAGCTGGATTTCCATGGCGGCCAGCGAGATGGAGTTCTCCTCGCCTTCCTCGGCCTCACCCTCGCCCTCGCCCTCGACCTCGCCTTCCGGCGCGACCGGTTCCTCGGTCTCTTCCTTCGGTTCGGCGGGGGCGGCGCCCTCGACGGCGGCCGGCTCTTCCGGGCCGCGCTCGAGGTCTTCTTCCGACAGTTCGGCGCCGGGGCCGGAGCCGTAGGTGGCGTCGAGGTCGATGATGTCGCGCAGCAGCATCTTGCCCTCGACCAGGGCGTCGTGCCACGACACCACGGCGCGCAGCGTCAGCGGGCTTTCGCAGATGCCGCCGATCATCATCTCGCGGCCGGCCTCGATGCGCTTGGCGATGGCGATTTCGCCTTCGCGCGACAGCAGCTCGACCGAGCCCATCTCGCGCAGATACATGCGCACCGGGTCGTCGGTGCGGCCGAGGTCTTCCTCGTCCACATTGCCGGCGGCGGAATAGCCTTCGGGGGCCTCGGTGGTCTCTTCCTCGGTGGTTTCGGCGGCGACTTCCTCGCCTTCCTCGCTTTCCACCACGTTGACGCCCAGCTCGCTCAGCATGGACATGGTGTCCTCGATCTGTTCGGAGGACACCTCTTCGGGCGGCATGGCGGCGTTCAGCTCATCATAGGTGACGTAGCCGCGCTCCTTGCCGCGCGCCACCATCTTCTTGACGGCGACGCCAAGGGTGTCGAGCAGGGGGCCGTCCATGGCCTCGTCCTGGTTCTCGGAGACTTCCGCGGTATTCGTCGATTTGGTCGCCATGAAAAACGATGCTCCTGAAGAATCCTGCACCCCGAACCCGGTCACCCCGGTCCCACGTCCTTATACCGACGAGCCACTGGCGTTGCTCGTCTCGTTGCCCCTCAAGCGCCGGGCGCTGGCGCTTGGCTCTCGCGCCATGGGGCGCGGCGGGCTTCGCCCTTGCCGTCTCACCGTCGAACTGAAAGCTCAGTTCGACGGTGAGACGGTATTATTCGCGTCTCTCGTCCTCGTCCCGGCTCCCGGCGGCCTGTTCGTGGCGCTTGACCGCCTCGAACCGCGTCCACGCCGCCTGCGACCCGTCTTGAGCAAGCCGGCCATAGGCTTCGCTCACGTCCGCCAGCAGATCCTTCCGGGTGTAATGATGGAAGACGTCTTCCCAGAGAGCCTTGGCTTCCTCGATCCCGTCATAGCTTCGGACCGAGCGCATTCGTCGTTCGCTCGCCTCAAGCAGGGTGTCCAACACCGGAGAAAAACCGTCCGTCCGTAAATGGGCGGAAAGCCCCTCCATATCAAGTCCACGCGTAGCCCCGAGGTGCTTTAGAATCCCACGTCGAAGGTTGTCAAGCGAGTCGTTGGAAAACAGGCATCGTCCGAGGTCCTCATGGGCGAGGTCGAACAGCCCCGGATTGGCCAGCAACAGGCCCAGCATCACCCTTTCCTGCATCTCGTAGGGGGGGCGAAGCGAATTGGGCGAGCCCACTCCGGCGATACGTCCGTCCATGCCACGCAGCGCCGTCTGGCCGGGCAGGGGGCGGCGCTTGCCGCCCCATCCCGCCGTACCGCCGCGGCCACCGGGACCGGGCGCGGCCGGGCGCTGGGGGCGGAAGGCTTGCCACAGCTTGTCCTTGAGGGTGCGCACATACTGGTACTTCACCGTCTCGTCGGCGATGGAATGGGCCTTTTCCATCAGTTCCTTTTCCAGGGCGGCGCGGCGCTCCGGGGTGTCGAGCGGGCGACCCGCCACCGCCAATGTCCACGCCACCTCCACCAGCGGCTGGGCGGCGTCGAGCACCGCCTGCATGGCGGCCGGTCCCTTGGCCTTGATCAGCGAATCCGGGTCCTCGGGCGCCGGCAGCACCGCGAAGCGGAGCGACAGGCCGGGCTTGAGGATGGGAAAGGCGCGGTCCAGGGCGCGGGCCATGGCGCGCTGGCCGGCATTGTCGCCGTCCAGGCACAGGATCGGCTCGGGGGCGAGGCGCCACAGCTCCTCGATCTGCTGCTCGGTCACCGCCGTGCCCAGCGGCGCCACCGCATAGGGAAAGCCGGCCTGATGCAGGGCGATGACGTCCATGTAGCCCTCGACCACCACCACGGTGCCGCGCTCGCGCGCCGCCTCGCGGGCATGGGCGAGGCCGTAGAGGGTGGCGCCCTTGTGGAACAGCGGGGTTTCCGGTGAGTTGAGGTATTTGGGCTGGCCGTCGCCGAGCGTCCGGGCACCGAACGCCACCACCCGGCCGCGCCGGTCGGTGATAGGAAACATCACCCGGCCGCGGAAATAATCGAAGGCGCCGCCGCCGCCCTCCGGCTTCTTCAGCAACCCCGCTTCGGCCAGCAGGGTTTCCGGGCATTCCTTGCTCATCAGCGCCGTCTTCAGCGCCTCGCGGGAGTCCGGCGCCCAGCCCAGGCGGAAGCGGGCGATGGTCTCGTCGGACAGGCCGCGCCCCTTGAGATAGGCGAAGCCGTCGCGGCCCGAGGCGGCGCGCAGTTGCTTCTCGAAGAAGGCGCAGGCCGCTTCCAGGGCGTCGTGGAGCGAGGCGCGGCGCTGTTCGCGCACGCGGTCCTCCGGTGTGGCCTTGGGAACCTCCAGCCCGGCCTCGGCCGCCAGCCGCTCCACCGCCTCGGTGAAGGACAGATGGCCGATGCGCATCTCGAAGCCGATGGCGTCGCCATGGGCGCCGCAACCGAAGCAGTGGAAAAAGCCCTTGTCGTCGTTGACGGTGAAGGACGGGGTCTTCTCGTTGTGGAACGGGCACAGGCCCTGATTCTCGCGCCCCTTGCGCGTCAGCTTGACCCGCCGCCCGACCACCGAGGTGACCGGGATGCGGGTGCGCAGCTCATCGAGGAATTGCGGCGGAAACGCCATGGATGCGGTTTCCTAGCGTCATCAAGCGGAAGTGCACAAGAAATGGGGTGGAAAGCGGATTCCGCTAGGCCCCCAATTCCGCCTTGGTCACCGCGCTGGCCTTGGTGAAGTCCATCTGGCCCACATGGCGTTCCTTCAGCACCGCCATCACCCGGCCCATGTCCTTGATGCCGCCGGCGCCGGTCTCGGCGATGGCGACCTTGACCGCGGCCAGGATTTCCGCGTCGCCCAACTGGCGCGGCAGGAAGGTCTCGATGATGACGATTTCATCGGCTTCCTGCTGGGCCAGCTCGGGACGCTTGCCCTGCTCGTACAGGGTGATGCTTTCGCGCCGCTGCTTGATCATGGACTGGAGCAGCTGGCGGATCTCGTCCTCGCTGATGCCGTCGGCCTGGCCCTTGGGCCGGGCGGCGATGTCGCGGTCCTTGAGCGCCGCCAGAATCAGGCGCACCGTCGAAACCTTGCGGCTGTCCTTGGCCAGCATCGCCGTCTTGAGCGCGTCGCTCAACTGCTTCCGCAGCATGGCATCCCCTATTCCGCATCCGCTTCAGGAAAGCGCACAGGCTAGCGCAAAACCCCTAGGAAAGATAGTTTATCCGTTGCAAGTCAGGGCGTTGAAAAAGCTCGTCTTTTCCCGCCGCCTCGGAAGGCTTGACTCCTGTCCGGGGGCTCATTATAAGGCGGCCGTTTACCTATTCGCCGACTGGGCCCATGCGCGGCCTTGCCCCCGGGGATCTTGCCCGTTGCGAGATGTTCCGGTGGCTTTCTGCGACCCAAGTCTGGCGGCGGGAGCCCGGCTCCCTTATCATAGACTTCCGCGACCGGGCGCCCCCCGGCCGCGCCCGAGACAAAAGGACCGACATGCCGAACCAACACGGGACCGCACCGAAGCCGAGAGCCACGGTGCCGTCATTCGACGCGCCGCGCCCCCCTGGCGCCACCGGCGCCCTGGTGCTGGCCGACGGCACCGTTCTGTGGGGCAAGGGTGTGGGCGCCGCCGGCTCCAATGTGGGCGAGGTGGTGTTCAACACCGCCATGAGCGGCTATCAGGAAACCCTGACCGATCCGTCCTATGCCGGCCAGATCATCACCTTCACCTTTCCCCATATCGGCAATGTGGGCACCAATATCGAGGATATCGAGACCATCACCCCGGCGGCGCGCGGACTGATCATCCGCGCCGACATCACCGAGCCGGCCAACTGGCGCTCGGGCAAGCATCTCGACTCCTGGCTGAAGTCCTACGGCATCGTGGGCTTGAGCGGCATCGACACCCGGGCGCTGACCCGCCGCATCCGCTCCAAAGGCGCCCCCAACGGCGTCATCGTCCATGCTCCCGACGGCGTGTTCGATCTGCCGGCGCTGTGGGCCAAGGCCGCCGAGTGGCCGGGCCTGGAGGGCATGGACCTGGCCAAGGACGTGACCTCCACCCAGTCCTACGAGTGGGACGAGACCGAATGGGCGCTGCGCGGCGGCTATGGCAAACAGGCGGCGCCCCGCTTCCATGTGGTCGCGCTGGATTACGGCGCCAAGCGCAACATCCTGCGCTGCCTCGCCACCTCGGGCTGCAAGGTCACCGTGCTGCCGGCCACCGCCACCGCCGATGACGTTCTGGCCCTGAAGCCGGACGGCGTCTTCCTGTCCAACGGCCCCGGCGACCCGGCCGCCACCGGTGAATACGCCGTGCCCATGATTCAAGGCGTGCTAAAGGCGGGAACGCCGCTGTTTGGCATCTGTCTCGGCCATCAGATGCTGGCCCTGGCGCTGGGCGCCAAGACCTTCAAGATGGACACCGGCCATCGCGGCGCCAACCATCCGGTCAAGGACCTCGCCACCGGCAAGGTGGAGATCACCAGTCAGAACCACGGCTTCGTGGTCGACGAGAAATCGCTGCCGGCCGGCGTGACCGTCACCCACCGCTCGCTGTTCGACAGCTCGGTCGAGGGCATCGCGGTGGACGGCAAGCCGGTGTTCAGCGTGCAGTACCACCCCGAGGCCTCGCCCGGCCCCCAGGATGCCCATTACCTGTTCGAGCGGTTCGTGGGGTTGATGGAAACGGCAAGCAAATAAATAAGGAGACACGAATGAACACGAATGAACACGAATACGTATGATGGACTAACCCCACATCCACGGCTCTGTCCGCAGGGCGATATGGACTTAAATCCTTATTTTCTATTCATGTTCATTCGTGTTCATTCGTGTCTGAATAAACACTTTTAGCTCAAAGCAGGCGCCATGCCCAAACGTACAGATATCAAGTCAATCCTCATCATCGGCGCCGGACCGATCATCATCGGTCAGGCCTGCGAGTTCGACTATTCCGGGGTGCAGGCGTGCAAGGCGCTGAAGGAGGAGGGCTACCGGGTCATCCTGGTCAACTCCAACCCGGCCACCATCATGACCGACCCCGGTCTGGCCGACGCCACCTATATCGAACCGATCACCCCCGAGATCGTCGCCAAGATCATCGAGAAGGAGCGCCCCGACGCGCTGCTGCCCACCATGGGCGGCCAGACGGCGCTCAATACCGCCATGAAGCTGGCGGATATGGGCATCCTGGAGAAGTTCGGGGTCGAGATGATCGCCGCCAAGCGCGACGTCATCGCCAAGGCCGAGGACCGGCTGCTGTTCCGCGACGCCATGGACAAGATCGGCCTGGAAAGCCCGAAGTCGCGACTGGTCAGGACCCTGGCCGAGGCGCGTGAAGCCATGCCCGAGGTCGGCCTGCCCGCCATCATCCGCCCCAGCTTCACCCTGGCCGGCACCGGCGGCGGCATCGCCTACAACGTGGCCGAGTACGAACACATCGTTTCCGGCGGTCTGGCCGCCAGCCCGGTGCACGAGGTCCTGGTCGAGGAATCCGTGCTGGGCTGGAAGGAATACGAGATGGAGGTTGTCCGCGACAAGAACGACAACTGCATCATCATCTGTTCCATCGAGAACATCGATCCCATGGGCGTCCATACCGGCGATTCCATCACCGTCGCGCCGGCCTTGACGTTGACCGACAAGGAATACCAGATCATGCGCAACGCCTCGATCGCGGTGCTGCGCGAGATCGGGGTGGATACCGGCGGTTCCAACGTCCAGTTCGCCGTCAATCCCAAGGACGGCCGCATGACCGTCATCGAGATGAATCCGCGCGTGTCGCGCTCCTCGGCGCTGGCGTCCAAGGCCACCGGCTTTCCCATCGCCAAGATCGCCGCCAAGCTGGCGGTGGGCTACACCCTGGACGAGCTGGCCAACGACATCACCGGCGTGACGCCCGCCTCGTTCGAGCCGACCATCGACTATGTGGTCACCAAGATTCCGCGCTTCACCTTCGAGAAGTTCCCCGGCGCCGATCCGCTGCTGACCACCTCCATGAAGTCGGTGGGCGAGGCCATGGCCATCGGCCGCACCTTCCAGGAAAGCCTGCAGAAGGGCCTGCGCAGCATGGAGACCGGCCTGACCGGCCTCGACGAGATCGAGATCCCCGGCGCCGGCGCCGGCGACATGAAGGACGCGGTCAAGAAGGCGCTGGCCGAGCCGCGCGCCGACCGCATCCTGGTGATCGCCCAGGCCTTCCGGCTGGGCCTGACCATCGACGAGGTCAACGCCGCCTGCTTCTACGACAAGTGGTTCCTGGGCCAGATCAAGGGCATCACCGATGCCGAGGCGGAGGTCCGCGCCAAGGGGCTGCCCATCGACGCTCCCGGCCTGCTGCGCCTGAAAAAGATGGGCTTCTCCGACCAACGTCTGGCCAAGCTGTCGGGCAAGAGCGTGGTCGAGACCGCCTTCCGCCGCGAGGTGCTGAACGTCAAGCCGGTGTTCAAGCGCATCGACACCTGCGCCGCCGAGTTCCCCTCGTCCACCGCCTATATGTATTCCTGCTACGAGGGCGACGGCGTCACCCCGGCCGAGTGCGAGTCCGATCCCACCGACCGGGAGAAGGTCGTCATCCTGGGCGGCGGTCCCAACCGCATCGGCCAGGGCATCGAGTTCGACTATTGCTGCGTCCATGCCGCCTACGCCCTCGACGAGGCCGGCAAGGAGACCATCATGGTCAACTGCAACCCGGAGACCGTGTCCACCGACTACGACACCTCGGACCGCCTCTATTTCGAGCCGCTGACCGCCGAGACGGTGATCGACTTGGTGCGGCGCGAGCAGTCCAACGGCAAGGTGCTGGGCTGCATCGTCCAGTTCGGCGGCCAGACGCCGCTGAAGCTGGCCCATGCCCTGGAGCAGGCCGGCATCCCCATCCTGGGCACCAGCCCGGACAGCATCGATCTGGCCGAGGACCGCGAGCGCTTCCAGATCCTGTTGCAGGATCTGGGGCTGAAGCAGCCGGCCAACGGCATCGCCCGCTCGTTCCAGGAGGCCATGACCGTGGCCGAGCGCATCGGCTATCCGGTGGTGATCCGTCCCAGCTTCGTGCTGGGTGGCCGCGCCATGCAGATCGTCTACGACCACGAGGCCCTCGAGCGCTACATGCACGAGGCGGTGCGGGTGTCGGGCGACGATCCGGTGCTGATCGACCTCTACCTCAAGGACGCCATCGAGGTGGATGTGGACGCCCTGTCCGACGGCACCCAGGTCTATGTGGCCGGCATCATGCAGCACATCGAGGAAGCCGGCATCCATTCCGGCGATTCCGCCTGCTCGCTGCCGCCCTATTCGCTGGACCAGGCCACCATCGCCAAGCTGGAGGTCCAGACCGCCGCCCTGGCCAAGGCGCTGAACGTGGTCGGGCTGATGAATGTCCAGTACGCCATCAAGGACGGCGACATCTACATCCTGGAGGTCAATCCGCGCGCCAGCCGCACCGTGCCCTTCGTGGCCAAGGCCACCGGCGTGCCCATCGCCAAGATCGCGGCGCGCGTCATGGCCGGCGAGACCCTGGCCTCGTTCGGCCTGACCACAAGGCCGGTGATGAAGCATGTGGCGGTGAAGGAGGCGGTGTTCCCCTTCGCCCGCTTCCCCGGCGTCGATATCCTGCTGGGGCCGGAGATGAAGTCCACCGGCGAAGTCATGGGCATCGATTCCGATTTCGCGCGGGCCTTCGCCAAGAGCCAACTGGGCGCCGGCACCGTCCTACCCACCGAGGGCGGCGTCTTCATCTCGGTGCGCGACGCCGACAAGCCGGGCATGGTCGAGATCGCCCGGCGTCTTTTGTCCATGGGCTTCAAGGTAATGGCCACCGACGGCACCGCCAATTATCTGCGTGATCGCGGCGTCACCGACATCAGCATCCTCAACAAGGTGCTGGAGGGCCGCCCCCATTGCGTCGATGCCATGCTGAACGGCCAGGTCCATCTGGTGGTCAACACCACCGACGGCAGCCAGGCGGTCAAGGACAGCTTTTCCATCCGCCGCACGGCGCTCACCAACACCATTCCGCACTACACCACGGTGGCCGGGGCGCGGGCGGCGGTGGAGGCAATCGAAGCCCTGCGGTGCGGCACGCTTGATGTGGCGCCGCTGCAATCGTATTTTAAAGGCAGTTTCTAGGGCAGGGGCTTCTTGATGGAAAAAATTCCCATGACCCCACCTGGGCTTGCCCAGTTGGAGGACGAGCTGAGGACGCTGAAGTCGATCGAACGTCCGGCGGTGATCCGGGCCATCGCCGAGGCGCGTGAGCATGGCGATCTTTCGGAAAACGCCGAGTATCACGCCGCGCGCGAGCGTCAGAGCTTCATCGAGGGCCGGGTGTCCGAATTGGAGGACATCATCTCCCGCGCCCAGGTGATCGACATCACCACCATGACCGGCGACCAGGTGCGGTTCGGTGCCACCGTGACCCTGGCCGACGAGGATTCCGACGACGAGGTGGTCTACACCATCGTCGGCGCCCATGAGGCCGACATCAAGTCGGGCCGCATGTCGGTTCATTCCCCCCTGGCCCGCGCCCTGATCGGCAAGCATCTCGGCGACACCGTCGAGGTGACCGCGCCGGGCGGCTCCAAGTCCTACGAGATCGTCGACGTCCGCTTCGGGTAGAACACACCATGACCGACCTTAACTGGGTTGATTCCATGAGTGTCGGCATCGCCGAATTCGACGATGCGCATAAGGGTTATATCCGCGCGCTGAAAAACATCGCCGCCGCGCTGGATGGTGGTCGGACCGACGAGGCGGCGCGGCTCTGCGCCTCCTTCCAGGCTTTGGCCCGGGAGCATGGATTGCGCGAGGTGGCGTTCCTGCGGCGCAAGCGCTTCCCCCAAATCCAGAACGTCATCGACAGCCAGGAGGCCACCCAGGCCAAGATCGCGGTGCTGTTGGGCGCGGTTCGCCAGGATGTTGCCGAGGCCCGGCGCATGATCGACGACATGAACATGGCGGTGGTGGCCTACCTGCTGCGCGGCGACATCAACTTCAAGAGCTTCGTCCAGGAATTGGTGGACTGTGGCGAGTCCATTGATCCATCCGAAGCTGATGGGGAGTGACGTCATGCCCCAGCCTCAATCGGCCATCTGCGCCGAGACCGGCAGCTTCGGTCTCTTCCTTACCCTGACCCTGGCCAGGGGAGACGATGGCGCCACGCGTCGGGCGCTGGCGGCCATTCCCGACCAGACCCGATCCGTCGCCGGTCAGTTCGACGCCCCCACCCTGGTCAGCTCCGTCGCCATCGGCCACGCGGCCTGGCCCCGTCTGGTGGGAGCTTCGATGCCGGCGGGTCTGGTGCCGTTCGAGGCGCTGGAGGATGGTCCCCGCCGCGCTCCGGCGACTCCGGCCGATCTGTTCATTCATATCCATTCGCCCCGCCACGACGCCAATTTCGCCCTGGCGCGCCGGATCATGGCCGGATTGGGCGCCCAGGTGCGGCTGGTGGAGGAAATCCACGGCTTCAAGCACCAAGGCGGCCGCGACCTCACCGGATTCGTCGATGGCACCGAGAATGCCAAGGGCGACGAGCGGGCCGGGGTTGCTCTGGTCCCGGATGGTCCCTTCGCCGGCGGCAGCTTCGTCAGCCTGCAACGCTATGTTCACCAGCTCGCTCGCTGGGAGACGTTGTCGATCTGCGATCAGGAAGCGATGGTCGGCCGCACCAAGCTGGATGACCTGGAACTGGCCGACGACGTCAAGCCGCCCACCGCCCATATCGCGCGGGTGGTGATCGAGGAGGACGGCGCCGAACTCGAGATCCTCCGTCACAGCCTGCCCTACGGCACCACCGCCGAAGCCGGCCTCTATTTCGTCGCCTATGGCAGCAGCCCGGCGCCGTTTCGCAAGATGCTGGAGCGCATGGTGCTGCGCGATGCCGACGGCCATTACGACCGGCTGCTGGACTTCAGCCAAGCGGTGACCGGCGCGGCGTTCTTCGCCCCCTCGCGGGAGGTGCTGGAAGCGCTGGGGTGAGGCTGGCTACGGGCGATCCGCCGTTTCCAGGACGGGGGCGGCCCCGGTGGCCGTGCCTTCCATCCCGGCATTCTGGTCGCTCAGAAGATACGTCTTATATTCCATGTCGCTTTGCAGCAAATGATCGACCACCAACTGGGTGATGATGCCCAATGCCAGCCGCAGATAGACCTGGTCGTTCGAGCTGTCGATCATCTTCTTGGCGTCGGACGCCATGAACAGCAGGACCCGGTGCTCGACCGAGTGTTTCATGGCCATGGGATAGGCGGTGCCGAAGAACAGGCGCTCTTCGTTCTGAAAATGCTCCCGCAGGAGCGCCACCATGGCGCCGGTGGCGGCCTTGATCTCGACCGCGCTTCCGCCTTCGATGAGATTCGCGATCAGGGCGACGGTAACGAGAAACTCCCGGTGCTCGCCGTCGATCTGGTCATTGCCGACGGAAAGCGCCGGCGTCCATTCGGGGCATTCAAACTGTGCCATCGGTCCAACTCCCCCCCTCGTCGCCCATCCGCTAGATTAACCGAAAGATCAGATTAAACCAAAGGTGTAGAATGCCTATGCGAAAGAATGAGAGCCCTGCCGCTCATGCATGGCTCCGGGTCGAAGGGCGTGGCGGCTTGCTGGCATGACACATGACCCAAGTCAAGCCGGCGGCGGCGGCGGCGGGGTAGCATGCTCCGGTCCGATCCGGGGAGGTCTCATGTCGCGCCTTGTTCTGCCCACCATCATGCTGCTGTTCGCCGCCGGTCCGGCCCTGGCCGGCTTGGAGGCCAAGCATTACGTGGCGCGCCGCCTTGCCGCCGACGACCATCTTCAGGTCAAAATTGCCGAGGTCGAGGACAAGGGCGGGCTCTGCCGCGTCGAGGGCACGGTGCTCCGCCGCTTCGCCGCCACCGCCGAGGCGTTGACGCCGGGGGCCGACATCGCCTTCGCGCTGCCCTGCGCCGCCGACAGCTTCTGGCCGGCGGAGCGGCTGAAAGCCGCCGGTTTGGTGGAGGTGTTCCTGCGCGCCGTTCCCGGTGGCCTGGAGGTGGCCGACGAGGGCCAGGGCATGCTGGCGCTGGAGGCCGCCACCGATGCGCCCATGGTGCACGACGATCCCGCCCTGGTGCGGGAAATGACCGAGACCATCGCCGGCTACAACATCGACATGGAGGCCAAGCGCAACAATCCCAGCGGCGCCCTGGCGCTGGCACGGGTCGCCGACCCGGCGTTGCGGGTGCGGCTGCTGGCCCATGCCGCCGCCAGCTTCGCCGGCAAGCGGCTGGCGGAGACCGACGCCACCGGCGCCGAGGCCATCGCGGCCTGGGCCGCCCTGCCTCCGGGGGAAGCCCTGCCTGGTGATGGGCGCCTGGACACCGGCCTGGCCGCCCTGGAAACCCTGGCCCTGGGCGGCGCCAACGCGGCGGCCCTGCGGCTGGGCGACCTGCTGGCGCCCGAGATCGACGCCGTGACCGTGCCGAGCCGGCGCGACGGGGCGCTGCTGGTGCTGTACGGCGCCCGGACCCGCTCGGATGATCCGGCGGCGGCGCTGGCGGCGCTGGCCAAGGTGAGCGCCCCCCGCACACGGCGCGAGCGGCTGGAGGACATGCCCTTCGCCCAGAAGGATTTCGGCGGCGCCAATCCTGCCTCGGCGGCCTGGATGGATCGGCTGGTCGCCGCCGCCGAGGTCCAGACCGACCCGGACTTCCGCCGCGAGGCCGTCCTGGTGCTGTGCCGCACCGCCTATCGCGCCGCCGCCGGGTTGGTGGAGGTTCCCGAACTGGTCGGCAAGGCCGTTCCCATGGCGGAACTGGCGGCGCGCCGCCACCACGGGCCGGCGGCATTGCTGATGGCGGTGCTGATGGAAGTAACCGGCGGCCCCAAGGGACGGGCCGAGGCGGCGCGGTGGTACGCCGTCGCCGGAACCGGCTTCGACATGGCCGCCGGGGCTCGCGGCGAGGCGGCCAAGACCCTGGCCAGCTTCACCCCGGCCGAGCGCGCCGCCGCCGCCCGCCTGCTGGGCGGTTCCGGCGCCGGCGCGGTGTTGCCGCAAAAGCTGCTGGCGTTGGCGGCGAAGTAATACCGTATTCCGCTGATCGGAACCGATCAGCGGTGCCCTCAGTCGGCGGGCGGGCGCGAGCGCCCTTGCCTTCCGCGCCACGAGGCGCGCGTCGCGTTGCTCCTACTCCCCGTCCGGCTCCGGGCCGGCATCCACGTCGATGGGCACGCCGGGTTGCAGCTTGGAGGTGCGGATGGCCAGGGCGCTCTTGACGTGGCTGATATTGGGGGCGGCGGTCAGGCGGGTGGTGAGGAAGCGCTGGTAATCGTCCCAGTCATGGGCCACCACTTTGAGCAGGAAGTCGGTCTCGCCCGCCAGCATGTGGCACTCGCGCACCTCGGGCCAGCCCTTGACCAGATCCTCGAAGGCCTTGAGGTCGGTCTCGGCTTGGCTGTTGAGGCCCACATGGGCGAAGACGGTGACGTTGTAACCCAGCGCCCCCGGATCGATCTCGGCGTGGTAGCCCTTGATGAAGCCCGCTTCCTCCAGCGCCCGCACCCGGCGCAGGCAGGGCGGCGCCGAGATGCCGGCCCGTCGCGCCAACTCGACATTGGTCATTCGACCATCGGCTTGCAGATCGGCAAGAATGCGGCGGTCGATCCGGTCGAGCTTGACCCGTTGCATAAGAGAACTCCAAAACCCCCGAACTTTGCGAAATTATATTACAAAGCACCCGTCCAGCAAGCCCGACTTTGTCGCGCCGGCCAGGAATATGGGGGTAAAAAAGCTTCGGGTCGGGATACTCGGCGGCTTTAACTCCAGATGAAATATGAGTTAAAATCGTTTCCCCTCCACGGTCTGGAGCGGTGGTTAAAATCATTCCATCTTGCGTGGCGGGGCAAGACCGACTAGATTGCCCCTACAAACTTTTACCCCCAGCCTTTCGAGGGAGCCACGAGAATGTCCGAGACGTGCCAGAGCCCGAGCGTATTGGTGGGTCAGCCCGCCCCTGATTTCACCGCCCCGGCGGTGCTGCCCAACAATGAGATCGACGGCGCCTTCAATCTGAAGTCCTACCTCAAGGGCTCGTATGGCCTGGTGTTCTTCTACCCGCTGGACTTCACCTTCGTGTGTCCGTCCGAGATTCTGGCCCACGACCACCGGGTCGCGGCCTTCGCCGAGCGCAACACCAAGGTGATCGCGGTTTCCGTCGATTCCCACTTCACCCATCTGGCCTGGAAGAACACGCCGGTGGAGAAGGGCGGCCTGGGCAACGTCCAGTTCCCCATGGTGGCCGACCTGACCAAGAGCATCGCCCGCGATTACGGCGTGCTGCTGCCGGGTGGCGTCGCGCTGCGCGGCACCTTCCTGATCGACAAGAACGGCGTGGTGCAGTCCCAGCACGTCAACAACCTGCCGCTCGGCCGCAATGTGGACGAGGCGCTGCGTCTGATCGACGCGCTCCAGTTCTCGGAAGAGCATGGCGAGGTCTGCCCCGCCGGCTGGAACAAGGGCAAGGCCGGCATGAAGCCCAATCCCAATGGCGTCGCCGACTATCTGGCCAAGCACGCTTCCGAGCTGTAAAAAGCCGAAGTTGTCTGAAAGAGGGCGCGCCGCTTGCCAGCGGCGCGCCCTCTCCTTATGCTGTCCTGCAACAAAACTGGTTTCGACATGGGGGCCGTCCGATGGCGCATCATCATAGCAAGGTCTTGATTCTGGGCTCCGGCCCGGCGGGATGCACCGCCGCCATCTACGCGGCGCGAGCCAATCTCGAGCCCATGCTGGTGGCCGGGTTGCAGCGCGGCGGCCAGCTGACCATCACCACCGACGTGGAGAATTATCCCGGCTTCGCCGAGGCCGTCCAGGGCCCCTGGCTGATGGAGCAGATGCAGGCCCAGGCCGAGCATGTGGGCACCCGCTTCATGGACGACCTGATTACCTCCATCGACCTGTCCAAGCGGCCGTTCCAGGCGGTGGGCGATTCGGGCGACACCTATTCCGGCGACACCGTGATCATCTGTACCGGCGCCACCGCGCGCTGGCTTGGCATCGAGTCGGAAAAGAAGTTCTCCGGCTTCGGCGTCTCGGCCTGCGCCACCTGCGACGGCTTCTTCTTCCGGGGCAAGGACGTCGCGGTGATCGGCGGCGGCAATTCGGCGGTGGAAGAGGCGATCTACCTCGCCGGCATCGCCAGCAAGGTCACCCTGGTTCACCGGCGCGACTCGTTCCGGGCCGAGAAGATCGCCCAGGACCGGTTGTTCGCCAATCCCAAGGTCGCTGTGGTGTGGGATTCCGTCGTCGACGAGATCGTCGGCGACGACAACCCGCCGGGCGTGACCGGGGTGCGGCTGAAGAACGTCAAGACCGGGGCGCTGTCCCAGCTGGCGGTGGACGGCGTGTTCGTCGCCATCGGCCACTCGCCCAACACCGAGCTGTTCAAGGGCGCGCTGGAGATGGATTCCGAGGGCTACCTGATCACGCCTCCGGGGGCGACCACCACCAACATTCCCGGCGTGTTCGCCGCCGGCGACGTGCAGGACAAGATCTACCGCCAGGCGGTCACGGCGGCCGGCACCGGCTGCATGGCGGCGCTGGAGGCCGAGCGCTTTCTTACCGCGCATGGACATATGGGATAAGTTCCGGCACAGTATTGTGCCAAAGGTATAAGGGCGGAACGAACCGCCTCCTTGGGGATGAGCCTTCTCAGCGTTATGGATTGGGACAAGCTTAGGGTCTTCCACGCGGTTGCCGAGGCCGGCAGCTTCACCCATGCGGGTGAGGTTCTCAACCTCAGTCAATCGGCCGTCAGTCGTCAGATCAGCGCACTGGAGGAGAGCCTCAACCTGCCGCTGTTCCACCGGCATGCGCGCGGGCTGATTCTGACCGAGCAGGGCGAGCTGTTGTACCAGACCGCCCGCGACGTGTTCTCCCGGCTGGCCATGACCGAGGCGCTGCTGACCGAAAGCCGCGAGCGGGCGCAAGGTCCGCTCAAGATCACCACCACCGTGGCCTTCGGGTCGCTGTGGCTGACCCCTCGGATCAAGGACTTCCTCGACCGCTTCCCCGACATCGCGGTGACCATGGTGCTGTTCGACGGCGAGCTGGACCTGGCCATGCGCGAGGCCGACATCGCCATCCGCATGATGCCGCCGCGCCAGCCCGACCTGGTGCAGCGTCATCTGCTGTCCATGAATTACAGCGTC
Organism: uncultured Magnetospirillum sp.; assembly: GCF_903853455.1. GTDB lineage: Bacteria > Pseudomonadota > Alphaproteobacteria > Rhodospirillales > Magnetospirillaceae > Phaeospirillum. The sequence goes on from NZ_CAINTR010000025.1 coordinate 17,469, forward strand.
TATGCCGCGCCGGCCTATCTGGAAAAGCACGGCATGCCCACGTCGCCCGACGACCTCGACAACCACCGCATCATCGTCTACGGCGACGACACCCGCGTGTCGGCGCCGGTCTCCAACGTCAACTGGCTGCTGGAGGCCGGGGCCTCGCCGGACCGGCCGCGCCGACCGGTGCTGGAGGTCAACAACATCTACGGCATCTACCGCGCCGTCAAAAGCGGGCTCGGCATCGCCGCCATGCCCGACTATCTCAGCAGCGAGACCGATACCCTGGTCCATATCCTGCCGGAGCTGAAGGGGCCGAAGATCGACGCCTACTTCGTCTATCCGGAGGAGCTGCGCAACTCCAAGCGCATCACCGTGTTCCGCGATTTCCTGCTGTCCAAGATCGCTGAAACCCTCTGATTTGCTGGGGTGAGGGCGAGTCATGCGGTCTGCGCATGCCCCCACCTTGTTTTTTGGAGTGGTTGTGACCGCCAACATGCCGTAAATCAGTACTCACGACTTGCTGCATTGCAGCAGGTCACGAGTTCCGGCGGGGTTTTCCCCGCTCACTCGTTCCCAGGTGCAATGCCTGGGTTCCGGGTCTTCGGACCCTACGTCTCCTAGACGTGAAGCCTCCCTGTTTGACTTAGCCCCTGGTGCATAACCAGGGGCTTTCTTTTTCAAGGGGTTATATGGAAACGCACCTCTGGTGCAGTAGGGCAAAGCCGTGCCTCGTGTGCCTAAGGTGCGCCTAAAACAATCGGTGGGCAGCGAATTGAGGCGGACATCGGCGAATAACAAGCCGTGGCCAGCCAACTCAAGTAGGGTGGGCTCCTCCTCCGCCATTCCCCTAGCAAAATAGCGCCTTCCAAGGCGACAATGAGATTTGATCCATCCATTGCACCATCCATTTTCGGCGGCTTGGGGCGAATGACGGCGAATGACGGAGAGGGATGTTCAGGCCTATAATGACGGCAACGGGATGTGTGATCGGATGCGAGGTGTGCCATGAGAATTATCGCCGCCCTTGCCGTATTGCTGCTGGTGGGATGTGCCTTGCCACCACCGGATCAGCCGGCGCATTACACCCGCATGGGACGCTTCATGGGGCTGGTCGCCAATTGCGGCTGCTCGGATATTTCGGCGGACCGCATGAAGGCCGACTACGCCAAGGCGTTGGGCGGGCGGTACTCCGAGGCGGAGATCAAGGCCATGAAGGGCTATGTGGCTGTCGGTGCCGACGAGCAATGGCAGAACCAGATGCAGGTCTGTGCCGAGGTTTGCTCCCAACGCTGCATGGTTCAGGCGGTGGTCGAGCCGCTGGGCGGGCGCGGAACCGGCACGAAGGCCTGTCTGGTCAGCGAACGCGACCTCCACCTCACCGATGGAGCCCAGTCGGCGGACACGCCCGGCGGAACGACGAATCGCTAATCGGGAGCACATTCGTCACATCCATTCGGCGATCGGGCCGAGGGCCTCCCCGCGCGGATCCAATCACCCCCCGGCCAAAGAACAGCCGCAATGGATATTGGCATGGTGACGGTGGCGACGGGTGGCGATGGCGTTGCCGCTGTCATAGACCACGCCGCCCGTCTGATGCTTGAAGCCAAGCGGAACGGCAAGAACAAGGTTGTCGCGGCTTCGATGGCCGATCAGCCTTCCCTTCTATCACCAGAGAAGCCCCCTGTTTTGTCGGGACTGATGATGTCCAGCCTCGGTGGCGATAGGGTCTTCCTTTTCCACCGATGTCAGAGCTCAAAATCGAACGCTGTGGATTTGGGAGAGACGGCAATCACCGCCTCCCCGCTCGATCTGAAGCGTGGCTTGATCGATGCCGAGCCGCGCTGACGCGGTGCAGAAGGTCGTCGCCACCATCCCCTTTACCGTGTTCTTCGCCATCCTGATTATGCTTGGGAAACAAGGAGAGTCGGCTGGTTATTCTGATTGTTTGGGTTGAGGAGCGCCACGGAGCTTAGGCCGCTATTTCCCAAGCCCGTGCTGTCCACCAGTGCCAGCGACGGGGCGGTTCCTTGCAGGGGAGAGACGCCGCCAAACAGCGCCGGATTGGCAGGTGCAGCCGACCCATTGTCGTTCGCCATCGCGGAGACCACAACGCCCTGTTGGTTTTTAAACGAGACGTTGAAATAGTCGGTGACATTGGCGCCGGTCGAGTCCATGGCGGTTACGCCCAGGTGCAAGGTGCCGTGCTCATTGCTCGCCACCGTTCCGCTGAAGGTATCCGTGGCGGAATTGAAACGCAGCCAACCGGTCGCCAGGACATCCCCCGTGTTCAGGAGCTGGAACGCGCTATAGGACATGGCTTTCGTGTCGGAGAAGGTATTCGCCGCCAGGGTGAAGCTGACCGGCTGACCGATGGTCCAGGTCTGGCTGGCGGTCTGGTTCGAGAGCACCGGTCCCGATGGCGCCACGGCGGTGAAGGAGAACGTCTCGGACACGGACAATCCGTAGGTGTCCACCGCCTTGAGCGTGACCGAGGTCACGCCGGCGGCGGTCGGCGTTCCGCTGAACGTATCGGTCGCGGCGTTGAATTGCAGCCAGGACGGCAGGGCGGTGCCGCTGGCCTGGGTTGCCGAGTAGGTCAATGCGGAGCTGTTCGGGTCGCGGAAGGTCCCGGCCGCCACCGTGAAGGAAAACGCCTTGCCAACGCTCTCGGTCTGGTTTGCCGTCTGGGCAGCAAGAACGGGGGCGGCAGGCGTCGCCGCGACGAATGAGAAGGTCTCGGATGTGGAGAGGCCATACGAATCGGTGGCCTTTACCGTGACGGAGGTGGTCCCTGCGGCGGTCGGCGTCCCGCTGAACGTATCGGTGGCGGCGTTGAATTGCAGCCAGGACGGCAGGGCGCCGCCGTTGGCCAGGGTCGCCGAGTACGTCAAAGCCGAGTTGTTCGGGTCGATGAACGTCCCGGCCGCCACCGCGAAGGAAAACGCCTTGCCGACGGTTTCGGTCTGGTTTGCCGTCTGCGCGAGCAGAACGGGCGCGGACGGCGCGGATGACGCCCCCACGTTGTCAACGCTGATGGTGTCGCCGTCAGCCAGGAGGGTCGTAAGGCTGACCTCGAACGTCGTGTCCCAATACTGCCCGCTGGCGGTTCCCCAAGGATTCCGGACATCAAGCATCCCGGTCGCGCTGTCGAACCCATAGATCGACATCGCGTGACTGGAAACCAGCGTGGTTCTCCCCGCCGAGTCGGTGGCGTTGGTCAGCGACGTCAGAACAAGGTCGTCACCCTTCGCCAGATCGGAAACCAGCGTGGCCATGACCGACGCGGTCGACAGCCCCGCGACGCCAGACTGGTAGCGCAGCGAGCTGTTGTAGATGGCGTCGGACCATGAAGAGCCGCTGGCATTGAAATCGGTGATGGACGTCGCCCCGGTGATCTCCTCCAGCGCATATTCCGGCGAGCCGCCGTTGCCGATGGTGGAGAATGAGTTGCCGTAATTGACGGTATTGCCGGTGACCACGCCGCTGGCCTGGAATTCGGCATAGGCCTTCTCGACCAGGCTGGCCCAGATATCGGTTCCGCTGTTGAACTCGGTTCCGCCGTTCGCAAGGGCGTTGTTGACGGTGACGTATTCCGCCGTCCCGTTGACGAAGAAGCGAACGCCGTAGGTGTTGTTGCCGTTACTGGTGATCATGGACTGGAGGATCGAAGGGTCCTGCTTGGCGATCTCGGCCAGGGGAGCAAGGAGATAGCAGTCTCCAAGATAGCCCTGGTTAACGTCACTCATGCTCGGCCCGCTGGTCGCGAACAAGGGGCTGGACACTGCGGAATAGCTGACGCTGAAGGTTCGAACCCCGCTCATCTGCACCGTGCTGGTTGGTGAGTCGGTGCCGAGGAGCCATTTGCCGTCCAACTCGCTCAGCTGCGTTGCGGTCGAACCGACCGCGAGATTGCCGAGTGCAACAGATGTGGCCGCGCCGCCGGTCCATTTCGCGTTCGCGGCATTTCCGTTCACGAGGGCGCTGCTTATGTAGGTCACATAGGATGACACGCTTTCGCCCACGCCGAGGTCGGCGACAATGGTTTTGAGGTCAGCGAATTGAGAGGCCGACAGGGTCGACTTGCTTGTCGTGAGTTCGGCGCCGAGATCGGTGAACAGCTTGGCCATCTCGGCCTCGCTGATCGTGCCGTCCACCGCTGCCGTACTCATGTCGCTCTTGAGCACCGAGTCGCTCAGCGAGGCGATCCACGACGGGGTGGCTGTTGTTCCGGCCTTCGCGGTTCCGGAGGCCGTCGATGTGGTCGTCGCTGTGGACGATGCGGCTGAGCCCGTGGAGGTTGTCGAGGGAGCGGCGGCGGCTGACACCAAACCGCCAAGGCCGAAGCCGCTGTCGGTGGCGGATGCGTTGCTCGGGCCCACCTGCGGGGCCATGGAAGAGAGATCGCCTGGGCCAAAATCGTCCGAAAACCAAAGTCCGGACGCCGATTCATAATCGTTTGGATCTGTGCCACTGACGAATGACCGGTTTGCAGCCTTTAGGTTCGATGGGGTCATCATGGTACGCACTCCAGCCGGACGCCAAATTAGCGGGATGTTAACCTATTCGGGTGGCAAGCGCTATGGACGGGATCACACTGCGTCAACCAACGCATGCACCACACCAACCCCACGGGCCGGATGCGGGTTCTAAAGGAGGAAAGTCCGTTATTGCGGGACACGGTGCTCCCCAGTTTGTCCGCCATCCGCCCTGTCTGCGGCACGTTGTCCGCGATGCGCCCCGACCTCTCCACGGACTGCAAATCTGGGGATGAAAGTTCTAATTTTCCGGGCGTGCCATTTTTAGTATAAATATCATTAAGTTACGATAGCTTCGTCACAGTGCGGGGCTTCGTCGTTTCGGCTGCGGTAGCCACCGTGAAGGAAGCTGGATGCAACAGGATCAGGTGCATCTCCGTCCCAGGATGCGTCGGCCTCTCGGATCCAAGGCTGTGATCACGGGCAAAATGGATGATCGCGTTCCGCCGCCAACACCGGGGAGTGAAATTCACTACCTTGCCGCAGCGCTCTTAAGCATTTGAGCGAATGCGTCGAACAGGCGGCTCATATGCGCTCGCTTGTAGGGAAAGATCTGTGGCGGATCAAGGCCGTGGACCGCCGATGCGTGGTCGGCTTCAAAAAACAGCAATTCGCCATCTTTGGTTTCGGCGCAGTCGATCACGACAAAGTCCAGACCAATTCGGTCAGCAAGCGTGCTAAGGGCGGTCTGATGGCGCGGCACGAACACCTTGTCGAACGTTTCCATCATCTGGCATTCCTCGGCGCGTTTGCCAGGATCACAGTCCATTCCGGAGTTGCCGTAATGCACATTCCAGTGATTGCTGATCGCCATATGGCAGAGGAAGGGACGGCGCCCGACCAGTGCGATGCGAAATTTGCGGTATTGCCCATCGGCAGAACGATAATCGACGAACGGCGCCACATAAAACTGCGCTGCGGGGGAGGCTTCTACGTAGACCTCTAGGGCTTCGGCGTCTCCGACATGCGCTAATCCCTTGCCTCCGTGGGAACCGGCCGGTCGGATGATCAGCGGGAATGTTCCGCTCGGAATCTGACCGGCGGCGACAATGCTGGCCAGGTCGGCGAGACCTAGCCGTGTGGTGAGCGGAACGACGAGCCTTGGAATGTCCTGTAGTAGCCGAGAGGCATTGTCCCGCGACAGGCACAGAATACGGCGAGGATCGTTGAGGAGTGGACGCGGCCATCGTTCAACAGTGGATGCCAGCTGCGTCAGCGTTCCTCGCGTCCCGTGGCGCGCGACAATTACGGTGGCCGGTCAGCGACAATTAGGATGACCGGTATGAGACACCGTCGAGTAGCACCTATACCGCTATCACAAGCAAGCATTGCTCAGCAATAAGGAAGTGCAGCGACAATTAC